>CAMVPS010000088.1:0-6031 GCA_947169405.1 uncultured Bacteroidales bacterium
TCGCCTCCGGCGTCTCCAGCGCCATCCAGTCCGCCGTCCTCGCCCTCCGCGGCACGTGCATCCCCTCCACCGACGGCATCATCGAGGACGACATCGAAAAGACCGTCCGCAACCTCGGCACCATCGGCTCCGTCGGCATGCAGGCCACGGACAAGATGATATTGGACATCATGCTGTGCAAGTAGCACAGCATGATGTCCAGTCCACGTTACCCCCTCCCTAAATCCCTCCCCTCGGGGGAGGGACTTACTCTCGCCCTACGGGCTCAAAAAATGGTTCTTCGTCATTTTCGGTGCAATGGAAAAGTAAGCGGATCACGACGGGCAAGGTCTGAGGCGCCTTTGGGCGAGGTCATTCATACTTTTGGGCAAAGTCTGATTTCAATGGGCAGACCTTGCCCGCCGAATCTACCACACAGTGCGGCGTAGGCCATAATGAATGGGCAAGGCCTGTCCGTAAAAAACAGATCTTGCCCAAAATGAACGCAGACCTTGCCCAATAAGCTGATTGACAAAAAGTTGCACAGAAGATCCTGCACCGAAATTGACGAAGAACCCAAAAAATCCTTCGTCGGTCTTCGACCTCCTCAGGATGACAGTCAGAATTTGACTTTTCCGCCGAGGCGGAAGAGGGCGTCCCACCAGCGGGTGGGAAGGATGGCGTGTAGGAAAAGGAGGGTGCCGGCGCCGAAGCCGACGCGGTAGCGGGCGCGCGGCCGCCGGCTGTTCACGGCCTTGGAGATGGCGCGGGTGACCACCGAAGGGTTGGAGAGAAGGCGCATGGAATAGGCCTTGCGTATCGTCTCGGACTCGCGGAGGCCTTCCGCCTCGTAGGGCGTTCCTTTCGATGATTCCGCCAGGTGGTCGGCGGCGATAATGCCCCAGTTGGTCTTGATGCCGCCCGGCTCGATCATCGAGACGTCGATGCCGAAAGGCTTCAGTTCCATCCGCAGCGCATCGCTCAGCGCCTCCACGGAGAACTTGGACACGTGGTACCAGCCGCCGAAATACAGGACGGTCTTCCCCGCGACGGAGGAGATGTTGACGATGCGTCCGCTCCCCTGCTCCCGCATGGACGGAATGACCAGCTGGCACAGGCGGGCGAGACCGAACACATTGACTTCCAACTGCCGACGGGCCTCCTCCAGCGGCACGTTCTCGATGGCGCCGAAATACCCGTAGCCGGCATTGTTCACGAGGGCGTCGATGCGGCCTTCCGCTTCCAGGACGGTCCGGACGCCCGCCTCCAGGGAGGCTTCGTCCGTCACGTCCATCCGCAGCGGGACCACGCCGAGCGCCTTGAGCGGTTCCATCCGCTCCACGCGCCGGGCCGCCGCGTACACGCGGTGCCCCTGCCGCGCAAACGCCTCAGCGGCATCGTACCCGATGCCGCTGCTGGCGCCTGTCACCAATATGACCTTTGTCATTCCGAGCGGCCTTTTGTCATTCCGAGCGAAGCGAAGGAATCTTATTTCTTGAACGTAAACCGCTTCGACCGCACCTGGTCGGAACTGCCGCCGTACAGCAGTTCATACTTGCCCGGGAGCGGAACCATGTCCTGCTTCTCTTCCGACCACCAGAGGAAGGTCTCGTCCTCCAGCGGGATGCACACCTTCACGGTCTTGCCGGCCGGAATGGTCACGCGGCGGAAGGCGCGGAGGGTCTTGACGGGGCCGTTCGGATCGTCCTTGCGGCGGACGTACACCTGGACGACCTCGGTGGCCTCGCGCTTGCCGGTGTTCTTCACCGGGATGATGAGCGAGTTGTTCTTCACTTTCGCCCGCTTGTAGCGGAACGTCGTGTAGCTGAGGCCGTAACCGAACGGATACAGGGGCTTGCCCTGGAAGTAGCGGTAGGTATGGCCCTTCATGTCGTAGTTCTCGAAATCCGGCAGGTCATCCACGCTGCGGTAGAAGGTGACGGGAAGTTTGCCGGAAGGGGCGACGTCGCCGAAGAGGACGTCCGTGATGGCCAGACCGCCCTCCTCACCCGGATACCAGGCCTGGAGAATGGCGTCGCAGGTCTCCGTCTCCGGGACCAGGCCGATGGCGCAGCCGGAGAAGTTCACGAGGACGACCTTCTTGCCGGCATCGTGCAGGGCCTTCAGGAGGTCACGCTGCACCTGCGGGAGCTCGATGTCCGTGCGGTCGCCTCCCTTGAAGCCGGGCAGCTGCACCGGCATCTCCTCGCCTTCCAGGCGGGGCGAGATGCCGCCCGCAAAGATGACGATGTCGATGTCCTTCAGACTCTCGAGGACCGCCTCGACATCCAGCGCCGGGAGGAAGTCCTTCTGCCGCTCGTCCTGGCGGCGGATATAGTTCTGGATATCCTGCACGCCGATGGCGAACTGCTTCGCGACGGCCTCCAGCTCGGCGCCGGTCATGTGGCGGGCCTTCTCGAACGGGTTGTTCGGATCGGGCTTCGGCATGAAATCGGTGGCGATCAGGCCACAGCCACGGACGTACTGGATGCCGGGAATCCGCTCCTTGAGCGCGTCGTAGAGGGTAATCGTCCGGTTCGGGACGGGATTGTAGTTGCCCCACTGCATCTTCGCGTCATCCCCGTTGGGGCCCACCAGTGCGATCCGCGCATTGGCAGCGAGCGGCAGGATGCCGCCCTTGTTCTGGAGGAGAACCATCGTCTCCTGCGCCATCTTCCGGGAAAGGGCGAGGTGCTCCTCCCCTTCCACGATGGACGGAGAAAGGTGGTCCCAGAGGGAGATGTCGTCCATCTCGCCCAGGCGGTAGCGGGCCGCGAACAGGCGGATCAGGTTCCGGTCCAGGTCCTTCTCGTCCAGCAGGCCGCGCTCCACGGCCTCCGGAATATGATGATACGTCCCGCCGCACTCGGTGTCCACGCCGGAGTGGATGGCCAGGGCCGCCGCGGCGGCGACATCGGGCACGTACTCGTGATGGTTCTTGCGGTAGAAGTCGTCGACGGCGCCGCAGTCGGAGGTGATGATGCCCTTGTAGCCCCATTCACCCCGGAGGATCTTGTTGATGAGTTCGTCGGAGGCGCCGCAGGGAACGCCGCGGAAGCGGTTGTAGGCGGTCATCACTTCCTGGACGTCGGCCTTGACCACCAGGTCCTTGAAGGCCGGGAGGTAGGTCTCGCGGAGGTCGCGCTCGGAGACGACGGCGTCATAGCTGTGGCGGTTCCATTCCGGGCCGGAGTGGACGGCGTAGTGCTTCGCGCAGGCGTGGGCCTTCAAGACCGGGGAATCCGACGGTCCCTGCAGGCCGCGGACGACGGCCATGCCCAGCTGGCCCGTCAGGTACGGGTCCTCGCCGTAAGTTTCCATGCCCCGTCCCCAGCGCGGGTCGCGGAAGATGTTGATGTTCGGGGTCCAGAAAGTGACGCCCTGGTACTGCTTCACCAGGCCCGTCTTCCGGGCCTCGTCGTACTTCACCCGGGCCTCGTCGCTGACGGCCGTGAAGACCTCGTAAACCAGCGGTTCATCGAAGGAGGCGGCCATGCCGATGGGCTGCGGGAACACCGTGGCGGCCCCGTTGCGGGCTACGCCGTGCAGCGCCTCGCTCCACCAGTTGTAGGCCTTGATGCCCAGGGCGGGCACCGCGGCGGACGAATTCATGGACAGGGACATCTTTTCCTCCAGGGTCAGGCGGGAAACGAGGTCCGCCGCCCTTTCTTCGGGCGTCAGGGAACGGTCTTTGTAGGGTTGTGCCGACAGGGCGGCAGTCACGGTGCAGAGCATCAGGATCGTGGTCAGTCGTTTCATTATCAGGGAGATGTTGGATTTGACTCGGTTATTTTTACAAAATTAAGAAAAACGGACGGAATACAAAGGTATTTTCCGTAAATTTGTGGTTGCTATGGCAGATATGAAAACCCTGGCCAAGGATACGGCCATCTACGGACTCAGCAGCATCATCGGGCGGTTTTTGAACTACCTGCTCGTTCCCCTCTATACCTACAAGATCGCGGCGGCCAGCGGTGGCTACGGGGTCATCACGAACCTGTACGCCTACACCGCCCTCCTGCTGGTCATCTTGACCTACGGGATGGAGACGACCTTCTTCCGCTTCGCGAACAAGGAGGGCGAGGACCCGAAGCTGGTGTACTCCTCCATCCTCCGGATGGTCGGCCTCACCTCGCTGGTTTTCATCGGCCTGGTGTTCGCCTTCATCGGACCCATCTCCTCGGCCATGGGGTATCCGGAGCATCCGTCCTACATCTGGTCGCTTGCCATCGTGGTGGCCCTGGACGCCTTCCAGGCCATCCTGTTCTCCTACCTGCGGTACCAGAAGCGGCCCCTGAAGTTCGCGGCGCTGAAACTGCTGTTCATCGGCCTGAACATCGCCCTGAACCTGGTGTACTTCGTCCTGCTTCCCAAGCTGTATGACGGGAATCCGGCCGTGTGGGGCAAGCTGTACAACCCCGAGGTGGGCGTCGGTTACGTCTTCTATATCAACCTGTTCTGCACCTCCCTCGTCACCTTCTTCTTCGCGAAGGAACTGAAGGGCATCGGCTACGGGTTCGACTGGAACCTGTGCAAGCGGATGCTCTCCTACAGCTGGCCCATCCTGGTGCTCGGCATCGCCGGCATCCTGAACCAGACGGCCGACAAGATCCTCTTCCCGAAGGTCTATCCCGGGGCCGATGCGAACGTCCAGCTGGGCATCTACGGCGCCGTCGTGAAGATCGCGATGATCATGGCGCTCATCACGCAGGCGTTCCGCTACGCCTACGAGCCGTTCGTGTTCGGCAACTCCCGCGAGAAGGACAACAAGGAGACCTATGCGAAGGGGATGAAGTATTTCGTCATCTTCACGCTGCTGGCCTTCCTGTGCGTCATGGCCTATATGAACGTGCTCCGCTACATCATCAAGAGCGACTACTGGGACGGCCTGAAGGTGGTCCCGATCGTGATGGCGGCGGAGATGATGATGGGCATCTACTTCAACCTGTCCTTCTGGTATAAATTGACCGACAAGACCATCTGGGGCGCCGTCTTCTCCGGCATCGGCTGCGCCGTCCTGATCGGCATCAACGTCCTCCTGGTCCCGAAATACGGCTACATGGCCTGCGCCTGGGGCGGTTTCGCCGGCTACGGCGTCGCGATGCTGCTGTCTTATTTCGTCGGGCAGAAGTACTATCCCATCGACTATCCCATCAAGGATATGCTCATCTACACGCTCCTGGCGGCCGTGCTTTTCGTCGGCATCACCTACTCCAACAAGCTCCTCGGCTTCTGGCCGGCCATTCTCGTGAACACGGTCCTGGTCGTCGTCTTCCTCGCGTACATCGTGAAGAAGGACCTGCCGCTGGCGGAGATTCCGGTGATCGGGAAGTATTTCAAGAAATAGATTCCTTCGTCGGCCTGCGGCCTCCTCGGAATGACAAGAATCGTCATTCCGAGCCTTTCAACTTGTCATTCCGAGCGAAGCGAAGGAATCTTGTTACAATTTGAAAACAAATTGCTATCTTTGAAAGATAAACTGATAACCTTTTTCTATGAAAAGAATCATCGAATGCGTGCCCAACTATAGCGAAGGGCGGGACAAGTCGGTCATCGACGCCATCGTGGCGGCGATTGCCGCGGTGGAAGGCGTGAAGGTGCTGGACGTGGACCCCGGCGAGGCGACGAACCGGACGGTCGTGACCTTCGTGGGCGAGCCGGAGCCGGTCGTCGAGGCCGCCTTCCGGGGCGCTGCAAAAGCCCAGGAATTGATCGATATGCGCCTGCATCACGGCGCGCACCCGCGCAGCGGGGCCACCGACGTGCTGCCGCTCATCCCGGTGTCCGGGATCACGCTGGAAGAATGCGCCACGCTGGCCCGAGGGCTGGCGGAGCGGATGTATAAGGAACTCGGAATCCCCTGCTACTGCTACGAGGCCGCGGCCTTCAAGCCGGAACGGCGGAACCTGGCCGTGTGCCGGGCGGGCGAATACGAGGCCCTGCCCGAGAAGATGGCCGATCCGGACCGCAAGCCGGACTTCGGCGGGGCGTGGGACGAAGTAGCCGCCCGCGCCGGCGCCACCAACGTGGGCGCCCGCAACTTCCTCATCGC
>CAMVPS010000089.1:0-5940 GCA_947169405.1 uncultured Bacteroidales bacterium
AGGTACCAGGTCAGGCCCAGGGCGTTGCCGCGCGGGATGATGCTCACCTTGAACACCGGATCCGCGTAAGGGAGCAGCCAGCCCACGAGGGCGTGGCCCGCCTCGTGGTAGGCCGTCGTCCGCTTCTCCGCAGGCGACATGATGATGTTGTTCTTGCGCTCGAGACCGCCGATGATGCGGTCCACCGCATCCAGGAAGTCCTGCTGGTTCACCGTCGCGTGGTTGCGCCGGGCCGCCGTCAGGGCGGCCTCGTTGCACACGTTCGCGATGTCGGCGCCGGAGAATCCCGGCGTATGCTTGGCCATGAACTCCACGTTGAAGTCCGGATCCACCTTGATGCCGCGCAGGTGCACCTGGAAGATTTCCTCGCGCTCCTTGAGCTCCGGCAGTTCGACGTGGATCTGGCGGTCGAAGCGGCCGGCCCGCATCAGGGCCTGGTCCAGGATGTCCGCCCGGTTGGTGGCGGCCAGGACGATGACACCGGAGTTGGTGCCGAAGCCGTCCATTTCCGTCAGCAGCTGGTTCAGGGTGTTCTCCCGCTCGTCATTGGAGGTGAAACCGCCGTTCTTCGCGCGGGCGCGGCCCACGGCGTCGATTTCATCGATGAAGACGATGCACGGGGCCTTCTCTTTCGCCTGACGGAAGAGGTCGCGGACGCGGGAGGCGCCCACGCCGACGAACATCTCCACGAAGTCGGAGCCGGAGATGGAGAAGAACGGGACGTTCGCCTCGCCGGCGACGGCCTTCGCCAGGAGCGTCTTGCCGGTGCCCGGAGGACCGACCAAGAGCGCGCCCTTCGGGATCTTGCCGCCGAGGGCCGTGTATTTCTTCGGATTCTTGAGGAAGTCGACGATCTCCATCACTTCCTCCTTCGCGCCGTACAGGCCGGCGACGTCCTTGAAGGTGACCTTGACCTCGTCCTTGTCCGCGAGCTTGCCCGTGGCCTTGCCCACATTGAAAGGATTGCCCATGCCGCCGCCCGCTCCGCCGGCGCCCCGGTTCATTCCCCGGAACATCCAGACCCAGAAGAGAATCAACAGCAGGGTCGGGAAAATCCACTGGGCCAGCTCGGCCCAAGTATGGTCGGCGTTCTGGATGACCACCTTGAACTGGTCCCCCACCGCCAGGTTCTCGTTCAGTTTCTCGAAGTTCTCCTCCGGGTCGAACCGGGCGGAGACCAGGAAGTAGAAATGCGGCGCCCGGCGCGGGACGGCCCCGCCCGGGAACTGGTCGGCGTACTTGGCGAGCCGCTCGGGCCGGACCTTGACCTCGCCCTGGAGGTCGTTCCGCACGAAGACGATCTCCTCGATGTCGCCGGACTGGGCCATCGTCTGCACCTGCTGCCATTCGATCTTCTGCGGCTCGGAGGACTGCTGGTTCGAGAAAAGCAGCCAGCCGATGCCGGCGATCAGCAACAAGTACAGCCAGGAGAAGTTGAAGGAAACGCGGAAAGTCTTCCCGCCTTTCGGATCTTTCTTTTTGTCAGCCATCTACGCTTCGGTTTTTTTGGCCACGGGCTTCTTGCGCTCCTTGTATTCCTTGCGGGGAAGGTCCGCCCAGAGGTCCTCCAGGCGATAGAAGTCGCGGTATTCCTTGAGGAAGATATGGACCACGATGTGGCCGTAGTCCTGGATGATCCAGAAATTGTTGCCCTCGCCCTGGGAGCGCCAGAGCTTGTGGCCCTCTTCCTGCATCTTTTCGGCGATGTTGTCGGCGATGGCACCCACCTGCGTGGTGTTGGAGCCGTCGCACACCACGAAGAAGTCCGTGATGGCGCCGTCCATCTTGCGCATATCCAGGGAGACCACGTCCTGGCCTTTCTTGTCCAGGATCGCGTCGGCGATCAGCCGCAGGTCGTGTGTAATCATATGAGGATTATTTGTAATTTTGCAGTACAAAGATACACAAAATCCGAACCAATGGAAAATGTCATGCGGATAAAGTGGTTCGAGGAGCTGGATTCCACCAGCAGCGAGCTTCTGCGGCACATCGGGGACTATGACAATTTGTCAGTGGTAGCCGCCGTGAACCAGACGGCGGGGCGCGGCCAGCGCGGAAACCGCTGGTTCTCGGCCCCGGGCGACAACCTCACTTTCTCCCTGCTCCTGCGGCCGGAAGCCCTGCCGGCCCGGGAAGTGATGGCCCTGACCTGCTTCGCGACGCTCGCCGTCCGGGAGGCACTCCTGAAAGAGGGCGTCCCGGCCGTCATCAAGTGGCCGAACGACATCTATGTGGGCAAACGGAAGATCTGCGGGATGCTCGTGGAGAACGGTCTGGACGGGGCGGAAATCGCCTGGTCCGTCATCGGCATCGGCATCAACCTGAACCAGACGGAATTCCCTGGTGGCGTCCTGAATCCCACCTCCCTGAAGCGGCTTACGGGGAAGACATACGACCCCGCCGCTTTTCTGGAAAACCTGTGCCGCGGGCTGGAGTCCTGGCTGCCCTCCCTGCAGGCGGAGGAAGGCAGGAACGGCCTCCGGGACCTCTACGAGCGGGATTTGTTCCAAAAAGGGATTCAGGCCCAGTACCGGGACCTGGCGACCGGGCAAGAATTCAATGGCACAATCCTGGGCATCACGCCCGAAGGCCTTCTACGCCTTGAAGCCGAAGGTCGGGAACGGACCTTCGGCTTCAAGGAAGTCAGTTATATCCTCTAGTCAACCTTCTCGCAGGGCGGCGACCGCGGCGGCGGGATCCTCCGCCCGGAACACGGCGCTGCCGGCAACGAGGATGTCCACGCCGGCCTTCGCCAGGCGGCCGGCGTTCTTCGTCGTGACGCCACCGTCCACCTCGACGAGGGCGGAACTGCCGATGCGCTTCAATTCGGCCTTGACGGCCCGGATGCGGCCGTAGGTGTCCTCGATGAACTTCTGCCCGCCGAAGCCGGCGAAAACGCTCATCAGCAGCACATAATCGACCTTGCCGAGGTACGGGAAGATCTTCTCCACCGGGACGTCCGGGTTGATGACGACGCCCGCTTTCACGCCGAAGCTGTGGATGAGGTCGATGACCGCATCCGTCTCGTCCAGCGCCGCTTCGTAATGGAAACTGATCATCGAGGCGCCCGCCTTCGCGAAGCGTTCCACGTACTTTTCCGGATGGACGATCATCAGGTGTACGTCCATCGGCTTCCGGACGGTCCGCGCGACGGCTTCCACGACCGGGAATCCGAAGGAGATGTTCGGGACGAAGGTGCCGTCCATGATGTCCAGGTGGAGGATGTCCGCGTGGGCATTGACCGTCTCCACCTCTTTCTCGAGGTGAAGGAAATCGGCGGCCAGCAGGGAGGGAGCGACGAGCATCTTACGAGAAATTGACGACGACATCCTTGAGGTGCTCCACGAACTTGTCCAGCGAGGCGAGCTCGAGCTTCTCGCCCGGGGCGTGGACGTTCCGGAGGGTGGGCCCGAAGGAGATCATGTCCAGGTCCGGGAACTTCTCCAGGAACAGGCCGCATTCGAGGCCGGCGTGGATGGCCTTGACCTCGGGCTCCTTGTCGAACAGGCGCTTGTAGGAGTCTACGGAGACTTTCAGGATGTGGGAATCCAGGTTGGGCTTCCAGCCGGGATACTCGCCGTGGTGTTCCGCTTCGAAGGAGCCCAGGAAGAAGGCGGCTTCCACCCTTTCCGCGACCGCGTGCAGCTCGGAGACGACGGAACTGCGCTGGCTCGTGACGACCTTGAGGACGTCGCCGTGGATGTGCGCCGCGGCCAGGTTCGAGGAGGTTTCGACCAGGCCGGGAATGTCCATCGACATCTTCTCCACCCCGTGCGGGATGCTCAGGAGCGTCATGATGATGCAGGCGGCGTCCCCTTCCTCGATCGGGCGGATGAGCGAGGCTTCCTCCGCGAAAACGACCTTGAGGTCCGGGTCGCTGGATTTGTACTCGGCCCGGATGAGGGTTTCGAACTCTGCGGCTTCGTCCTTCCAGTCGTCGATGTCCCCCGCCGGGACGGCGATGATGGCCTCCGCCTCGCGGCAGATGGCGTTGGGCTTGTTCCCGCCCCCGATGGACAGGAGCTGGAAATCGTACTGGAGTTCGGTGTACAGGAAGCGGATGAGGAGCCGCAGGGCGTTCGCCCGCTCCTTGTTGATGTCGTCGCCGCTATGGCCGCCGCGGCCGCCGGTGAGGCGGATCTTCACCGTCCGGTAGCCCTTGCGCAGGGCTTCGCGCTTGAACTCGAAGGTGGCGGTGGTGTCGATGCCGCCGGCGCAGCCCACGAATAGCTGGCCCTCGTCCTCGGAATCCAGGTTGATGAGGGTCTTTCCCTCGAAGAAGCCGGGCTCCAGGGCGAAGGCGCCGTCCATCCCGGTCTCCTCGGAGATCGTGAACAGGCACTCGAGCTTGCCGGTGGGCAGGTCGCTGCCGAGGAGGGCGAGGCAGGCGGCGACGCCGATGCCGTCGTCCGCGCCGAGGGTGGTGTTCTTCGCCACCATCCAGCCGTCCTCCACCTCATAGGGAATCGCCTGCGTGAGGAAGTCGAAATCGAAATGGGCGTTCTTCTCGCACACCATGTCCTGGTGCGCCTGGAGAACGAGGGTGGGCACGTTTTCCTTGCCGGGGGCGGCCTCCTTGACGATCACGACGTTGCCGGTCTTGTCGGTCCGGCACTCGAAGCCGTGTTTCGCGGCGAAATCCTGCAGGAAAGCGGTCATCGGACCTTCGTGTCCGGACTCGCGGGGAATCCGGGTGATGTCCTTGAAAATGTCCAGTACGGTATCAGCGGTCATATCCTTGCGTGTTTTGATTGCGTAAAGATACACAAAAAAAACGGAACTGAGTCCCGTTTTCGTCGCTTATGACAGGAATTCTTACCGGTCCACCGGAACGGCGACCATGTTCTCGATGTCCGTGACGTACTGACGGAAGGTCTTGTCCGTGGACATCAGGTCCTGGACGGTGGTGCAGGCGTGCAGCACCGTCGCGTGGTCCTTGCCGCCGAGCTCGGCCCCGATGGTCGAGAGCGAGCAGTTCGGGATGAGGTTCCGGCACTCGAACATCGCGATCTGGCGGGCCTGGACGATCTGGCGCTTGCGGGACTTGGAGAGCAGGATGTCGCGGGTGATGTTGAAGTACTCGCACACGGTATCCACGATCAGGTCGATGGAGATGTCCGTCTGCTCCTCGCCGACGATCTTGCCGGTGATGCTCTCCGCCAGGGAGACGGTGATTTCCTTGTGTCCCAGGGTGGCGTTCGCGATCAGGGAGATGAGCGTGCCCTCGAGCTCGCGGAAGTTGGACTTGATCCGGGAGGCCAGGAACGCGAGGACTTCCTCGTCGATGGCGACGCCCTCGCGGAAGGCGCGGGCCTTGAGCATCGACAGGCGGGTTTCGTAATCCGGCTTGAAGAGCTCCACGGAGAGGCCCCACTTGAAGCGGGACAGGAGGCGCTCCTCGAAGTTCTGCAGGTCCACGGGGGCGCGGTCGGAGGTGAAGATCAGCTGCTTGCCGCTCTGGTGCAGGTGGTTGAACACGTTGAAGAACGCGTTCTGCGAGCCCTGGCCCAGGAGGTCCTGGATGTCGTCCACCAGCAGGACGTCGATCTTCATATAGAAGGCCATGAAGTCCACGAGGCGGTTGCCCTTGATGGCGTCCATGTACTGGGTCTTGAACTCGTTTCCGGTCACGTAGAGGACTACGAGCTCCGGGAACTTCTCCTTGATGGCGATGCCGGTGGCCTGCACGAGGTGCGTCTTGCCGAGACCCGGCCCGCCGAAGATGAACAGCGGGTTGAACGGCGTCCGGCCCGGGGCGTTGGAGATGTTGCCGCCGGCGTTGATGCCGAGCTTGTTGCACTCCCCTTCCACGAGGTTCGCGAAGCAGTAGACCGGGTTCAGCCGCGGGTCGATCTTCAGGCGCTGGACGCCGGGGAAGACGAACGGGCTGGGGCTGCCGGACGGCTGCGCGGTGTTGATGGCGACCGTCTTGTTGGTCGG
>CAMVPS010000090.1:0-5838 GCA_947169405.1 uncultured Bacteroidales bacterium
AGCAGGCCATCAAGCTGGGCTATGTCCTCGTGAACGACAAGCCCGCGAAGGCCAACACCATCATCCGCCCCTGCGACGTCATCAAGTTCGTGATGCCGTACCAGCGGCGCGGCGTGGAAATCCTGCCGGAGAACATCCCCCTGAACATCGCCTACGAGGATGACGACGTGCTCGTCATCAACAAGCCCGCCGGGATGGTGGTCCATCCCGGGCACGGGAACTACACCGGGACGCTCGTGAACGCGCTGGCCTACTACCTGGGCATCTCCCAGGGGCCGGACGGCGAAGACGAGCGTCTCGGCGTGCTCGTGCACCGCATCGACAAGGACACGAGCGGCCTGCTGGTGGTCGCCAAGAACCCGCAGGCGCAGGCCCATCTCGCCGACCAGTTCTTCGTCCATTCCATCGACCGCGTCTACACCGCCGTCGTCTGGGGCAACATCGCCGAGGACGAGGGTACCATCCAGGGCACCATCGGCCGGGACCCGAACGACCGGTTGCGTTTCCGCGTGTACGACGATCCGGAGAAAGGGAAATGGGCCGTGACCCACTGGAAAGTGCTGGAACGCTACGGCTTCATCACCGTCGTGGAATGCCGTCTGGAGACCGGACGCACGCACCAAATCCGCGTCCACATGTCCTCCATCGGCCATCCCCTCTTCAACGACGAACGCTACGGCGGTTCCGAGATCCGCCAGGGCACCATCTACACCAAATACCGCCAGTTTATCCAGAACTGCTTCGCGATCTGCCCCCGGCAGGCGCTCCACGCCCGTACCCTGGGCTTCACCCACCCCCGCACCGGCGAGCGCATCTTCCTCGAGGCTCCCCTGCCCGAGGACATGACCGCATTGATTGCCAAATGGCGGTCATATGTGACCGCCATGAAGTAGATTCCTTCGCTTCGCTCGGAATGACAGAAGAGATTCCCGGTCAAGCCGGGAATGACGCTGTCGTGGTGGCTGCTAGAAGCCGCCGCGGAAACCGCCGCCCATCATGCCGCCACCCATGGGCATGCCGCCGCCCATGCCGCCACGGCCTCCACGGCCGCCGCCGAAGCCGCCACGACCGCCGCCGAAGCCACCCATACGGCCATTGCGGCCGCCGAAGGTGCCGAAGCGCCAGGTGAAGGACAGCATCACATACCGGCCGATGGACAGGGAACGGGACTCGGAGTAGAGGTTATCGTTCTGGGTCGTGCTGAGGTTCTTCCGCTGGCCCAGCATGTCATAGGCATTGAGGGCGATGGTCGCGGAGTTGTAGATGATGGGCATCTGCAGGCCGGCGTTCCAGATCAGGCGGGAAGGCTGCTCGGTCTTGTAACCGTTGTACCAGTTGTAGTTCGCGTCGGTGGTGAACGTCAGGCCGGTGTAGCCGATGGTCCAGTTGATGGAACCGCCCACGGAGTTGTTCCAGGTCACGTTCTCGGTGTTGCTCGTCTTCTTCACGCTGTACCAGGGCTTATTGAAGCGGGTGCCGCCGTTCACGCGGACCTCGAAGTTGTCGCTGCGGTAGTTCAGGTTCAGGCGCTCCATCACGCTCAGGGTCCGGGTGCTGTTGACGATGAAGTCCTTGTCGTCGTTCAGGTCGGGATGGACCGTGTGGAACTTTTCGTAATCGAAATCGTCCATCTTCTCATTCCAGAACTCCTTCGTGTTCAGCGTCGTGTTGCCCACGTAGCTGGTGGACATCGAATAATTGACGTTGGCGTTGTTGGAGATGGAGAAGTTGGACTTGGCGATCGGGGCGTTGACCATGATCCGGACGCCGCCGTTGTAGGTGTTCTTGCCGTTGACCGGGAAGGAATACCGGCGGTTGTTCTCGTTCCAGGTCGCGTTCACGATCGGGTTCTGGTTCATGCCGCCCTGGAGGTTCAGGCGGGCGGTGAAGAAGGTGGCGCGGTTGGAATACTCCAGCTCGACCCGGCCGTTGTGGTTGAAGTAAGGCTGCAGATACGGGTTACCGAGCGTCATGGACGTCGGGTCGGAGTTGTCCAGGACCGGCATCAACTGGCTGGTGGAAGGCTGGCCGCTCCGGCCGTTGTAGTTGATGCGGATGTTCGCGTTGTCGTTGAAGTCGTAGAACAGCATCGCGCGCGGGGCCCAGTTCAGAGTCTTGTTGTCGTAGATCTTGCCGTTGGTCTCGTTGTGCTGGTTCTGCGGGTTCGCGGTGATACCCAGCTGGGCGCGGACGTCGCCTTCCTGGTACATGAACGCGAGCCCGGCGCTCTGGTTGATGTTGCGGTTCAGGATCTTGTTGGAATAGGCGGCGTCATATTCGCCGTCGCCCCGATACTCCATCGTATGGGCAGCCATGTCGTAATCATAGGAGCCCATCGAGTTGAAGAGGCTGTTGTACACGTCCTTGTTGGAATTGGACTGGCTGTAGTTGTACTGGTAGCTGCCTTCCACGTAGAAACCGCCGCCGAGCGGCTCGGTATACACGAGGCGGGCGCCCGCATTCTGGGTTCTGGAGCCCTGGTCCACGCGCTGGTTCACCACGGCCGTGCCGGGATTGAACCCGCTGAGGGTATTGGTGACGGACTGGTTGTACCCGTCGGAATGGTTGTTCGAGAGGGTCCAGTTCAAGTTCACGGACAGGGTACGTCCGGGGATGCCCAGGCGCTGACGGAAGAGGAGGAAGCCATTGGCGGACCAGTTGCTGTTCAGGCCGTAGTTGGTGGAGAAACCCTCGGTCGCCTTGTTGGCGTCATTCTTCACGTCGCGCCAGGTGTCGAAGACCTGGGTCTGGTTGTAACCCCCCTGGCTGTAGTTGAACTGCGGCTGGAACAGGATGGAGGTGTTGTCCGAGAACTTATGGTCGATGCGCACGCCCACACGATGGCCGTTGTTGCGCTGATAGCTCGTGTTCTGGGTCTCCTGAATCTGGGTCCAGTCGGTGTAATAGTTCAACTGATAAGAATCCGTCATCGACTCGGTGTTGGAACCGCTGTACATATAGTTGCCGGAGAATTCCATCCTGTCGTCCAGGAGGTCCGCCGCCGCATTGACACCGCCCATCCAGGAGGTGGTGATGCCGCCGCCGAAGCCGCCCATGCCGCCACCGAAGCCGCCCATGCCGCGGCCGCCGCCCATCATCTGGCCCATCATGTTGCCGCCCATGTTGGTGAAGCCCATGCCGCCGGCGCCGTTGTTGCCGTTGCCGATGATGCTGATCTGGTTGCTGTCGGTGAAGCGGCCGATCATGCCGTTGCCGTTGAAACGCCAGTCGTTCATGTCGTTCTCCTTGGAGGGGATGTCGTGGCCGACGCCACCGGTGACGTTGCCGAAGACACCGTTCATCATGCTCTTCTGCACGGAGAGGTCGATGATGGTCTCGTCGTTGCCGTCGTCGATGCCGGTGAACTCGGCCTGCTCGGACTTCTTCTTCACGACCTTGACCTTCTCGATCATCTTCGCAGGAAGGTTCTGGGAAGCGATGGAGGGATCGTCCAGGAAGAAGGTCTTGCCGTCGATGGTGATCTTCGTGATGGTCTCGCCGTTCGCGGTGATGGAACCGTTGTCATCGACCTCGATGCCCGGGAGCTTCTTGAGGAGGTTGATGAGCATGTCGGTGTCCGTGGTCTTGAACGAGGAGGCGTTATACTCGACCGTGTCCTTCTTGATGATGATGGGGTTACCGGTCGCGGTCACGGAAGCGGCGTCCAGGACCTTCTGGTCCAGTTCCATCTTGATCACGCCCAGGTCGGTCGCCTCTTTCGTGATTTCCACGGCCTTCTCATAGGACTTGTAACCCATGATTTCGGCCTTGAAAGTGTACTTGCCCACCTTGACTTTCTCGATGGTACCCTTACCATTGTTGTCGGTCAGCGAGTACTTGGCGCTACCTTTTTCGGGGGTGAGGGAAACTGTGGCGAAGCCGATCGGCTCGTCATTCGACGCATCCGTAAGTTTCACAGTGACATTCACGTTCTGGGCCATCATCGCCAGGGAGGCAAACAGGCTCACCAGACTAAGCAGAATCCTTCTTGTAGACATAAAAAAACACAATTCGCCCGTTTCCCGGGTCATACAGTGCAGTTAGACGCCTCGCGTACGCGCAGGTTTAACCGACTGATGTAAATTTTTAAAAAAATTATTTGACGCGGTCGGGATGATCCTTGAGAAACTGCTCCCAGCCCCCCTTGCCCTTCACGGACGCGATCGGGTTCGACGTCTCGTAATGGTGGCAGAGGGCGATGGCCAGGGCGTCCGTCGCGTCCAGGTGCTCGGCGGCCAACCTCACGCCGAGGGTCTTCTCCAGCATCAGCTGGACCTGTTCCTTGGAGGCGGCGCCGTTGCCGACGATGGCCTCCTTGGCCTTGCGGGGTGCGTATTCCGTCACGGAGGCGACCCCGTTCTCGAGGGCGGCGATGATCGCGGCCCCCTGCGCGCGGCCGAGCTTCAGCACGACCTGCGCGTTCTTGCCGTAGAACGGCGATTCGATGGCGAGCTCGTCCGGATGGTAGGACTTGCACACCTCGGAAATGCAGTCAAAGATGGCCTGCAGCTTCGTGTAGGCGTCCTTTTCCTTCCTCAGGTCCAGGATGCCCATGTCCACGTACTCGGCCTTCTTGCCCACGGCACGGACAACCCCGAAACCCAGCAGCTGGGTTCCGGGGTCGATGCCGAGTATGATGCGCGGCTTATCCAATGCGGTCGAAGCCGGTGTAGGGACGAAGGACTTCCGGAATCTCGATGTAGCCTTCCTTCTGGTTGTCTTCCAGCAGCGCGGCGACGACTCTCGGGAGCGCCAGCGAGCTGCCGTTCAGGGTGTGCACGAGCTGGGTCTTGCCATTCTCATCCTTGTAGCGGCACTTCAGGCGGTTCGCCTGGTAGCTCTCGAAGTTGGAGACGGAAGAGATCTCGAGCCAGCGGCCCTGGGCGGCGGACCAGAGTTCGAAGTCGTAGGTGATGGCGGAGGTGAAGCTCAGGTCACCGCCGCACAGGCGGAGGATCCGGTAGCGGAGACCGAGGTCCTGGACGAGCTTCTCCACGTGGGCGATCATCTCGTCGAGGGCGGCGTAGCTGTTCTCGGGCTTCTCGATGCGCACGATCTCCACCTTGTCGAACTGGTGCAGGCGGTTCAGGCCGCGCACGTCCTTGCCGTAGGAACCGGCCTCGCGGCGGAAGCAGGGCGTGTAGGCCGTCAGCTTCTGCGGGAACTGGTCGGCGCCGAGGATGACGTCGCGAAAGATGTTCGTCACGGGGACTTCGGCGGTCGGGACCATGTAGAAGTCGTCCACGGTGGCGTGGTACATCTGGCCTTCCTTGTCGGGAAGCTGGCCGGTGCCGAAGCCGGAGGCGGCGTTGACCATCACCGGAGGTTCCACCTCCTGGTAGCCCGCGGCGGTGTTGCGGTCCAGGAAGAAATTGATCAGGGCGCGCTGGAGCTTGGCTCCCTTGCCCTTGTACACCGGGAAACCGGCGCCGGTGATCTTCACACCGAGGTCGAAGTCGATGATGTCGTATTTCTTGGCGAGCTCCCAGTGCGGGAGGGCGTTCTCGGGGAGCACGGGCTCCTCGCCGCCCATCTTCACGACCAGGTTGTCCTCCGCGCCCTTCCCTTCGGGAACGAGGTCGCAGGGGATGTTCGGCAGGAGGACGAGCTGGGCCTGGAGCTCGTTGTTGTTGTCGTCGGCCTGCTTGAGGAGGTCGTTGGAACGGGCCTTGAGGGCAGCGACCTCGGCCTTGGCGGCCTCGGCCTCAGCCTTCTTGCCTTGCTTCATCAGGGCGCCGATCTCGGCCGCGGCCTTCTTCTGCTGGGAGAGGAGGGCGTCGGACTCGGTCTGGAGGGCCTTGCGGTTGTCGTCCAGGGCGATCACCTTTTCCACGATCG
>CAMVPS010000091.1:0-5731 GCA_947169405.1 uncultured Bacteroidales bacterium
CCGTACGAGGACTTCAAGGAAGCCCTGTTCGCCCTCGGCGAGACGCCGGTTCCCCAGTGGGTGAAACCCAAGGTCACCCCGGAGGACGCGGAGAACTTCCAGACCATTTTCGCCGCGCACGAAGGCGCCGTCTCCGCCCCGGCGGCCGGCCTGCACTTCAGCCGCGAGCTCTTCAACCGCATGATCCTCAAGGACATCGAGAAGACCTTCATCACCGTCCATATGGGCATCGGCCACTTCCGCCGCGTGGATGTGGAGGACCTCTCCAAGCACCGGATGGACTCCGAGCGCCTGATCATCGGCGAGGAGGCCGCCGCGGCCATCAACAAGGCCAAGCGCACCGGCAAGAAGGTCGTCGCCGTGGGCGTGACCGTGATGCGCGGCCTGGAGACCTACGTCACCACCACGCACGAAGTGAACGTGTTCGACGGCTGGACCAACAAGTTCATCTTCCCGCCGTACCAGTACTCCGTCCCGGACGCGGCCGTCTCCAACTTCCACCTCCCGCAGTCCACGATGCTGATGTGCGTCGCGGCCTTCGGCGGCTACGACAACGTGATGAACGCGTACAAGGTGGCCCTCGACGAAGGGTACCGCTTCGGCCCGTACGGCGACGCGCTCCTGATCCTGTAGCGTAAGAAAAGCATAAAATACATACTGAAACAACACCTGTTTTCCACAACGGGTGTTGTTTTTTTATGCGTTTTCCTACCTTGGCGGAAAAAACGCCATGGCACGCACAGACGAAAGAACCGCCCTTTGCGCCCTCAACAAGGCGCTGGGCTACGTACCCGCCGCCGGGCACGCCCTGCTGCAGCGCTTCGGGGCGGCGGCCCCCGTCTTCGACCTCGAGGGCGCCGCCCTCCGCGAGGCCCTGGGGCCGTACCGGGAATTCGCGGACCAGCTGGACGGCCGGCTCCTGGAATGGGCGGCCGGGGAGCTGGACCGCATCCGGTCCGGGGGCTTCCGCATGATCGCCTATGGCGAGGAGGACTACCCCTCCCTCCTCGCCGAATGCGAGGATCCGCCGCTCGCCCTGTATTTCAACGCATCCTCTCCCCCGGCCGCCGTCTTCGAGATGCGCCCCTGCATCGCCGTGGTGGGGACCCGGGACCTCAGCCCGTACGGGCGGGACTGGTGCAGGCGGCTGGTGCTCGCCATGGGCGAGGCGTCCGTGCCGCCGTGCATCGTCAGCGGCCTCGCCTTCGGGGCCGACGGAATCGCCCACCGGACGGCCCTGGAATGCGGGCTCACGACTGTCGGCGTGATGGCGACGGGCATCGAGAAGGTATATCCCTGGCAGCACACGGAGCTGGCCGGGGAGATGGTCCGGACGCCCGGCTGCGCCGTGGTGACGGACTATCCCACCGGGAGCGCCCCCGTCGCCCTGAACTTCATCCGGCGCAACCGGATCATCGCCGGCCTGTCGCGGGCGACGGTCGTCATCGAGTCCAAGACCAGGGGCGGCAGCCTCATCACCGCGAAGTACGCCTGCGACTACAACCGGGACGTGTACGCCCTTCCCGGTCGGGCCGACGACGTCCGCTCCGCCGGCTGCAACTCCCTTATCCGGCAGCGGATGGCGGACATCGTCACGGACCCGGAGGACCTGGTGGAGCGGCTCGGGCTCGGGAAGACGGCCCGGCGGCGGAAAGCGGGCCTGGAGGCCCTCCTGGGGCGGAAATACGGCGCCGACAGCCCGCTGATCCGACTGGCCCTCGTGGTCAAGGGGCGGCCCGGGATTTCCCTGGACGAGATCGTCCGGGAGACCGGCTGGTCCTGGCCCGAGGTCCAGGAGCGCGCCGCCATCCTGGAGACGGACGGTTTTTTGGAGACGGACCTGCTCCGCCGGTGTACCATTCCCGCGAAAATTGTGTAAATTTGTGGGTTGAACCGCAAATAACGCCATTTTGCTCATCGACTCCCATACCCATTTCTACGACGAATGGCTCCTGCCGGACGCCGACGCCGCCGTAGCGCGCGCCCTGGCCGCCGGGGTGGGCAAGATGGTCCAGGCCGACGTGGACAGCCGCGAGCGGGACGCCCTCTGGGCGGTCAACGACCGCTATCCCGGCGTGCTGTACCCGATGGTGGGCCTGTATCCCTGCTCGGTGGGACCGGACTGGAAGGAGGAAATCGACAAGATGCTCCCCTACCGGGAACGGGGCGTCGTCGCCGTGGGCGAGATCGGCCTCGACTACCACGAAGGCGACGAGGACCGCGCCCTCCAGAAGGAGGCCCTCCGCGTCCAGCTGGAACTCGCCTCGCAGTGGGATCTTCCCGTCAACATCCACCTCCGGGACGCCTGGGGCGACCTTTTCACCATCCTCGAAGACTGCCGCCACCTGCATTTGCGGGGCATCCTGCACTGCTTCTCGGGCAGTTTCGAGGTCTATGAGCGCGCCCGCCGCTGCGGCGATTTCTCCGTGGGCATCGGCGGTGTCGTCACCTTCAAGAAGGCCTCGCTCGCGGAGACGGTGAAGCGCATTCCGCTCGAGCATATCGTCCTGGAAACCGACGCGCCCTATCTCGCGCCCGTCCCGCACCGCGGGCAGCGCAACGAGAGCGCCTTCCTTCCCCTGGTCGCCGCCAAGGTCGCCGAACTCAAAGGCCTTTCCTTCGAGGAGGTGGAAGCGGTCACCACCCACAACGCAGAAACCCTGTACAGGATATGAAAGCATCCTCCATCCTCATCATCTACACCGGCGGCACCATCGGCATGAAGCAGGACCCGGTGGACCAGGCCCTGAAGCCCTTCGACTTCAGCCAGATCGCCGAGGAGGTCCCCGAGCTGCGCAAGTTCGCCGTCCGGATCGACTCCTACACCTTCGACCCGCTCATCGACTCCTCCGACGTGGAGCCGTCCCTCTGGGTGCGGCTCGCGCACCTGATTCGGGACAGGTACGACGACTACGACGGCTTCGTCATCCTGCACGGGACCGACACGATGGCCTATTCGGCCTCGGCCCTGAGTTTTATGCTGGAGGGACTTCGGAAGCCCGTCATCTTCACGGGAAGCCAGCTGCCCATCGGCGTTCCGCGCACGGACGGCAAGGAAAACCTCATTTCGGCCGTGGAAATCGCCGCAGCGATGGACGAGGAAGGGCACCCGATGGTGCCGGAGGTGTCCATCTACTTCGACTCCATCCTCATCCGGGGCAACCGGGCCACCAAACTCAGCGCCGAAGCCTTCGACGCCTTCGCCTCCCCGGACTGCCCGCCCCTGGCCGAGGCCGGCATCCGGATTCGGTACAACACCCGCGTCATCCGCTATCCGGCGAACTGGTCGCAGCCCCTGAAGGTCCACGACCGGCTGGACACCCGCGTGTCCATCCTCAAGATCCATCCGGGCATCACGCCGGAGGTCGTGACCGTGTTCCTGCTCGCGCCGGAGATCCGCGCGGTCATCCTGGAGACCTACGGATCGGGCAACGCCATCACCCGTCCCTGGTTCCTGTCACTCGTCCGCACGGCCAGCCAGTCCAAGGTGGTCGTGAACGTAACCCAATGTAAATCAGGCACTGTCAATATGGACCTCTACGCCACGGGCAAGACGTTGAAGATCGCCGGCGTGGTGTCGGGATACGACATCACCACCGAGGCCGCCCTCGGAAAACTGTTCGTCTTGCTGGGTCGGAGCGAGGACCCGGAATGGGTCAAAAACCGCTTCGGGGAGGACCTGTTCGGCGAAATAAGCAAATAAATCCTTGCCATTTGAATTATTTTTACTAAATTGCACGGACTTTTGAACACAAGCACACAAAACTAGGATTTTATTAACTAACTCAATTCAATTTATAACTAACAACACAAAAACGATTATGAAAAAGTTTTTCATGTTTTTGGCAGTTGCCGGTCTCATGACCTTCACTGCGAACATCGCTTCCGCCCAGGACGAGGCTGCCGCCCCTGCCGCTACCGAGCAGGTCGCCGCTGCTGAGCCGGTCACCGACCTTTTCGCCGGTTCCGGTGAGGAAGTTCCCCTCCACCAGGCTCTCAAGACCAAGTTCATCGAAGGTGGCGCCGGCTTCATGAGCCTCATCCTCATCTGCCTCATCCTCGGTCTTGCCCTCGCGATCGAGAGAATCCTGTATCTCTCCTTCTCCAAGACGAACACGACCAAGCTCCTCGAGAAGGTTGAAGAGGCGTTCAAGAAGGGTGGCGTGGAAGAAGCCAAGAAGGTCTGCCGCGAAACCCGCGGTCCGGTCGCTTCCATCTTCTATCAGGGTCTCCTTCGCGCCGACCAGGGTGTCGACGTCGTCGAAAAGACCATCGTCTCCTACGGCTCCGTCCAGATGAGCCTCATGGAGAAGGGCCTCGGCTGGATCTCCCTGTTCATCGCCATCGCCCCGTCCCTGGGATTCCTTGGTACCGTTATCGGTATGATCCAGGCCTTCGACGCCATCCAGGCTGCCGGTGACATCTCCCCGAACGTTGTTGCGGGTGGTATGAAGGTCGCCCTTATCACCACCGTCGGCGGTCTTATCGTCGCCGTTATCCTCCAGCTCTTCTACAACTACATCCTGTCCAAGATCGACACCCTCACCATCGATATGGAGGACGCCTCCATCCGCTTCGTCGACACGATGGTCAAGTACAACAAGTAATCCATAACGAACCAGATAATCCAAGTAACAATGGAAAATCCGTTATACGCAAAAATCTTCAAATGGGTTAGCTGGGCGATCATCCTCGTCAGCGTCGTCCTCGCCGCCTGGGCATTCACCCGGTTCGGCGGAAGCGGCGAAGGCGCAGCGGTGGAGACACTGCTCTACTTGGCCTATGCGATGATCATTCTCGCATTGGTCGCAGTTCTGTGCATCGGTCTCTACATCTCAGCGAAAACCGACCCCAAGAGCCTCGTGCGTATCGGTATCGGCCTTGGTGCCGCCGCCGTTCTGGGCCTGGTTGCCTACTTTATGGCTTCCGGCGCCCCTGCGATCGGCTACACCGGCGCGACTCCGCCCACCGCATCCGAGCTCAAGCTCACTGATACGATCCTGAACCTCACCTACATCCTGGCCGTGGCCGCCGTTGTCGCGATCATCGTCGGAGAGGTCTTTTCTGCGATCCGCAATAAAAAAGCGTAAAGATCATGGCAAAGAAAACACCGGAAATTAACTCTAGCTCAACAGCGGACATCGCGTTCCTGCTGCTCTGCTACTTCCTGATGACCACCACGATGGGTGATCAGTCAGGTCTGCAGCGCCGTCTGCCTCCTATCCCTGATTCCAAGCAGGCCCAGGACCAGAAGGTGAACCGCCGTAACATCGTTATCGTGCGTATCAATTCTGCAGATAAGCTCTTTGCCGGTAACGAAGCCATGGATATCGCCTACCTGAAGGACAAGATGAAGGAGTTCCTTGCCAATCCGAACAACGACCCGAACCTCCCCGAAAAGGAGGAGAAGGAGATCGAGGGCAAGACCTACATGGTCTCCAAGGGCGTCATCTCCCTGCAGAACGACCGTGGTACCAGCTACCAGGCCTATCTCGCAGTGCAGAATGAGCTCGTCAAGGCCGTGAACGAACTCCGTGACGAATTCTCCATGCGCGAGTATGGAATGAAATTCGCCCGTCTTTCGGAAGCTCAGCAAGACATCGTCAAGAAGGCCGTGCCCCAGAACATCTCCGAGGCCGAGCCGAAGGACACTGGAAAGAAATAATGGAGGATTGAATTATGTCTAAATTCGGAGGTTCAAGAAACAACAAGAGCGTTCCCGGCATTTCCT
>CAMVPS010000092.1:0-5665 GCA_947169405.1 uncultured Bacteroidales bacterium
TCATCTTCGGCATCGTGGACAACCTGTTCAAGGGCATCAACTTCCTGATCTGGCTCATCGGCCTCGGGACCCTGCTGGCCGGCGTCATCGGCGTGTCCAACATCATGATGGTGTCGGTGAAGGAACGCACGACCGAGATCGGCATCCGGCGGGCCATCGGCGCCACGCCGCGCCAGATTCTCGGGCAGATCATCTCCGAGAGCATCGTCCTCACCCTCGTGGCGGGCATGGTCGGCATCGTGTTCAGTGTCCTCATCCTCGCCGGCGTGGAGCTCGCGATGACCACGGACGGCGTCCTGAAGGCCGCCTTCCAGGTGCCCTTCGGCACCGCGGTCCTCGCCGCCCTCCTCCTGACCGTCCTCGGCGTCCTCGCGGGCCTGATGCCCGCCCTCCGCGCCATGCAGATCAAACCCGTGGACGCCATGCGTGATGAATAATCCCCTGTCATTCTGAACGAACCCTTTTGTCATTCTGAACGAACCCTTTTGTCATTCTGAACGAAGTGAAAGAATCTAGATATGAAAAAATTCGGTAGAATCCTGACCATCCTCCTCGTGGCGGCCGTGTTCATCGGCACCTTCGCGTACCTGTTCCAGCGTTCGCGCCCGAAGGAGATCCAGTACGAGGAACTGGCGCCCGAGATGGGCACCATCTCCAAATCCACCGTCGTCACAGGCAAGATCCAGCCCCGGGACGAGGTGAACGTGAAAGCCCAGATCAGCGGAATCGTGGCCGAACTGTACAAGGAAGCCGGCCAGACGGTCGAGAAGAACGAGGTCATCGCGAAGCTCAAGGTCATCCCCGAGATGAGCCAGCTGAGCAGCGCCCAGAGCCGCGTCCGCCTGTCCGAGGTGAACCTCAAGCAGGCCCAGACCAACTACGACCGCCAGAAGAATCTCTTCGACCAGCAGCTCGTGAGCGCCGAGGCCTTCGAGCAGGTGGCCCAGGCCCTCAAGCAGGCCCAGGAAGAGTACGCCGCCTCCGTGGAATCCCTGGAAATCATCCGCGACGGCGTGTCGTCGTCCAACAAGTCCGGGAGCTCCACCCTCGTGCGGTCCTCCGTGGCCGGCCTCATCCTGGACATCCCGGTGAAAGTCGGTAACACGGTCATCAACTCGAACACCTTCAACGACGGTACCACCATCGCCACGGTTGCGGACATGAACGACCTGATCTTCGACGGCAACATCGACGAGACGGAGGTGGGCCGGGTCCATATCGGCCTGCCCGTCCGCATCACCGTGGGCGCCCTGCAGGACGTCGCCATCGACGCGGCCCTGGAGTACATCTCCCCGAAGGCCACGGAGTCCGGCGGCACGAACCTGTTCGAGATCAAGGCCACCGTCAAGGTCCCGGACGGCGTCACCATCCGCTCCGGCTACAGCGCCAACGCCGAAATCGAGCTCCAGCGCGAGGAGAACGTGATGACCCTGCCCGAAAGCGCCATCCAGTTCGAGGGCGAGAAGACCTTCGTCTATGTGATGGGCGCCAACGGTTACGAGCGCCGCGACGTCAAGACCGGCATCTCCGACGGGGTGAACATCGAAATCAAGGAAGGCCTCTCCCTCGGCGAGAAGGTCCGCGGCATCCAGATCCTCGACGAAAAGAAGTAGCAGCGCCATGAAACGAATCTTCCTTGCCCTCGCGCTGCTCGTCCCCGCCCTGGCCGGGGCGCAGGACCTCAGCCACCCCTGGAGCCTCCAGGAATGCCTGGACTGGGCCCTCGAACACAACCTGAACGTGAAGCAGAGCGAGCTGAACGTGGCCCAGCGGGAAATCCAGCTGAACACGTCCAAGAACGCCTACTTCCCGAATGTCAGCGGCTCCGCGAACGAGAGCGTGAACTTCGGCCGCGGACTGACCGAGGACAACACCTATACCACCGGCGCGACCACGACGAACACGAGCTTCTCCATCGGCGCGGGTATGAACCTGTTCGACGGCATGGCCCGGCCGAACAATGTCAAGCTTTCCCAGCTGAACCTGGACGCCGCCCTGGCCGACCTCGAGCGCGCCCGGGACGACATCCGCGTCTCCGTGGCCAAGGCCTACGTGCAGGTGCTTTACGACTATGACATCGTGGACGTCGCCAAGGACCAGCGGAAACTGGACCAGGCCCAGGTGGAACGGCTGCAGGCGATGGTGGAGAACGGGAAGGCCTCCCAGGCCGAACTGTCCCAGCAGAAAGCCACCCTCGCGCAGAGCGAATTCACCCTCGTACAGGCGGAGAACAGCCTTCGGAACGCCCTGCTGGACTTGTCGCAGCTGCTTGACTTCCCGAATGCGGACGGATTCACCATCGTCAAGCCGGAGATCGCCGTGGGCGACCATCTGCTAGCCCGTCCCGAGGACATTTATGCCGATGCCGTGGAGCAGCGCCCGGGCGTGAAGGCCGAGCAAATCCGGCTCAACGGCAGCGACCTGTCCATCAAGATCGCCAAGGCCGGCTTCTCCCCCACCCTGTCCCTGAGCGGCGGCATGGGCACCAGCTACTACACCAACACCCGGAGTCTCTACCCGCAGGACGGCTTCTGGCAGCAGCTCTCGCACAATTTCAGCCCGTATGTGGGCCTCTCGCTGAGCGTGCCCATCTTCGACCGGTTCTCCGCACGGAACAACGTCCGGACGGCCCGGCTGAACCGGACGCTCCAGCAGATTACCCTGGACAAGGCGAAACAGAGCCTGTACAAGGAAATCCAGCAGGCCCATGCGAACGCCCTCGCGGCGGAAGCCAAGTACCGCTCCGCCTCCGAGGCCGCCACGGCCTCCGAAGACGCCTTCATCCTGGCCCAGGCCAAGTACGAGAACGGCAAGGCCACCGTCACGGAATACAACGAGGCCCGCACCCGCCTCGCCAAAGCCCGCTCCGACAAGGCCCAGGCCGCCTGCGAATACCTCTTCCAGAGCCGCCTCCTGGACTTCTACCGCGGCGGTGCGCTGGAACTGTAGAGCGAGAGGGAACAGGATAATCATCGTAAACGGAGACAAGAATTCATCTTGTTTCCGTTTTTTATTATTAAATTATTGTTTTTCAATAAATAGCGTTATCTTTGTGAGGTAACCCACAGGATTATGGAGCAAAAGCCGATCACCAAGAAGCAGATGCAGTGGAAGGTTTCCCTCGAGGTGGCCTCCGCTATCTTGATTGGCGTGGGATTCTGGTTCAGTCATTCTTGGATTCAGAAGATTCTGTCAGGTATTCTGCTCGCCGTTTCTGTTGGGTCCATCATCTATACGGTCCGGCAATGGAGAAAGCATCCGCTGGTGGACGAAGCGGTGGACCGGGAGCTCCAGGAAGAAAAGAAGGACGCCCTGACAGCCATGGGCGGAATTCTGCTCCTGTTCGCCTTCGCAATCTTCTTGCTCGTCCTCGCTATCCGTGCATTCTGATTCCCGCTTTCCCATTCTCTGCGTCCAATTAATCCAGAGAAGGTGGTGGTGAAGTTCTGAAGGCGGGTCGACGGGCAAGGTCTGCCAATCTTTTGGGCATGGTCTGTTTTTAACCGACAGGCCGTGCCCATTCATAATGCCCTCCAGCGCCCTGAACGCCCGATTCAGTGGGCAAGGTCTGCGCCCCAAAAACATACCTTGCCCATAACAGGGTTGGACCTCGCCCATAGATTTGGAAACTAGCGGGGAATCTGCTAAATTTGTTCAATGACAATAGTTTAACTATGCCGTTCTCCCTTTCGTTAAAATCGCTCATCCGCCTGCAGAAGCGCCAGCTTCTCGCCGGGAAGACGAAGCGTGACCTGATCGGGCCCCTCATTATGCTTGTCTATATGTGGGGCCTGGAAATCGTTGTCTTCTTCGTTGCCAAGGAGGAGGCCGCCGACCTTGACATCCCGTCCCTGGTCCTCCTGATTGCCTGCGCGGGACTGCTGATTTTCGATTTCATCTATAAACTCATCTTCGTCCGGGACCACACGGTGATGGACGCGTTCCTCAAGAGCCGGCCGATCCTGCAGGCGCAATGGAACCGGTTCCTGACATTGTCCCAGTGCTGGAGCGTATCCAACCTGACCATGCCGGTCATGGTGCTCCCGGTATGCCTGCTGTTCCTTCCGTTTTTCCAGGGCCTTGCCCTCTGGGTCGGGCTCTATGTCGCCTCCGTCCTGGGAGGATGCCTGGTGATGCTGCTGAAGCGGCGGGGAACCTACGCCTCGGAGAAGACCGTGTCCACGAAAGCCGTCCGCCCTGTGAAGTCCGGACGGTCCGGTCACGCCCTCTTCGGCTTGCAGTCCAGGAGTCTCCTCCGCTCCAAGCGGATGAAAACGGCCCTGATCTACTTTTCCATCTTCAGCTTCCTGGAAACCGTCGTTTATTATCTGGGGGGCGACAACCGCTATGGGAGCTTCTGGTTATTCTTGTTCATCACCTATCCCGCCATTGCGCTTCCCCAATACGGATTCGGTGTCGAGGCCGGGTGCTTCGGCGGTCTCTGGACCCGTCCGGTCGCCGTGAAGCGGCTGCTGCTGGACAAGTGCCGGATGTCCGCCGTCCTGTCCGGAATGGCGCTCCTGATCATCCTTCCTTTCTGCCTCTGGTTCAGGCAAAACTTATTCCTGCCTCTCGCTTATGCCCTTTTCGGCGCGGGGTTCGGCGCCCCGATCCTGCTGGTAGATGCTTACAATGCCACCCCTTTCGACCTCTTCGGAAAAACTTTCTTCAACAGTCAGGGGACCAAAGGGACCTTCAAGGCCAGTTCTTTTGTGGGAAGCCTGATTATCATGGCTTTGGGCATAGGCCTCCCCCGTCTTCTTCCCGGCTGGCCTTCCTACCTCATCCTGTCCGCCCTCGGCCTTCTCGGTTTCCTGTTCCAAAAGCCCTGGTTCGGCCGGGTGGAGCGGAAGTTCTTGCAAGATAAATATCGATACATGGAAAAATACCAATCCCGATGATCACCCTTTCCCATCTCAAAAAGACATACGGCGGCGTCACGGCCCTGGACATTCCCGAACTGACCATCGAAGCGGGCCAGGTGGTGGGCCTCGTCGGCAACAACGGCGCCGGCAAGACCACGATGATGCGCCTGATCCTGGACCTCATCCGGGCCGATCAGGGGACGGTCACCCTGGACGGGACGCGGGTGGACCTGTACCCGGGCTGGAAAGCTTTCACCGGGTCCTTCCTGGACGGTTCTTTCCTGATCGACTTCTATACGCCGGAGGAGTTCTTCGATTTCATCGCGGAGGCCTATGGGTTCTCCCAGGAAGAGCTGTCGAACCGGCTCCGGACCTACGAGACGCTGATGAACGGCGAAATCCTGGGCAAGGGAAAACTCATCCACGACCATTCCAACGGCAACCGGCAGAAGATCGGCATCATCGGCGCGATGCTCGTGAACCCCCGCGTCCTCATCCTGGACGAGCCGTTCAACTACCTGGACCCGAGCTCGCAGATCGTCGTCGCCAAGCTCATCCGGGAGATGAACCGGGAAACCGGGGTCACCGTCCTCGTCTCCAGCCACAACCTCACTTCGATCAACGACCTCTGCGACCGGCTCATGCTGCTGGAGAAGGGCCATCTCCTGATGGACAAGGCCCATGTTCCCGGCAGCGTCGACCCGGAACTGGAAGCGTATTTCCTGGATGCGGTGAAATAAGGGTCAGTCCTCGACCCACTTGAACACCTTGTCCCCGCGACGGGGGTGGATGCGTTCGTC
>CAMVPS010000093.1:0-5610 GCA_947169405.1 uncultured Bacteroidales bacterium
GAGCACAAGCGGGACAAGATCCTGTCGGAGACGATGTTCGTGTTCATCCCGCTCGCCCACCGGCTGGGCCTGTACAGCGTCAAGTCCGAACTCGAGAACATCTGGCTCCGCTACAAGGAGCCGGACGCCTACCGGGAAATCAGCACCAAGATCAACCGGAACATCCAGCAGCGGGCGAAGGAGATCAACGCTTTCATCGTGCCCATCGACGAGGCCCTGAAGAAGGCCGGTTTCCGGTATGAGATCAAGAAGCGGGTGAAGACCCCGTACTCGGCCTGGCACAAGATGCAGGTCAAGCAGATTCCCTTCGAACAGGTGTATGACCTGTACGCCATCCGTATCATCTTCGATCCCGACCGCGACAACGGCGAATCGGAGCGCGACCAGTGCTACCACGTCTTCTCCATCATCACCGGCATCTACCGGTATATGCCCGAGCGCCTGCGCGACTGGGTGAAGCATCCCAAGAGCAACGGCTACGAGGCTCTGCACTGCACCCTGCTCAGCCCTTCGGGCATCTGGGTGGAAGTGCAGATCCGCACCCGGCGGATGGACGACATCGCCGAGAAGGGCATCGCCGCCCACTGGACCTACAAGCAGAACGGCTATGTAAGCGAGAACGACAGCGAGATGGACCTCTGGCTGGAGCGGATCAAGGAAGTGCTGGTGAACCCGGACGTGAACGCCCTGGAACTGCTGGACATCATCCACAACGACCTGACGAGCGCGGAAATCTACGTGTTCACCCCGAAGGGCGAGCAGCGCACCATCGAGAAAGGCGCGACGGTGCTGGATTTCGCCTACCTGATCCATACGGAGGTGGGCAACAAGGCCATCGCCGCCAAGGTCAACCAGCGCCTGGTCGCCCTGAACCACGTGGTCAAGACCGGCGACCAGGTGGAGATCATCACGGCCTCCGAGGAGCATCCCAAGCGGGAATGGCTCCAGTTCCTCAAGACGCGGAAGGCCCGGAACCTCGTGCTGGACTATTTCCGGAATGAGCGGAAGCAGACGGTCGACTACGGCCGGCAGCTCCTCGAAGAGCAGGTGAAACTGCACGGTTCCAAGCCCGACGAGGCGATGATCCAGCGCATCGAAGCCGCCTACGGAGCCACGGACCGCGAGGAGTTCTTCTACAAGATCGGCATCGGCTCCGTCAAGCTGGACAACCTGGCCGCCGTCCTGAAGTCCCGGCAGCGCTATTCCCTCCTCCGCAGAATCTTCTCCTCGCCGAAGGAGAAGCCCAAGGGGCAAGAGGAATACATCATCGGCGGCAAGGACGACGACGGCCGCCAGTTCGTCATCGCGACCTGCTGCAACCCGATTCCCGGCGACGCCGTCGTGGGCATCAAGTCGCCCGACGGCCGGATCACGGTCCACAAGAAATCCTGTCCGGTCGCCGAGGAGATCGCCGCCACGCACGGCGACTGGGTGGTCGTCCCCAAGTGGCTGGAAGTGGCCGAATCGAAAGCGTTCCTGGTACGAATTTCGCTGAAGGGACTGGACCGGATGGGCCTCCTGAACGAGATTTCCCGCTTCCTGTCCCTGGTGATGGGCGCCAATATGCGGCGGCTGAACCTCAGCGCGGACAAGGGCCTCTTCGAAGGCTATATCGACCTGTACGTGAACAGCAAGGACGTGCTGGAAAAGATCCTCAAGAAGCTCACCACCATCGAGGGCATCGAGACGGTGTCCCGCATCGACCTGTAATGAAATGAATATGAAGCGATTGTCCAAATATCTCCCGCTCATCCCGGCCGCCCTGGTCCTCGGGGCGATGATGTTCCCGTCGGGGTGCGCGAACACCACCACCCCGCCGACCGGCGGCCCGAAGGACACCATCCCGCCGGTGCTCGTGAAGACGTATCCGCTCCCCGGGGCGGTGAACGTGCCCACGCACAAGACCCAGCTCAAGTTCACCTTCGACGAGTACGTGGTGGTCAAGGATGCCAACAACATCTTCCTGTCTCCCCCGCTGGAGAAGAAGCCCAAGTACCGGATGTCCGGAAAGACGCTCGTCGTGTATTTCGAGTCCGACCTGGACACCAACCGGACCTACACCCTGGACCTCACCGGCGCCGTCGCCGATAACAACGAGGGCAACATGTACGAAGGGTTCACCCTCGTGTTCTCCACGGGCTCGCAGATCGACTCGATGTGCATGACCGGCCTCGTCCAGGACTGCAATACCTTGAAGCCCATCAAAGGCGCGACGGTCCTCTTGTACAAGGACCACGCCGACTCCGCCCTCTTCCTGCACCGCCCGGACGCGGCCGCGAAGACCGACGACTGGGGCTTCTTCAGCATCCGCAACATCCAGGACACCCTGTACCGGGTGTACGCCCTGAAGGATGCGAACAACAACAACATCTATGAGCCCGACCAGGAGAGCGTCGCGTTCCTGGACGAACCATTCCGGCCCAAGACCGTCATCAACGACTCCTTGTACGAGTTCAAGAAGTTCAACATGAAGGACACGGCGCTGTGCCTCGCGCGGAAGCAGAACGTGGAACTGAACATCTTCCGCGAGAAGCCTTCCAAGCAGTTCATCGTCAAGAAGGAACGCGTGGGCCTCAGGACGGCTTTCCTTACCTTCATGGCGCCGGGGGTGAAGATCAATTCCATGAAGTTCCGCGGCCTGCCGGCCGAGAAGCTCATCTCCCAGATCAATCCCCAGCGGGACAGCCTGGAACTGTGGGTGAACGACCAGCGGAAGATGCCGGACACGCTCCAGCTGCTGATCAACTATGACAAGACGGACACCCTCGGGAACCTCGTGCCCACGGACGAAGTCGTGAAGCTCGCCCTGGACAAGAAGATGCGGGCGGAGCTCCAGAAGAGTTCCCAGCGGGACGTCAAGCACCAGGACACCATCGCCGTGTTCAAGGGCGAGGTGGACCCGACGACCGTAGAGCAGTACGGTTTTACGGTGGAGTTCCAGTATCCGCTCATCAAGGAGGCCTGGGACTCCCTCGTCTTCCGGTCCGTGAACCCGCGCCAGCAGGAGAAGATCGAGAAATACACCGTCAAAAAGGACCCGGACAACCTGCGCCGGTTCACGATCATGCCGCGGGAGAAACTGATGTCCGGATTCGACTACTTCCTGAAGATTCCGTACCGGAAGTTCCGGGACGTGAACGGCCACTACAACGACAGCACGGAGTTGAAAGTGGCCCTGCCCACCGACGAGAAGCTGAGCACCATCTCCCTTGAAATGACCCACGTCAAGAACCGCTACATCGTGGACCTGCTCAACGAGAAGCGGGACAAGGTGATCCGCAGTTTCATCGTCGACGGAGACCAGACGGTCGTCTTCCCGTACGTGTCGGCCGGCAAGTATTGCGTCCGCCTCACCGAGGACCGGAACAAGAACGGCCTGGTGGACACGGGCAGCATCCTGGAGCACCGGCAGCCGGAGAAGGTGTTGTTCTACAAGATCGACGACCAGTTCCTGCTGGACATCCCCGAGCGGACGGAATACACGCAGAAAATCGACATGGAGGAACTGTTCCGATGAGAAAGTGCCTGTTAGCCCTGCTGGCCCTTGCCTTGGCCACGCTGCCGCTCTCCGCGCAGGACGGCAAGAAAAAGAAAGCCATCGACCTGGAGGAGGAGTTCTTCCAGCTTCCCGATTCCGTCACGAACGAGTATCTGGACAACACTCCCCTGCCCAAGAAGGCTAGGATCAACGATTACTGGATGGTAGGCGTCCACGGCGGCGTCTCCCTCCAGTACGGATACTACAATCCCCCCCGCCAGACCCGCTTCTATCCCAACCTGCCGGTCTGGGGCGTTTCCATCACCCGCTTCGCGACGATGATGAACACGTTCCCGAACCTGGGCATGGAAGTGGGCTTCCAGCACAACTACGAGGGCTATAATTTCAAGGAATACGAGGTGGACGGGATAGACGGGAAGGACACATACCGCCAGGACATCGACGGCTACCATGAGGCTTATATGGAGGTCCCGGAGGTGTTCATCCTCACCCACGGCCATATCGATATGGGCCAGTATGCGAAGATCAACCTCAAGCTGGGCATGTACGGCGGCTACCGGATGAACATCACCCGCATCCACGACAATGCATATAATAGGGTCTATCACGACCCGGAGATCGCGCATTCCTTCCGGGACACGGACAACCGCTGGTCTTACGGCGTCCAGGGCGGCCTCGGATTCGGCCTGATGTTCGATCCCATCGAGGTGCATCTGGGCGTGCAGGTGAAGTGGGGCTGGTCCTCCTTCTACAAGCCTGACGTGGTCAGCCCGTACCACTACCGCTTCGCCTATCCGCTGGACGGCGCCGTCACCCTGGGCGTCTACTACCAGCTGAGCAAGCGCCGGGGCCACACCCGGCCGGCGCTCCGCAGGCTGGCCCGCGAATACCTGGAGCAGGAAAAGGAACAGAAAGAGCAATGACGATGGAAACACGCGTAGTCAAGGTGGGTGACGTCCTCATCGGAGGAAACAACCCGGTCGTCGTCCAGACGATGTGCAATACCCATACGTATGATGTCGATGCGACCGTGGCGCAGACGCTGCGGCTGGCGAAGGCCGGCGCGCAGCTCGTGCGCATCACCGTCCCCGGCCTGCAGGATGTCCCGCACGTGCGGGAGATTAAGGCCCGGGTGCGCGCAGCGGGCTGCAACGTCCCGCTGGTGGCCGACATCCATTTCTCCTCGGAAACGGCCATCGCCGTGGCCTCCGTCGTGGAGAAGGTCCGGATCAATCCGGGCAATTTCCACAAGGACCACGCCGAGGCCCGGCGCCAGTTCGCCCTGTTCCTCGAAGAGTGCAAGAAGTACGGGACGGCCATCCGCATCGGCCTGAACCACGGGTCGCTGGGCGCCTACATCGTCGAAAAATACGGGAATACGCCCCGGGCGATGGCGCTGGCTGCGATGGAGTGGGTCGAGATGTGCATCGACGCGGATTTCTTCCAGGTCGTCGTCTCGCTCAAGGCCAGCAACACCGTCGTGATGATCGAGGCCTACCGGGAGCTCGCCCGGATGATGCAGGAACGCGGCGTCGTGTTCCCGCTCCACGTGGGCGTGACCGAGGCCGGCAACGGCGACTCCGGCCGCATCAAGTCCTGCGTCGCCATCTCCACCCTCCTCGCCGAGGGCATCGGCAACACGGTCCGCGTCTCTCTGACGGAAGACCCGGAGAACGAACTTCCCGTCGCGCAGTACCTGGCCGACCGGTACTCCCCGCAGATTCTCACGTCGGTCTCCGACCTCCTCAGAATGACAGATGATTGTCATTTCGAGCGGAGCGAAGTGGAGTCGAGAAATCTCTCCGACCGCGACCGCACGATCCTCAAGGCCGCGTGCGACTACGGAAAGCCGCTGCTGGACCGCACCATCGACACGGTGTCGTTCCCGGAGCTGGAGCCCGCTTTTGGCGCGTATCTGGCCGACGAACTGCTGCAGGCGTGCCGCCGGAAGTTCTACCGGCCGGAATACATCGCCTGCCCCGGCTGCGGCCGGACGATGTACAACCTGCAGGAGGCCTTTGAGTCCGTCAAGGCCCGGACCGGCCACCTGAAGGACGTCGTCATCGCCGTGATGGGCTGCATCGTGAACGGCCCCGGCGAGATGGCCGACG
>CAMVPS010000094.1:0-5604 GCA_947169405.1 uncultured Bacteroidales bacterium
GCGCCTTCATGGACCGTTCCCTGCTGGAGGGCGACCCGCACTCCATCCTCGAGGCGATGGCCATCTGCGGCTATTGCATCGGCGCGGACAAGGGTCTCATCTACATCCGTGCGGAATATCCGCTCGCCATCCACCGGCTCCAGGTCGCGATTCAACAGGCCGAAGAGTACGGCCTCCTGGGCAAGGACATCCTCGGCACCGGCTTCAACTTCGAGATTGAGCTCCGCTACGGCGCCGGCGCGTTCGTCTGCGGTGAGGAAACCGCCCTCATCCACTCGATGGAGGGCAAGCGCGGCGAGCCTACCTTCAAACCCCCGTTCCCGGCCCAGTCCGGCTACCTCGGCAAGCCTACCAACGTGAACAACGTCGAGACCTACGCGAACATCCCCGTCATCATCAACAAGGGCGCGGACTGGTTCGCCAGCATCGGCACCGAGAAGTCCAAGGGTACGAAGGTCTTCGCCCTCGCCGGCAAGATCAACAACGTCGGCCTCATCGAGGTCCCGATGGGCATCACCCTCCGGGAGATCATCTACGAGATCGGCGGCGGCATCAAGGGCGGCAAGAAGTTCAAGGCCGTCCAGACCGGCGGTCCTTCGGGCGGCTGCCTCACCGAAAAGCACCTGGACACCCCGATCGACTACGACAGCCTCGTGGCCGCGGGTTCCATGATGGGCTCCGGCGGTATGATCGTCATGGACGAGGACGACTGCATGGTCGCCATCGCGAAGTTCTATCTGGGCTTCACCGTGGACGAGTCCTGCGGCAAGTGCACCCCGTGCCGCGTGGGTAACCGCCGCCTCCTGGAGATCCTCACCAAGATCACCGACGGCAAGGGCACGATGGAAGACCTCGAGGAGCTGAAGAACCTCTCCGCGGTCATCAAGGACACCGCCCTCTGCGGCCTTGGCCAGACCTCCCCGAACCCTGTTCTCTCCACCATCAACAACTTCTGGGACGAATATGTCGAGCACGTCACGGAGAAGAAGTGCCGCGCCGGCCAGTGCAAGGCCCTCAAGAAGTACATGATAGACCCCGCCAAGTGCAAGGGCTGCACGGCCTGCGCCCGGGCTTGCCCCGTCAGCGCCATCAGCGGCACCCTCAAGAACCCGCACGTCATCAACCAGCTGGACTGCATCAAGTGCGGCACCTGCGTCGAGAAGTGCAAATTCGGAGCAATCACCGTCAGATAAGGGAGGAACAACAATGGATACGATCAAATTGACTATAGACAACCGGGAAGTGGAAGTGCCGCGCGGTACGACCATTCTCAAAGCTGCCGAGCAGATGGGTATCAAGATTCCTACCCTCTGCCATTTCGAACTGGAAGGCCTGGCCCTCGAAAACCGCCCCGGCGGATGCCGCGTGTGCGTGGTGGAGGTGGTCGGCCGCAGGAATCTGGCTCCGGCCTGCATCACCGAGTGCATGCCGGACATGGTCGTGAAGACCAATTCGTTCCGGGCGCTCAACGCGCGTCGGACCGTCCTCGAGCTCATGCTCAGCGACCACCCCAACGACTGTCTCCAGTGCCCCAAGAGCGGCAAGTGCGAGCTCCAGTCCCTGGCCGCGGACATGGGTATCCGCGACATCCCCTACAAGGGCCAGCAGTCCCAGTATGCGAAGGAGTTCTCTCCTTCCATCGTCCGTGATGCGAACAAGTGCATCATGTGCCGCCGCTGCGAGTCCGTGTGCCATGAGTACCAGAGCGTAGGCGCCATCGGCGCCGTCGAGAGAGGCTTCCCGGCCGTGGTCTCCACCGCCTTCGGCAAGAACCTCACCGACACGAACTGCGTCCTCTGCGGCCAGTGCGTCGCGGTGTGCCCCACCGGCGCCCTCGCCGAGGTGGACAACACCGGCAAGATCCTCCGCGACATCGCGAACCCGAACGTGAAGACCTGCGTCCAGGTGGCCCCCGCCGTGCGCGTGGCCCTCGGCGAAGAGTTCGGCATGCCGGCCGGCAGCATCGTCACCGGCAAGATCGCGGCCGCGCTCAAGGCCATCGGCTTCGACTATGTCTTCGACACCGACTGGTCCGCCGACCTCACCATCATGGAGGAAGGCACCGAGGTCATCGGCCGCCTCAAGGCCTACCTCGCCGGCGACAAGAACGTCAAGATCCCGGTGATGACCTCCTGCTGCCCGGCCTGGGTGAACTTCTTCGAGAAGTTCTATCCGGAGCTCCGCGACTATCCTTCCACGGCGAAGTCCCCGCAGGGCATGTTCGGCGCGACGGTGAAGACCTACTTCGCCGACAAGATCGGCATCCCGCGCAAGAACCTCGTCTGCGTCTCCGTGATGCCTTGCGTCGCGAAGAAGTACGAGTGCGAGCGTGAGGAACTCGGCGTGAACGGCGATCCGGACGTGAACTATTCCATCACGACCCGCGAGCTCGCGCGCCTGATCAAGATCTGCAACATCGACTTCAACAGCCTGCCGGACGCCGAGTTCGACTCCCCGCTGGGCGAATCCACCGGTGCCGCCGTCATCTTCGGCGCCACGGGTGGTGTCATGGAAGCCGCGCTCCGTACGGCCGTCGAGGTGCTGACCGGCGAGACCCTTCCCCGCATCGACTTCGAAGAAGTCCGCGGCCTGGACGGTGTCCGTGAGGCCACGATCCCGGTGCCGGGCGTCGCCGACCTGAAGGTCGCCGTCGTCTACGGCCTGAAGAACGCGCGCATGATCATGGAGCAGATCAAGGCGGGCGAATGCCCGTACCACTTCGTGGAGGTCATGGCCTGCCCGGGCGGCTGCATCGACGGCGCCGGCCAGCCTTACCATCACGGCGACGCGTCCATCATCCGGGCCCGTCACGCCGCGATCTACGAGGCCGACCGCCGGATGCCGCTCCGCAAGTCCCACGAGAACCCCGAGGTCCAGGCGATCTACAAGGAGTTCTACGGCGAGCCTTGCTCCGAGAAGTCGCACCACCTGCTGCACACCATCTACTTCGACAAGAAAATCAAGTTTGACATCGACTAATCCTTTGAACCATGGTTGGACCCAAAGTTAAAATATCCGAATCCAATTTCCTGAAGATCAAGGAAATCTGCGAATCTTTCAACAACGATCCGGGTGAGCTGATCAATGTCCTGCACAAGACGCAGGGCGCCTTCGGCTATCTGCCCGAAGAAGTCCAGCAGGTGGTTGCCGACTGCCTGGGCATTCCTGTCGGACGAGTGTACGGTGTCGTTTCCTTCTACAGCTTCTTCACGATGAAGCCGAAGGGCAAGTACGCCATCTCCGTCTGCCTCGGAACCGCGTGCTATGTCAAGGGTGCCGAGAAGATCCTGGACGCGCTCAAGAGCGAGCTCAAGATCTCCGAGGGCGGCGTCACCGAGGACGGCAAGTTCTCCCTGGACGTCCTCCGCTGCGTGGGCGCCTGCGGCCTGGCTCCGGTGATGACCATCAACGGCAAGACCTACGGCCGTCTGGTCCCCGAGCACGTGAAGGAAATCCTGGCCGAATACGCCGAGTAAGACAAGCTTCATGACATCATTTCGGGCCGGCTCTTGGGTGAGTCGGCCCGAATAAATTCCAACACGATGAAAGTCAAGGAAATAGCCAAACTTGTGGACGGCGAGATCGTCGGCGCGCCCGTGGACGAGACGTACGAGGTCAAGAAGGCTTTCGCCTCCGACCTGATGAGCGACGTCCTGCGTTTCCATATGGACGACACCGTGCTCATCACCGGCCTTTGCAACAACCAGACGATGCGCACCAGCGAGATGGCGGACCTGCGAGTCGTCCTCATCGGCCGCGACAAGCAACCCGACGAGGACATGCTCGAGCTGGCCGAGGACGCCGACATCACCATCATCAAGTCCAAGTACAGTATCTTCAAGCTCAGCGGCATCCTCTATGCCGCCGGCCTTGAACCCCTCTATTAGCCATGCATTACACTTTCAACATCGAACGCGGCAACTTCACCGATGCCGGCCAGGCCTCCTCGAGCGTCAAGCGCACCCTCAAGCAGCTGGGCGTGGATCCCGCCAACATCAAGCGTACCGTGGTCGCCCTCTTCGAAGCGGAGATCAACGCCGTGGCGCACGCCTATGGCGGGACGATCGACGTGGACATCGACGGGGAGAAGATCGTGATGGTCGTGGCCGACCAGGGTCCGGGCATTCCCAACCTGGACCTCGCGATGCAGGAGGGGTGGTCCACCGCTTCCGCCAAGGTGCGGGAGATGGGCTACGGCGCCGGCATGGGCCTCCCGAACATCAAGAAGAACACGGACGACCTGAAGATCGACACCGAGGTGGGCGTGGGAACCACCGTCACGATGACCGTTTACCTTGCCTGACACCATGGCCGGAGAACCCTATTTCAGACATTCGCTCAGGGTCAACGACTACCTGTGCAAGGGGTGCACCACCTGCATGCGCTCCTGCCCGACCGGTGCCATCCGCATCCGGAACGGGAAGGCGGTCGTCAATGACAACAAGTGCGTGGACTGCGGGGAGTGTATGCAGGTGTGCCCGCACAAGGCCATCTACATCAAGCAGGACGACTTCGGCCGGCTGTTCAACTACCGGTACCGGGTGTGCCTGGTGCCCACCACCTTCATCGGCCAGTTCGAGGAGAAGTACAACACGAAGGCGATCTACTCCTGCATCATGAAGCTGGGGTTCACCCATATCTATGAAGTGGAGCACGAAATGAGCCGCATGGTCCAGCTCTACAACATGTATATGGACGACCACCCCGAGATTACGACCTTCATCTCCCCGTACTGCCCGGCGGTGACGCGCCTCATCCAGGTGCGCTTCCCGTCGCTGGTGGACAACGTCATCCACGTGCGCGCTCCGCTGGAGCTCGCTTCCCGCGTCATCACGAAGCGCCTCATGGACGAGGGCGCCAGCCGTCCCTCCATCGGCGTCTTCTATGTGACGCCCTGCGCGGCCAAGATCGCCGCGGTCAAGTACCCGGTGAGCGGCAAGGAGACCTACGTCTCGGGCGTCATCAACATGGACTTCCTGTACAACAAGGTCCTGCTGATGCTGCACGATTCGGACAAGAACGCCCAGCCCATCAACCACGCCCTCACGTCGAAGGACGTGCTGTGGTCCCTTTCCGGCGGCGAGGCGCCCCACTTCAAGGGCGCGCATTACGCCGTGGACGGCCTCAAGAACGTCCTGGACTTCCTGGAGAAGCTGGAAGACGACGCCGTGGACGCCCCGGGCCTGGTGGAGATGCGGATGTGCGACCAGGGCTGCGTGGGCGGCGTGCTGTCCATCAACAACCGGTTCGTGGCCCGCAAGCGGCTGGAGTACCGGGCGCGGCTCTTCGAGCGCCTGGAGCGCAGCAAGCTCCGGACGCCCACCGGGGACGACAAGACCCTGACGCAGGAGATGATCGACGTGATGACCATCCCCGAGATCAAGCCCCGGTCCATCTTCAAGCTCAACGACAACTTCGCCGAGGCCTTCAAGATGGCCGAGCGGATGAAGAAGATCGAGAAGGCCCTTCCGGGCGTGAACTGCTCGGCCTGCGGGGCGCCTTCCTGCGCCGCCTTGGCCGAGGACATCGTCCGCGGGGACGCCAGCATCGACACCTGCATCTTCATCAACCGCCACTCGCAGGCCTCCGAGGACGCCATCCGGA
>CAMVPS010000095.1:0-5511 GCA_947169405.1 uncultured Bacteroidales bacterium
CTGGTTCTCCTGGTACACCTTGAAGTTCAGCGGAATGCCGTCCACGGCCGTCAGGCCCTTCGTCAGGGTGCGGAGACGCTTCGTGTAGGCGTTCGTCTCGGGCAGCACCCTGCTCTGGGCGTCGAGCTGGGTGACATACTGGTGCACATAGGCCTGCACCTGTTCATCGGACAGGGACATGGCCTGCGCGGCGATCATACCGCCTTGGAGAAGACGGCCCGCATCGAAGGTTTCGGAGCAGGAGACGAGCATCAGCACGCCGGCTGCGAAGGCAAGAAGTCGTTTCATGATACTGCAAATATAAACAAATCTTCGCAAATTTGCTTATCTTTGTGTCTGATAACAAGGACAGCGTATGAAGATCATCATCGAAGGGGCCGGTCAGGTGGGCTCCCACCTGGCGAAGATGCTCAGCCACGAAGGCGGCGACATCACCGTCATCGACGACAGCGAGGCGCGCCTCCAGCGGCTCAGCGCCACGGCCGACGTGATCACCGTCCTCGGCGACCCCTCCTCCATCACGGTCCTGCGGGAAGCGGGCTGCGCGAAGGCGGACCTTTTCATCGCGGTCAACCCTTCCACCACCCAGACCGTGAACATCGTCAGCGCCCTGCTGGCGAAGCGGCTGGGCTCCAAGCGGGTCATCGCCCGCATCGAGGACGAGGCCTACCTCCTTCCCGAGAACAAGCTCATCTTCAAGGATATGGGCATCGACATGCTCTTCTATCCCGAGAAGATCGCCAGCGACGAGATCATCGACCTCCTCAAGCATACGGCCTCCACGGACTCGATGGACTTCGCCCGCGGAAAACTCCAGCTGGTGGTTTTCCGCCTGGACGACGACTCCCCCATCCTGGACATGAAGGTCGCCGAATTCGTGACGGAGATGACGGCCGCCTCGTCCGAGGCCCAGCTCCGCATCATCGCCATCGCCCGCAAGGGCGAGACCATCATCCCGAAGTCCGACACCCGGTTCGCCTACAACGACCACCTGTACCTCATCGCCAAGCGGGAAGGCGTCCCGGCCATCCTGAAGTTCCTGGGCAAGGACAACATCGAGGTCAACAAGGTGATGATCCTCGGCGGCAGCGAGATCGGCGAGATGGTCGCGGCCCAGCTCCTGCGCCAGCAGTTGGACGCCGTGAAGATCATCGACATCGACAAGCAGCGCTGCCGGGAACTGACCGAGAAGCTGTCCGGAAGCCTGCTGGTCGCGAACGGCGACGCCCGCAACTCGGACTTCCTCGTGGAGGAGGGCATCCGGGACTACGACGCCCTCGTGGCCGTCACCGGCAACGACGAGGCGAACATCCTCTCCTGCGTCGTCGCGAAGAAGTTCGGTGTCTCCCGCACCGTGGCCCAGGTGGAGAACCTGGAATACCTGCGCCTCGCCGAGGACATGGGCGTGGACGCGGTCATCAACAAGAAACTCATCACGGCCGGCCGCATCTTCAAGTTCACCCTCTCTGACAAGGTCCGTTTCGTCCGCTATATGAGCGGGACAGACGCGGAAGTGCTGGAATACACGGTCGCCCCGGACGCCCGGATCACGAAAGCACCCCTGAAGGACATGGACTTCCCGCGCAACGCCATCATCGGCGGCGTCATCCGCGGCAGCGACTCCTTCATCGCCGTGGGCGACACCCGGATCGAACCGTACGACCGCGTGGCGGTCTTCGCGCTGCCCGACACTGTCAAAGAAGTGGATAAATTCTTCAAGTAATGCGTAAATACCTGATTCTCATAGCGATGCTGGTCAGCCTCGGCGCCGGGGCCCAGACCCATCGCAGCTACGACTGTTACCGGACCGCCGGCAAGATCAAGATTGACGGAAAGCTCGACGAACCCGACTGGCAGGCCGCTCCCCTCTCCGAAGCCTTCGTGGACATCCGCGGGGTGGACTTCCAGCCCGCGCCCACCAAGGAGACGCACATGAAGATGCTCTGGGACGACGAATGCCTGTACGTCGCCGGCATCATCGAGGAGGACCAGATCACGGCCTCCCTCACCGAGCGCGACGCCATCATCTACAAGGACAACGACTTCGAGATCTTCCTCGACCCGGACGGAGACGGCAAGTTCTACTTCGAGTTCGAGTGCAACGCCTTCGGCACCCTGATGGACCTCATCATGGACAAGCCCTACAACGCCGGCGGCAACTTCTTCCTGCCGTGGGACTGCAAGAACGTGCGGCTGAAAGTCCACGTGGACGGCAAGGTCAACAACGCGAAGAAGGCCGACAAGGGCTGGACCGTGGAATGGGCCATCCCGTTCGCCTCCCTCGCCATCGGCTTCGACAGCCCGACGAAGTTCAATCCCTGGCGGATCAACTTCTCCCGCGTGGAGTGGCTGAAGAAGGAAGGTCCGGAAGAGAACTGGGTCTGGAACCCCACCGGCGCCGTGAACATGCACATGCCCGACCAGTGGGGCTATCTCCGTTTTGTCGACACACCTATCCGTTAAGCTATGCGCTACGAACAGATTCTCGTCCGCATCACCGGCAAGGACCGGATCGGACTCACCGCCGCCTTCATGGAAATCCTCGCCAAGTACGACGCCCAGATCCTGGACATCGGACAGGCCGACATCCATTCCACCCTGTCGCTGGGCATCCTCATCCGCATCGACGAGCAGCACTCCGGCCAGGTGATGAAGGAACTCCTGTTCAAGACCACGGAACTGGGCGTGCAGATCGGCTTCGAGCCGGTCCCGGACGACGAATATGAGGAGTGGGCGTCCCGGCAGGGCCGGAAGCGCTACATCCTCACCGTCATCGGCCGGAGCCTCTCCGCCCGCCAGATCGAGGCGGCGGCCAAGATCGTGGCCGAGCAGGGACTGGACATCGACTCCATCAAGCGCCTCACCGGCCGCTTGAGCATCGCCCATCCCGAACGGAACACCCGCTCTTGCATCGAATTCTCCCTCCGCGGCATCCCCAAGGACAAGAACGCGATGCAGGAAAGCCTGATGCAGTTGTCCACCGATATGGGGATGGACTTCTCCCTCCAGCGGGACGACATGTACCGCCGGATGCGGCGCCTCATCTGCTTCGACATGGACTCCACCCTCATCCAGACCGAATGCATCGACGAGCTGGCCGAACGGAACGGCGTCGGGGCCGAGGTCCGGGCCATCACCGAGTCCGCGATGCGCGGGGAAATCGACTTCAAGGAGAGCTTCACGCGGCGCGTGGCCCTGCTCAAGGGACTGGATGTCAGCGTGATGCAGGAAATCGCCGAGAACCTGCCCATCACCGAGGGCGCCGACCGCCTGATGTCGGTCCTCAAGACCTACGGCTACAAGATCGCCATCCTCAGCGGCGGTTTCACCTTCTTCGGCGAGTACCTCCGCCAGCGCTTCGGCGTGGACTATGTCTATGCCAACGAGCTCGAGATCGGCGAGGACGGCAAGCTCACCGGCCGCTACCTGGGCGAGATCGTGGACGGCCGCCGGAAGGCGGACCTGCTGAAACTCATCGCCCAGACCGAACGCGTGAACCTCGCGCAGACCATCGCCGTGGGCGACGGGGCGAACGACCTCCCGATGCTCGGCGAGGCCGGCCTCGGCATCGCCTTCCACGCGAAACCGCGCGTGGTGGCGAACGCCCGGCAGTCCATCAACACCATCGGCCTGGACGGCGTGCTCTACTTCCTGGGCTTCAAGGACAGCAACCTGGGCGAGCAAGGGAAGATGTAGGAGCCCTATGCGACCTAAACTGCTGACTTTCTTCATTTTCCTGCTGGCCGCCCCGCTCCTGCGGGCGCAGCAGACGCACGTGGACGAGGTGTCCATCGACACCCGCGCCACCTTCCACCAGCAGACGACGGACGGCGTCTACGACTCCCATTTCCAGGGCGACTACCTGAACCTGCACATCAAGGGGCAGTTCACGGACGAGCTCACCTTCCGCGTCCGCCAGCGGCTGAACAAGAAGATCGACGAGAAGAACCCCTTCAACGCCACGGACTTCCTGTGGCTCAAGTGGCAGGCTTCGCCGAAATGGTCCTTCACGGCCGGCAAGCAGCCCATCCTGATCGGCGGCTACGAAATCGACTCGCCCCCGATCGACGTCTATTACTACGGCGCTTTCAGCAACCGGCTATACCAGTACTACGCTTTCGGGGCGACGGCCACCTTCTCGCCGGCGCCCGGGCAGGACATCTCCGTCGAGTTCTGTCCCTCCCCCATCTCGCCGGGCACCCAGGACGCCTATTCCTACAACCTGTATTGGGGCGGGCACATCGGGCGCATCTGGAAAACCACCTGGAGCTACAACTATGTGGAGGACGAACTGCACCGGAAGATGAACTGGATCGTGCTGGGCAACAAGTTCCTGCTGGGGGACCTGGTCGTGGACGTGGACCTGATCAACCGGGCCGCCTTCGGCCAGCCCCGGTTCTTCTTCACCGACTGGACGGCCATCTGCAAGGCCATCTGGAGCGTCGGGAAATGGAACCTGTGCACGAAGTTCGGCTATGAACGGAATGCGGCGGAGAACGTCGACGCCGACGGCGTCTCCTACGACCTCGTCCTGCCCGCCGGCAACGACTTCCTGTACGGCGGCGCCGGCGTGGAGTACTTCCCGCTCGGAAACGACCTCCTGCGGCTCCACGCGGTGTATTTCCGCGACAATCACGACCGGGTGAACAACTTCGACGTCGGCATCACCTGGCGGTTCAACATCTACAAGCGGTAAGCCCGCCTACAGCCTGAAAGCGGTTTCCTTGAAGATTTCGGAAACGGTCGGGTGCGGGAAGACGACCTTCTGGAGCTGCTCCACGGTCATTCCCTGCTCGATGGCGATGCAGGCGCCGTGGATCATCTCGGAACAGGGGTTGCCCAGCATATGGACGCCCAGCACGCGGTGGTCCTTTCCGTCCACGATCACCTTGCAAAGGCCCTCGCCACGCTCGTTCTCGGCGACGAAACGGCCGGCATAGGCCATCGGGAGCTTCAGGACCACATAATCCAGCCCCTGGTTGGCGGCCTCGGCCTCGGTGAGCCCCACGCCGGCCACTTCCGGGTTCGTGTACACCACGCCCGGGATGGCGTCGTAATGCATCCGGTCTTCCTTGCCCAGGATGTCGTTCACGGCCACCTCGCCTTCGCGGGAGGCGGTATGGGCCAGCATCGAGAAGCCGGTCACGTCGCCCGCCGCATAGACGCCCGGGACGTTCGTGCGCATCTTTTCATCGACCTTGATTCCATAGGGACGACCTGCGGGATTCAGGGCGAGCTCCACGCCAAGACTTTCCAGGCCGATGCCCTGGAAATTGGCCCTGCGGCCCACGGAGACCAGGATCTTGTCGCCGGCGGCCCGGCAGGTGTTCCCGTCCGAATCCTCATAGACGACCTCGTTCCCTTCCACGCCGACGACCTTGCAGCCGAGGTGGAACTCCACGCCCTTCTTCGCATACTGGGCCTGGAGCATCGCGCTGATCTCGTCGTCCAGCGGGCCCAGGATCTTCGGGAGCATCTCCACCACCGTCACCTTCGTGCCGATGGAATTGA
>CAMVPS010000096.1:0-5488 GCA_947169405.1 uncultured Bacteroidales bacterium
CCGGGAGGGTGCCGGTGCCGTAGTTGGTGCCGGTGGTCGGGTGGTTCTGGATCTCGTCGTAGGTGGTGAAGCGTCCGGCCTCCGGGATGGAGAACCAGATGTCCTTGTTACGGCCGGAGACCGCGCCGCGGCGCCAGTTCTCCATGGAGTTGCCCGCCTGGGAGTCCAGGTGGTAGTTCCAGCGGTTCTTGGCGGCGGACATGAAGCCCGTGATGTAGTAGCCGACTTCGCCCACGCGGTTGCGGTGGCTCAGCTGGAACTCGTAGCCGAAGGTGATGTCGCTTTCGATGTTCTCCTGCGGCATGGAGGCGCCCACGGTGCCCGGAAGCACGACGGAGGACGTCGCGAGCAGGCCGTCGCGGTTGCGCTGGAACACCTCGAAGGTACCGCCCAGCTTCTGGTTCCAGAAGTTGAAGTCCAGACCCAGGTTCTTGGTGGTGGCGGTGTACCAGGTGAGGTTCGGGTTCGGGATCGCGGCGGCGTCGACACCGGTCACGACCGTGCCGTTGTAGACCCACGCTTTGTTGCCCTGCAGGTTGTAGCCCGTGTAGATGGACGGGTAGGTACCGGCGGAGCCGTCGTCACCGAGCTTACCCCAGGATGCGCGGAACTTCAGGTTGGTGACCCACGGGAGGTTGTTCTTGATGAAGCCCTCCTCGCTGATGCGCCAACCCACGGAGACCGACGGGAACCAGCCCCAGCGGCTCGCGGCCGGGAAGCGGGAGGAAGCGTCGTGACGGATGGCGGCGTCCAGCAGGTACTTGCCCTTGTAGTCGTAGTTCAGATGGCCGATCCACGCCCGGCGGGACATGTCGCCCAGGCCGTTGGACTTGCCCACCTGGTTCTCCTCTTCGCCGGAGAACAGGTACGGCTTGTCCAGCATCATCGTGCGGCGGGCGTAGAAGTTGTCCCACTCGTTGTAGGACTGCTCGTACATCCCCATCAGCGCGACGTGGTGCGCCTTCGCGAAGGTGTGGTCGTAGTTGATGGACAGCTGCATCACCTGGCCGCTGTTCGGGTCGGTGGAGCGCTGCACGTAGGAATCGTCACCGCCGTTGCGGATGAACTTGTTCAGGGAACCGTCCGCGTTCTTGGAGAACAGGTAGTAGGTCCGCTGGTACTCCGTGTTGTTGGTGGTGTAGTAGTCGTAGCTGTAGAAGGCGCGGAGGCTCAGGCCCTCGACATACGGGATGTCATAGGTGAGGGTCATCGCGGCGTTCAGGTTGTTGCGCTTCTCCTGGCGGAAGCCGGAGAAACGGCTGTCGGTCGCGGCGACCGGGTTCTCGGACTCGAGCATCTGGTCGTCGAAGCTCGGGAGGTCGTGGTCCCCGTCGATCCAGGCCTCGGAGGTGGGACGGTAGGTCCATGCCTTCTTGTACACGGCCCAGATGGTCGTGAACGGCTGGTTCTTCTCGTCCATGTAGCCGGACAGGGCGACATTGGCGCGCAGGCGGTCGGTGATCTTCGCATCCACGTTGGAACGGAAGTTCCAGCGGTGGTAGTTCAGGGAGCCGCTGCGGTAGGAGCCCATCATGTCCATGTAACCGAGGTTGAAGAAGTACTTGATCTTCTCCGAACCGCCGTTGACGGACAGGTTGTACTGGCTCTGCGGGACGTTGTTCTTGAACAGCTCGTCACTCCAGATGGTGCTCTTGCGGGTTCCGTCGCTGTAGGCCATGATGGTGTCCCAGGCATAGATGCCCAGGCCCCGGTTCGGATAGTTTCCGTTGAACCCGTTGTAGTTCTTCTCGTTGATGAGCATCATGTGGGAAGCGGCGTCCACCGTGTTCGGGACATACAGGAAGGTCTGCCAGCCGTAGTTCATCGACAGGTCGATGTCGAACTTGCCGTCGTCGCCGGAGCCCTTGCGGGTGGTCACGAGGATGACGCCGTTCGCGGCCCGCACGCCGTAGATGGCGGCGGAGGCGTCCTTCAGCACGGACACGGACTCGATTTCATTGGCGTCCATGCGGGAGAAGTAGGCCTGGTCGCGCGGAATGCCGTCCACCACGAACAGCGGGGTGCCCATGCCGCGGATGTCGATCGCGTTGTCGAACTCGCCCGGCTGCGCGGAGCGCTGGGAGATGCGGACGCCGGCGACCTTGCCGGACAGCATGTTCACGACGTTCTCGTTCTTGGTGATGACCATCTCCTTGTTGGTGACGGCCGAAACCGCACCGGTGAGAGTGGCCTTCTTCTGGACACCGTAACCGACGACGACCGTCTCTTCCAGGAAATTGGCATCGTCGCGGAGGACGACGTCGATGGGAGTCTGCGCGGCGGACACCACCTCATCGGTGTAGCCGATGAAGGAGACCACGAGATGGTCCCGCGTGGAAGCGGAGATCTCGAAGCGTCCGGCCGCGTCGGTCATCGTGCCGCGGGTGGTACCCTGCACGATGACGCTGGCGCCGACGAGCGGTTCGCCGCCCCCGTCCCGGACCGTACCCCTCACGGTACGGTCCTGGGCGGACAGGGACAGCGTCAGGAACGCCGTCAGCACGGTCAGGATGATATGTGACAGTCTCAATTTCATACGATTCTCGATATTGACATCGGAATTATCTCGCATCGGGGTCATTGGCGCCAGTCGGGCTGACACGGCGGTTGAACCACATGTAGAACCAGTGCCAAGGACCGATCGTCTGCTCACCGAGGTCATACTCCAGGTAGAGGCCGATACCGGAGCGGAAAGCCCATCCCTTGTAAGCGTCCGTGGTCACGAGCCCCTTCTCGTTCATCTCCCAGCCCATCAGTCCGGGGATGTCGCCGCCACCGTCCCAACCACCGAGGATTTCGCCGTTGCAAGGGCCGTTGGCCGCCGCCTTTTCTTCGTCGGACCAGTTCTCACGGATGGAAGAGGCCCAGGAAGGCTGCGTGGTCCGCCAGACAAGGCCGCGGGAGTACTTGACCAGTTCCTTCAGGCTGTCGCCCAGGATGAAATGGCTTCCATCGTTGTCGAGAAGCACTTCGTCTCCCCGGATGAAATTGGCTTTCTGGAGGATCTTCAGTTCATTGTTCGCGTCACCATGACGAAGGTAGAGCGGCTCGGGCAGGAGTTCTCCCTCGGGGAAGGTGGCGGTCAGGAAGATCTGGGCCAGGTCATACACGCCGGCACCGGCAGGGATCATCCACTTGAGGTTGACGGAGGCCTCGGAGCCGTATTCGATGTGCCGGCCGCCGCCGAAGCCGTCCTTGGTGAGGAACTGGTCCAGGCCCATGCCCGGGATCGGGTTGTCGATCTGCCAGAAAATCTTGTGCTTGATCACGTCATCGGCCAGGGTGTAGATGATGATGCCGTTCTTGCCCTCACTGTTCCAGGCGTCGGTTCCCAGACGGTGCTTCGGCGCCCAGGTGCCATCGGCGGACAGCGCCTCGGCAATGGTGTCGTAGGCACGCTGCACATTCTCGTTCTGGTCCTCCCTCGGAGCGAGCTGGAAGGCGATCTTTCCGGCAGGAAGATCCTTCAGATAGTCCTTCAGGTTGAAACCCTGGACGAACTTGGCGGCGGAATTGGGAATCAAGACGCGATGATAGCCGTCCAGGTCGCCGTCGAGCTTGGTCAGCTGGACGCCGTCCACCACGGAAGGTTCGACGAGCACCTCCGGCTCGAAGGTGTTCTCGCCCACGTGGACGATGAAGTAGTTGGAGCTGATCGCGGTGCCCTTGAGTTCCACCTTCAGGGCGACGGTGTAATCCTTGTTGGACTCGGCGGCGAGGGCCTTCAGGTTCACCTTGATGAGGTCGCCGTCGTTCGTGGCGGACTCCACCTTGAAGAGGCCGGCGCCGGCGCGGGTCTTCGCCTCACGCGCGTCCGCGATGTCGAAGGTCGCCTCGGAGGCGTTGAAGGAAGGCGTGGCGAGGAAATTGACCACGGCGCCCTCTTCCCCGAGGAAGACGATCTGGTCGGTGTATTCCGGGACATAGACGATGGAGTTGATGGCCGCGGAGGAAACCTTCGGGATGGTGTAGGAGGTGCTGTTCACCGTGATGATGAACGCATCGGCCGTCTCCTCGACGGAAACGGCGGCGCCGCCACCGCCCTTGGTGTCGATGACGATGGTCTTGCCGTCGCTCAGGACGATGGTCCACACGCCGTCGGCCTGGTTGGCGCTGGTGACGGTGAGGCCCGTCACGACCGCATTCTGGAGGTCCTTCTGGGTCTGGTGCCAGGCACCTTCCAAGACTTCTACCCGACGGGTAAGGTCGTCAAGCCCCTTGTTGTCGCAGGCGACGAAGGCGGGAACGACCATGGCTCCGATGAGGAGCGCGCTGATGAGGTGTTTTTTCATGTTGAAAAAGATTATGTGATTGGTTTGTTGTTTTGTTTTGCTGGCTCAATGTCCGGTCACAAATATGCGCGCGTACCCTTAAAAACGCGCGGAACGCGTGCTTAATCCGGCCCTTAAGATGTCGTTTTAATGTTTTTTTAAGGGTGTCAGTTCATGTCGACGGAGACTTTCTCCCCGGCGTACCGGACTTCCCGGTCGCAGGAGGTGTTGTCCAGGCCGGTGCCGGCGCCCGGGCGGACGACGACGATCCGGAACGTGCGCTCGGCGACCATTCCGGGATATGTCCCCTGGCGCGGGCCGATGGTCAGGACGCCGTCCGCATCGTTCCAGTCGAAAACGATGGTGGAGCAGGCGCCTTGCTCGTAGCCGTAGCCGTCCCCCTCGTCCTCGTAGAGAGTGAAGGTGCCATCGGCACCCGTATAAACCCGGATCTGCAGGTTGTCCCAGGGCTTTTCGGCCGCATACTGGACTTCCGGGCCGACGGGCAGGACCGCGCCGGCCTTCACATACAGGGGCAGTTCGTCCCGGGCGAACGTCCGGTTGAAACTCACCCCGCCGTTCAGGCGCACGCCGTCCCAGAAGCCGATCCACTCCCCTTCCGGGAGATAGACGCTCCGGGTGTCGTCCTCCGTGGACACGGGAGCGACCAGGATGGACTTCCCGTACAGGAACTCCGTATCCTCGTCCCAGGTCCGCTTGTCCTGCGGATAGTCCAGGAACAGGGCCCGCATCAGGGAGGCGTCCTCCCGCGTCACGGCCGCGACGGCGCTGTAGGTATAGGGCAGCAGCCGGTAGCGCAGCCGGATGTATTTCTCCTGCAGGTCGAAGTCCGGGTCGCCGGGACCGCCAAACCGGAAGATCTCCCGCGGGGTGTTCGTCCCGTGCGAACGCATCATCCCCGTGAAGGCCGCGAACTGCATCCAGCGGCCGTACAGCTGCCGGAATCCCGGATTTTCGTACCCACCCGGCCAGGACCCGGCGAAGAAACCGCCGATGTCCGCGTTCCAGAAAGGAATGCCGCACAAGGACAAATTCAGCGCCTCCTGGACCTGTTCCTTCAGGGAGGTCCAAGTGGACTCCAGGTCGCCGGACCAGACGTGCGCGCCGTAGCGCTGCAGGCCCGCCGTGGCCGAACGGGTGAGGATGGAGACGCGGCGGTCGGACGTGAGCGCCCGCTGGTGGTCATACACGCCGCC
>CAMVPS010000097.1:0-5388 GCA_947169405.1 uncultured Bacteroidales bacterium
ATCAACACCATGGAGCAATGCCCGCTGTGCCACGGCACCGGCAAGATCCACTCCACCGTGGTGATCGACGAGGAAATCGAACGCAAGATCGCCTACTACGTCATCGAGAAAGGCCACAAGGTCCTGACCCTGAAAACCAGTCCGATCCTGGGCGCCTACCTGCGGAGGGGTTGGCTCAACTCCTACCTGAGCAAGTGGCGGAAGCACTACAAAGTCAAGTTGGACCTCGAGGAAGTCACCGACTTCACCGTCCTGCAAAACGAATTGTTCAATGAAAAAGGGGAGAAGCTCGATTAGGAGCTTCTCTCTTTTTCTTTTAATTTCTCCAGTTTACTGGACCTCCAGCGGGGCCGTGGCGCCCACAGCGACGTTGCGGCAGTTGTCCACGTATCAGTCGCCATAGTTGCCGGACTGGATGGCGGGACGGTCATTGTAGTTCCGCTGGACGAAGGCCACGACGACCATATTGTCCACATTGCAGCCACTCGGGACTGTTGCCGTATAGGTGAAAGACTTGGTTTCATCCTGCAGATACAACTATTTCCGGCGAATGAGCGCGGCGGCGAAAAGGAGGACGAACAGGAACACGCAGAGGCGTCCGACGATGTCTCCGGCGCGGACGAAGAAGGTTTGGCGGGAGGACAGGTTCACCGTTCCCTTCAGCACGGCCGGTTCCCACCAGGCCGTCCGCTGGAGAATCCGTCCCTTCTGGTCGATGAAGGCCGAGATGCCGGTATTCCCGCAGCGGGCGATGTCCCGCCGGGTTTCGATGGCCCGCAACCGGGCGTAGTTCAGATGCTGCCGATAGCCGGGCGTATCCCCCCACCACGCGTCGTTCGTGATGATGGTCAGGAGTTGGGCGCCCGCCCGCACATAGGAAGCGCAGTGCTCCCCGTACACGGATTCATAACACACGGCGCACCCGACGGGCACTTCCTGCCGGAACATCAGGTTGGAGACGGCAGGCTGGCCGACACAGCGTCCGGCCACGCCGCCGAGGAGTTTGTCGTCGATGGGCCCCAACACCTTCACATAAGGCAGCATCTCCACCCCGGGCACGAGCTTGGACTTCTGGTAAAGGCCGTAGCGGCCCAGGGAATCCACGATCAGGGCCGAATTGTGTGTCTCGTACCACACGCCGTCGCCTAGCTTCCGGGCGTTCGCGGAGGGCCGGGCCACCTGTTCGTACCGCGTCCAAGACGACGCTCCGAACAGGATTTCCGTCCCCGGGTGCTGGCCGAGGAACGACACGAACCGCCGGAACGTCCGGCTGTAAGGCACATCATTGCAGAGGATGTCGGACGTGAACGTTTCGGGCGCCAGCAGGAGGACGGTCGACGAATCGTCCGGATGCTCTTTCCGGAAATCTTTCAGCCCGCGGGCGAACAGGTCCAGCAGCACGGCGTTCTGCTCGTCCTGCGTCATCGACTGGAATTTATGGTACGGATCGAAGTCCGGCTGCGCGATCACCACCGGCACGGTCCCTTCCGAAACTTCCTGATACCGGCTCCCGACCACCAGGGAACAGACCATCGGTCCGAAAAGGGCCAGGACGGTCCCGGCCACAGCCGCGAAGCGGGCCTTCGCGTTCCACCGCGAAGCGAACCGCCCGTCGGACATCGCCACCATCAGCCCGAACACGGACAGCGAGGAGGCCCATATCCACAGCGAACCGCCGAGGGTTCCGGTGAACTCATACCATTGAACCAGGGAAGTAGTACCGGCAAACGCATTTCCCAGCACCAGCCACGGCCACGAGATTTCCGCCACCGTCAGGTAGTATTTCTCCCAAGCGATCCACGCCGCTGCGAGGGACAGATACGGCAGCGCGGAACCGCGTCCGCGGAACCGCCGCTTCACCCACCGGAACAGCCCGAAGACCAGGGACATCTGCAGCGCATTGGCCAGGACGGCGAAGATGCCGCCCCCGACCGTCGCGTTGCACACCCAGAACGTCGTCACCGCGTTCCACGCGACGAACGTCCCGTAATGCCACCACCAGAAATGCTTCAAGCCCTGCTCGTCCGCCACTCTTTCCATACACAGCAGCGGCACGAACCCCAGCAGCGCCAACCAACCGCACCCCTCCACCAGGAAAGGCACGCTCATCAGCAGCACGAATGCTGCGGCCAGGCACAAAAACAAGACGGTCCGGTTCTTCTTCATAACCGGACAAAGTTACTCCCTTTCCACCGGATTTGCAAGGACTGGGAACCGTCAGCGGATCAGGTCGAGATACCGCTTGGCTTTGGAGGCGGACAGGCGGCGGATCCGCGTCACGAGCCGGTTTTTCCAGTCGTAGACCGTGCGCTCCCTCCCGGCCCCCATCAAGGCGGCGATCAGCGGCGCGTCATAGCCGATGACCAGGTAGCAGAAGAGCCGGATGTCCTTCTCGTCCAAGGAAGGGATGTCCTTCTGCAGAGAGGCGATCGGATGGTCCAGATGGTTCTCGATGTAATCCTGCAGGCGCCGGAAGCCCTTACTGTCGCCATCGATGTCCTTGAGCGCCTCGCAGACCCGCCGGTATAGGACGGACTCGGTCATCACCTGCGTCTCGGCGAACTGCTTGTCCTCGAACAGCTGCCCCAGCCGCCGGTACCCGTCCCGGAGCATCTCCAGGTAGTCCGCCCGGATTTCTTCCAGGCTCGCCTCCCGGTTCCGGGCGCTCCGCTGCAGCGATTCGATCTTGTTAATGTGCCGATGTTCCGCTTCCGAGAGCCGCTTGGTCATCCGCTCCGACTCTCCCAGCGCCAGGCGGACCGTGTCCAACCGCTCTCTTTCCTTCTGCCAGATGGCATAACCCGAAATGACGAGCAGGATGACGACCAGCATCGACACGATCCAGGTCGCCCGTTTCCGTTCCCGCTCGCGCGCGGCGGTCAGCCTCTCCCCTTCCGCAACGGCCTCCTGGAAGTTCCGCTGCGCCCGGCTCACCGCTTCCGAGGCCTGGACGCGCAGCAGGGAATCCTGCCGGAACACGATTCTTTCCATCAGGGGCAACGCCAATTCTTCTTTCCCCTCCAGGCAGTAGCGGTTGTACTGGCGGTATTGAAGCTGCGCGAGTCCTTCCGGATGGGCACGCGCCAGGCTGTCCCAGAGGCGGTCCGCCTGATCCTCCCGCCCAGTCAGGTACAGGGCGTATCCCCAGTCGGACAGCTTGTCGTCACTCAGGCGGAACCCCGCATCCTTCGCCGCCTGGAAGCATCGGATCGCCCCCTCTGGATCCGTCGGGGGCGCATTCAGCAGATAGAAGGAGTGCACATTCAGGCCGAGGCCGAGCAGGATCCGGTTCCGGGAGCAGACCGGCAAGGCTTCCTGCAGCAGCGCATCCGCCTTGTCCCATTCCCGCGCGTTCATATACGCGGCGGCGAGCCGGAGGGCGACCTCCGCCCGGTACAGCGAATCCTCCGCCGTATCGAACGCCTGCCACGCCTTCCGTATATACAAGGTGTCCTCGCGAATGTTGTAGGTCCGGTTGTAGGTGTCGGCGATGGCGCGGCAGACCAGGCCTTCGAGATGCCTGTCCCCCGAAATCCGCGTCTCCTGTAACGCCTTCTCATAGGAAACGATGGCCTGGTCGTACTCGCCCCGGTCGAAGGAAATCAGCCCCCAGTGGAACCAGAGTCTCCCCTTTGTCGATGCATCTCCCTTGGAAGGGAAATAGGACAGGGCCGGCGCCAGCAGTTCCGCGTCGATGGAATCGGCGCCGGCCTCATACAAACGGATCACCGTGTCCAACGCGTGATACGCCCGCCGCCGCGCGGATTCGCGACCGCAGCAGCAGACGACCGAAAGAAGCAGCAAGGACAAGATGGGGATCCTGGATTTCATCGTGTTCTCTTTTAAAGGCAAGAGAGCACAGTAACCAGCATCTAAGGGCGGCACCGGACTGGGACCGCACAGGAAATGAGGCTGCTGTGCTCAAGCACATAGCCTCCTGAATACTTCCTGTTCCCTTTTATCCCTAAAGAAAGTGTCCGGTTTTCCCTATGCAGGAGTGACAGGAAGCAATAGATTTCTGTGTCACAAATATATAAAATTTCCGACAAAAATCATTTCCCGATGCAAAAGTAATGGAAAGATTCTAATCGTGCCCCCAAAACGGCCCGCAAAAATCTCGTAGCTTAAAATGCTTTGTCTCAACACCTTACACTAAAACACCGCACTTGAGTGCGGCGGACCTCCCCTCTCTTTTCCGCCTTTGGAGATTGCCGAAGCCCATTCTTGCACAAATTCGCGGATGCGAGGAAAAAGTGGTACCTGTTCCACCGGATCAAGGGGCCGGCACGGCCCTTTGCCGCAGGGTGGTGGCTTTTCGGAGAATTATTTATAACTTTGTAGGTTGACAAGTAGAAACGTTTTTTGCCATGGCAAAGAAAGATAGCAAGAAAAAGGCGGCGGAGGTCGGCAAGGGGATTCTGGGCAATTGGATTGTGCGGAATCTGCTCCTGGCGGCCTTGCTGGTCGTGGGACTGCTCCTGGCGGCGCAGGTGGGACTGAGCCTCGTGACGCGCCACAACCGGACGGTGACGGTGCCGGACTTCACGAACATGACGGTCGCGGAGGCGCACGAAGCGGCCCGCGCGGGTCACGTGGGCGTGAAAGTGACGGATTCCGTGTTCGTGCGGAGGCTGGGCGCCGGTGTCGTGTACCGGCAGCAGCCCAAGGCCGGGGCCACGGTGAAGAAGGGACGCAGCATCTTCCTGACCATCAATTCCATCGTCCCCCGGAAGGTGGTGATGCCCAACCTGATCGGCTATTCGCTGAATGAAGCGCGCGCGGAGCTGAACAACCGCGGCCTGTCGCTCGGGAAACTGAACTATACGCAAGATATCGCCACGAACAATGTGCTCCGGCAAACGGTCCGGGGACGCAATGTGCGCGCCGGCGACCTCGTGGTCAGCGGGTCCGATGTGGACCTGACCCTGGGCCTTTCCAGTGACGAGCGCCCGACCGTGGTGCCGCGCGTCATCGGCCAGAAGTATATCAGCGCCGTGGACGCCCTGCACGACCGTTACCTGAACGTGGGCCGTGTCCGCTTCGACAGCGGCATCCGCACCTATGCCGATTCCGTCAACGCCGTCGTCTACCAGCAGGACGGCCTGGGCCAGACCCGTACCTACGGATCGTCCATCAACCTGTACCTGACCCTCGACCCCGAGAAGATTCCCGCCGAATAATGTCCCCCCTCGACGACGAGACCCTTCTCCCGCAGGAGGACGAACAGGAGATGTTCGAGCATTTCCGCCTGGTGGCCGACAAGGGCCAGGCGCCGCTGCGCGTGGACAAGTTCATCACCACGCACCAGGAGGACACCTCCCGCAACCGCGTCCAGCAGGCCATCAAGCTGGGCTATGTCCTCGTGAACGACAAGCCCGCGAAGGCCAA
>CAMVPS010000098.1:0-5370 GCA_947169405.1 uncultured Bacteroidales bacterium
GGGGAGAGCTGGGCGGCGGCGGAGACGGCGCAGGAGGTCTCGGTCATACAGCCGAGCATCACTTTGAGGCCGAGGCCGCGGGCGAGGTCCACCATCTTGTGCGCATTGCGGAGACCGCCGCATTTCATCAGCTTGATGTTGATGCCGTCGAACACGCCCACGGCCTGGCGGACGTCGTCCAGTCCCTGGACGGACTCGTCGCCGAAGATGGGCAGCGGGCTGCGTTCCCGCAGCCAGGCCAGGTCGTTGATACGGTTCACCGCCAGCGGCTGCTCCACCATCACGATCCCGTTGTCCCGGAGCCAGTAGATCATGTCCAGGGCCTGGTACCGGTCGGTCCAACCTTGGTTCGCGTCGACGGCGATGGGGAGGTCGGTGACGGAGCGGATGGTGTTGATCATCTCCTTGTCGGAGTCGGTTCCCACCTTGACTTTCAAGATGTTGAAGCGGTCCGCGCATTCCAGCGTCTTCTCCTTGACCACCTCGGGCGTGTCGATGCCGATGGTGAAGGTCGTGGAAGGCGCCTTGGCGGGGTTGTAGCCCCAGATGCGGTACCAGGGTGCGCCGAGCATCTTGCCCACGAGGTCGTGGAGGGCGATGTCCACGGCGGCCTTCGCTGCGCTGTCGCCCGGGGACAGGCTGTCCACATAGGCGAGGATGTCATCCAGGCAGAACGGGTCCGCGAACTGTTCGAGCTTCACTTTCTCCAGGAAGGAGGTCACCGAGTCGACGCTCTGGCCGAGGTAGGGCGGCATCGAGGCCTCGCCGTAGCCGATGAAGCCCTGATAGGCGATTTCGACCTGCACGTCGGGCGTCGTGGTGCGGCTGTAGGAGGAGACGGTAAACGTGTGCTGAAGCTGCAGCTCGTACGGATAGTAGCTGAGTTTCATCCGGCGGGGGCCCGCGACGACGGGCTCAACCGGCTTCAGGGTATCGCCACCGGGCGGATCGTCCGGCTTCGGCGGTTCCCGGCGGGGCTTGCAGCCGACCGCCAGGCCGGCGCCCACGGCGGCCAGGCCGGCCACTTTCAGGAATTCTCGTCTGTTTTGCATGGAATTATTCCCGGTAATAGGAGTTTGTCAAAGTCGTGTTCAGGCCTTCCTGCTTGTCGATGTAGGGCCGGACCCGGCTGGCAAACAGGTACCGGCCGGTGTTGTATGCGTCGTATTCCGGGTCTTCCGGACGGAAACTGCCGATTTTCACGAGTCCGAGCGAGTGGATGAACTTGCCGTCGCCGAGGTAGAAACCGACGTGAGAGACCTTAGGCCCCGCAGTGTCCTTGCGGCCGAAGAAGACGAGGTCGCCGGGCCGGAGGTCCTCCATTCCGAGGATCCGCTCGCCCGTTCGGGACTGCGGACCGGCGTCCCGCGGAATGATGATGTCGTGCATGAAGAGCACCGCCCGCACGAAACCGCTGCAGTCCATCCCCTTGGGGGACATTCCGGCCCACAGGTACGGGAAACCGTTCATCGTCAATGCGGAGGCGAGGATGGCCTCCTCGCTTTGGTCCAGGTCGGCGCGCCACTGGGCTTCGGGCTGGCCCAGCTTTTTGTCCAGGTAGCCGACGCGTCCGTCCGGGAAACCGACGCAGTGGTAGCGTCCTTTCCGTCCCAGGTCCTTCAGCCGGTCGCCCGCCACGACGTCGGAGACGGTGGCGGAGCGGGGGGAAGGCTTTTCATACACGACGCCCGTGAGCGCCGTCACGACGATTTTCGGCGCGGCGTTCCACGCGTGGTATTCCTCGAAGGTGAGGAGCGTGATGGCGTCCTTGTGGACCCAGCCGGTATAGGTGTCCGGGGTCTGCACTTGGGGCCAGTTGTTCTTGTCGGCGAGCTGCAGGATGTGCACCGGCGTCCCCAGAAGAGCCTGGGAGACCATTTCGGCGTCATAATCGGGGGTTGCGCGCAGGTTGCACACGGAAATGTCCACGACACCGTATTCCTTGGACTCCTGGGCGGCGACCGTCAGGGCCGACAGCGCGGCCGTGAGGACAATGAACCATTTTCTCATACATACAAAGATACGGCTTTTTTCGTATCTTTGTGCCGATAAGACGAACGTATATGAAACTGTCCCCCGCCTGGACGGCGGTCATCTCCCTCGTCCCCGTCCTCGTCCTGATCACGCTGCTCGCCATCAACATCGGCATCTTCGGCAGCGACGCCATCCTCGGCGCGAGCCAGGTGGCGCTGCTCGCCTCCTCCGGCGTCTGCGTGCTGCTCGCATCGATCTTCTTCAAGACCCCTTGGAGAGAGTTCGAGAAAGCCATCGGCCGCAACTTCTCCGACATCGCCGGCGCCACCCTCATCCTTTTTCTCATCGGCGGCGTCTCGGGTACCTGGACCATGAGCGGCGTGGTCCCGACCTTCATCTACTACGGGGTCAAGATCATCAGCCCCAAGGTGTTCCTCCTGTCGGCCTGCGTCATTTGCGCCGTCATTTCGGTGATGACCGGCAGTTCCTGGACCACCATCGCCACCATCGGCGTCGCCCTCCTCGGCATCGGCCGGGCCGAAGGTTTCTCCGACGGGATGATCGCCGGCGCCATCATCTCCGGCGCCTATTTCGGCGACAAGATCTCCCCGCTGTCGGACACGACCGTCATGGCCTCCTCCGTCAACAAGGTTCCCCTCTTCACGCACATCCGGTATATGTTTTATACGACGGTCCCGTCCATCGTGATCACCCTCGTCATCTTCACGGTCCTGGGCCTGTCGCACGACGGAGCCGAAGCGTCGCAGATCGACCTGTACACCACGGTCCTGGCCGGCAAGTTCCATATCACGCCCTGGCTGTTCCTGGTTCCGGCCATCACGCTCGTGCTCATCTGGCGGCGGATGCCGGCGCTGCCGGTGCTGGCCATCTCGGTCCTCGCTGCCGCCGTCGCCGCCCTCGTCTTCCAGCCCGGCATCATTGCGGACATCGGCGCGAAAGTCACCGAAGGCTCCCGCGCTCGCGTCCTCCTCGCCGGCACGGTGGAGAGCATCTACAACACGCTTTCTCTGGAGACAGGCCATCCCGAAGTGGACGGCCTCCTGGCCACCCGCGGCATGCTGGGCATGCTCAACACGGTGTTCCTGATTCTCTGTGCGATGTGCTTCGGGGCCTGCATGCAGGCCAGCGGGATGATCGCCCGGCTCGCCCAGCTGCTGAACCCCTTCACCCGTTCCCGCACCGGGTTGGTGGCGTCGACGGTCGTCACGGGCACGGCCCTCAACGGCATCGTCTCGGACCAGTACCTGTCCATCCTGCTGACCTCCAACATCTTCGGGAAGACTTTCCAGGACCGGGGCTACGAGTCCCGCCTGCTCAGCCGCTCCGTCGAGGACTCCGCGACGGTCACCTCGCCGCTCTATCCCTGGTCCAGCTGCGGCATGACCCAGGCCACCATCCTCTCCGTCCCGACCCTCGTCTACGCCCCCTTCTGCTTCTTCAACCTGATCAGCCCCCTGATGTCCATCTGCATCGCGGCCATCGGCTGGAAGATTGTGCGCCCTCGTGCGCCCAAGGAAGAGTAAGCCGCTGAGAGCCAACAAAAGAAGGTGACTAATAAGTGATTATTGGTCACCTTCCTTTTTTCCTCGCCGACCATGTCGTTTTTTCGAGCGAGTTTTAATCAAAGCAATATCCACCTCCGTCTCATCGACTGCTGGCATCCGTCATCGAGATCATTTTCCGGATGTTATGTGCAATCGCCAGCGTGGCAAACTCTGCTTCAACGAGCTGTTTCCCCTTGTAATGAAAGCGTTTGAAGCCGCCGTCGTATTTGATTTGTCCGAAGACGGCTTCCGGCTCTATCGGACGCATGCTCCGGTGATATAGTCCACGCTCACTTGTAAGCCGCTCACGGGCCTGATTCCTGTACAGGCGGCTCTTGACGTTCACTTCTATGGTTCGGTTCCCTTTCCCCTTGAAGCACATTCCCCGTAGTGGACACTTCCCGCAGTTTTGTGCCTGATATTTCTTGGCCGTGCTTGTATATCCGAGCTCCGATGTCCTATGCGTCTCTCCGACGCACTCCATGTGCTGCCCCATCGGGCAGACGAAGTAGTCATCCTCCTCGTTGTAATGGAGGTGTTCGGGAACGAAGGGGTCCCCGGCATATCCCCGTTTCAGCTCCGTATGGAACATCGGATACTTGACGTACCCCTCGATGCCGTTCCCGTCCATGTATTCGTAGTTCTCCTCGTTCCCATAGCCGGCGTCAGCGACCACCTCCCGGCTTTGCCTGCCGAACCGCCTCTCGAAGGTGTCCAGATGGGGAATGAACGTGCCCCAGTCGTTCGATCGCCAGGACATCGAGAAGTGCGTGATGAACTGCCTCTCCGTGGATATCTGGACATTGTACCCCGGCTTCGTCTGGCCATTGTTCATCGCATCCTCCTTCATGCGCATGAACGAGGCGTCATGGTCCGTCTTGCTGTAACTGTTCCGGTCCCCCAGGATCTCCAGCTTATCCTCGTACTCCTTCATCTTCGGGACGGACTCCTCCTTCACCGTCCTGACGGACTTGCGGAGCGCCTTGTCGCCGATTCCTACCTCATCCATCTTTTCCAGGACCCTTTCCGTGCGCTCGGCCATCTCCTCCGAGGTCATCACCCCCTCCTTTTCCTCTCCCATCTCCATGTTCAGCTGCCGTTCCGCCTCGGACAACACGGACTTCACTTTCCTGTCCAGTCTCTCCTGGTGCGTCTTGGTCGCCTTCTTCCAGACGAAGGTGTACTTGTTCGCATTGGCTTCTATCTTCGTCCCGTCTATGTATTGCACCTCCAGGCTGATGAACCTGTTCTCCACGAGCATCTCCACGACCTGCGTGAACAGATTGTCCACCACCGGCGCGAGCCGGTTCTTGCGGAAGAGGTTGATGGTGTTGAAGTCCGGCGTCTGCATGCCGCTCAGCCACATGAAGTTCACATCACGGCGGAGGAGCTCCTCCATCTTCCGGCCGGAATAGATGTTCTGGAGATAGGCGTAAAAAACGACCTTGACCAACATCCGGGGATGGTAGCTGCTGGCTCCGCCGCCCTCGTAGCTGCCCTCGATCTCCCGGATGTCGAGGTGGTCGACCACCGCATTCAGAACGCGTACGGGATCGTTCCCGGCGATAAAGTCGCCCAGACACGGAGGAAAAAGCAGATTGTCGTTCTGATTGTAAGATTTAAAGACTATCTTTGCCATTGCTTGATTACTGATAAGTTGTTTTTCTTTTATTTCGCAACTACAAGATAGTAATAATTTATCAGAAAAGCAATAGCTATTCCTTTGATAATCAAAAGAATAGCTATTATTTTGATGCCCCGAAAGGGCACGGTTTCTCTCTTTATACAAAAAGAAGGTGACCAATCAGTCAACAGACTTTTTAGTCACCTT
>CAMVPS010000099.1:0-5354 GCA_947169405.1 uncultured Bacteroidales bacterium
TTCCTGGGCGCCGTCTGGGCCAATATCTCCTGGGGCAGCTACTGGGCCTGGGACCCGAAGGAGACCTGGGCGCTGATCACGATGCTGGTGTACGCCTTCACCCTGCACGGCGGCGCGCTGAAGCCTTTCCGGAACGCCAATTTCTTCCACGGATACACGATTTTAGCGTTCGTGTGCGTCCTCGTCACCTACTTCGGCGTGAATCTCCTGCTGGGAGGGATGCACTCCTATATGTAGCGGAAGTGGCGGAACCAGGCGGTTCCGCCTTCTTTTTCCGTATTGTAGCTGAACAGGGCGACCCGGGCCCCTTTCCAGAACCCGTTGTGCGCGGCGAAAGCATCGCCGAAGGGTTCGAAGGTCTTTCCGTCGCGGCTATACGAGAAGGAGAATCCGTTCTCCTCGGCATTCACGTCGAAGGACAGGCGGAGCCGGATTGTCCGCGCCGTCCAGGCTTCGGTTTTCAGGACTTCCCCGTTCTTTTCGAAGAACATTTCCCGTCCGTCCGGCGTCTGTCGCACGCCGATGCAGAAGAACTCCCGGCCCAGGCAGGCGAGGCCGGCTTTCTGGCCGTCGGCCAGGTCGTCCAGGTCCACCTGGACGTCGTAGGCCCCTTCGTATCCCATGATTTTCTGGGACAGCGTGTTCCGGGCGTCCCAGAGGGTGAAGGCCTTGCCGCCGTCGATGGCGAGGCGGCCTTTCTTGCGGGTGACAGACCACCCCTCGTCCTTCGGGTTATGGTTGAACTGCCACTGGAGCCCGAGCTTTCCCTCCTTGAATTCGTCCGACGAAGCCGGGAGTTCCCGCTCGGAAGCCTGGGCCGCAGCCGGCTTCTTCCAGCGGGCGACGGGTTCTCCGACGCCGTTTCCATCATAGTCCTCGCCCATCACGGGCCAGCCGTCCTCCCAGCGCATCGGCTGCAGGTGGACGACGCGGCCCAGCGGGTCCCGCTCCTGGAAATGCAGGAACCACCATTCGCCCGCGGGCGTATCCACGATGGCGCCCTGGTGCGGGCCGTTGACCCTCGTAGACCCGGTCTCCAGCACGATCTTCCGCTCATAGGGGCCGTAAAGGTCCCGGGCGCGGAGGACGGTTTGCCAGCCCCCGCCGACGCCGCCTTCGGGGATGCTCAGGTAATAATATCCGTTCCATTTATGAATCTTCGTCCCTTCCGCCACGGGGCCCCGGTACACGGTCACGCCCTCGTCCAGGAGCGCGCGGCCGTCGGCCGACATCTTGTGGATGATGATGGGGCCGGCGCCATGGAGGCTGTGCCCCAGGTAGGCCTGGCCGTCTTCGTCCCAGAACGGGCACGGGTCCTCCCAGTGGTAGACTGCCTTCACGCAGTGAAGCGGGTCCCACGGGCCGGCCGGGTCCGTGGCGGAGCTCATGAACAGGCCCTCGTCCGGCGTGCAGAAATAGACATAGAAACGCCCGTCGTGGTAGCGGATGCTGGGCGCCCACGAGCCGCCGGCGTAGTGCTTGTTCTCGTCCCAGCCGGGCAGGTCGAAGCGGGAATAGACCTGGGAGATGAGCTTCCAGTTCACCAGGTCGGTGGATTCCAGCACCTGCATGCCCATGAAATGGAAATCCGAGGCGACCAGGTAATACCGGTCGCCGACACGGATGGCGTCCGGGTCGGAGTAGTCGGCGAGGAGGACGGGATTGCGGTAAGATCCGTCGCCCGTGTCGCCCCAGGCGGCTTCCGGGGCGTCCTGGCTGCAGCCGAGAAGAGACAGAGAGAAGAGCGTGAAGAGGAAGATGCGTTTCATAGGCGTCGTTTTCAGGATGCGGCAAGATAGCAATAATAATCCATCGGCGGACACTTTTTCTCCGCTTTGTGTATCTTTGTAGCATGAAACGCGAAGACGAAATCGCACGGGTAACCCTGACGGGAAGCGTCGTGAACCTCCTGCTGGTCGGGCTGAAGGCCGCGGCCGGCCTTGTGGGGCATTCGGCGGCGATGATCTCGGATGCCGTGCATTCGCTGTCGGACTTCGTGACGGACATCGTCGTGCTGGTTTTCGTGCGCGTGAGCGCCCGTCCGCAGGACGAGGACCACGATTACGGGCACGGCAAGTACGAGACGCTGGCGACGCTGTTCATCGGCCTGGCGCTGGCCGCGGCGGCCGTGGGCATCGTGGTGTCCGGGGCCGGCAAGCTGGCGCGCTGGCTGCAGGGCGAAGACCTGCCGGCCCCGGGCAAGATCGCCCTCTGGGCCGCTCTCGGCTCCATCGTCGCGAAAGAGCTCCTGTTCCAATACACCCGGATCAAGGGCAAGCATCTAGATTCCAAGGCGTTGGAAGCCAATGCGTGGCACCACCGGTCGGATGCGCTGAGCTCCGTGGGCACGGCCATCGGCATCGGCGGGGCCATCCTGCTGGGCAGCCGCTGGACCGTGCTGGACCCGCTGGCGTCCATCGTCGTGGGCGCGATGCTGGTCAAGGTGGCCTGGGACCTGCTCGGCCCGAGCTTCGGCGAGCTTACCGACAGTTCGCTGCCGGCGGATACGGAACAGGAAATGCTGGCCATCATCCGCGGCGTCCCCGGCGTGGAGGACCCCCACAACCTGCGCACTCGCCGCATCGGCAACCACATCGCCGCCGAGGTCCATATCCGCCTGGACGGCACCCTGCCGCTCTCGGAGGCCCACGAGAAGGCCTCGGAGGTGGAGCGCCGCTTCAAGGACCGTTTCGGCGCGCAGTCGCACATCATCGTCCATATGGAACCCAAACAAGAAAACAAACCTGTCGCATAAGATGAAATCGTTGATTCCCGCCCTTGTCGCGCTGTTTTTCGGCGCCCTTGCCCTCCGGGCCCAGCCGGCTGTCGAACTGTATCTGGCCGAGGAGGAGCTCCCGGACCTGGTCCAATGCCTGCCGGCTCCGCCCGACACCATCGGCGAGGCCTTCACGCACGATATTATGCGGTATATGTGGGGAAAAACACAGCGGCTGGACCCGGAGCGGCTCGCCGTGGCCAAGCTGGATGCCGTCTGGGACCTGGACACCCTGCGGACCATCTACAGCGTGCCTTTCGGGATGGAAATCTCTCCGGAGAAGACGCCGGAAATCTATCGCGCGTTCGTCAATGGCGTGTCCACCATCGAGCAGATCCGCTTCCGGCCCAAGGCCCATTACTTCCGGATGCGCCCGTACGCCCGTTTCAAGGAGGCGTCCATCTTCCCGCAGGACGACGCTTGGCTGGCGACGGAAGGTTCGTATCCTTCCGGCCATACGATTCGCGCCTGGAGCGCCGCGCTGGTGCTTTCCGAAATCAATCCGGCCGCGGCCGAGGCGCTTTTCGCCCGCGCCTTCGTCTCCGGCGAGAGCCGCGTCATCGCGGGCTGCCACTGGCAGAGCGACGTGGACGCCAGCGCCACGGCCGCCTGCATCGGCTACGGCCGCCTGCAGACGAGCCTCGCCTATCGGGTCCAGATCGCCCTGGCCCGGGAAGAATTCCGCCGCCTGGCCGCGGACAAATAGACGTCAAATGCCGGTGAAAACGGTTCCGTCCGGGAGCAGGAAGGCATGACAATTCTATTACAAATGGCTTTTTTTCTTTTGGAGAATCGGTCCCCGTGCGTATCTTTGCAGTATAATCTCAGTCTATGCTTATCGCCTTGAAGCTCCTGGGCTCCATCGCCCTCCTGATATTCGGAATGAAGATGATGAGCGAGGCCCTCCAGAAAATGGCGGGCCCGCAGCTGCGGCACCTTCTCGGCGCCATGACCACGAACCGGTTCACCGGCGTGGCGACCGGCGCGCTGGTGACCGTCGCGGTCCAGTCTTCGGCGGCGACGACCGTGATGACGGTGTCTTTCGTGAACGCGGCGCTGCTCACCCTGGCCCAGGCCATCTCGATCATCATGGGCGCGAACATCGGCACGACGATGAGCGCCTGGATCATGTCGGCCGGCTTCTCCTTCAACGTCGTCAATGTCGTGTGGCCGGCCTTCCTCATCGGCATCATCCTGATCCAGATCGGCAAGCACCGCTATTTCGGCGATTTTCTCTTTGGACTTTCCTTCCTGCTGTTCGCCCTGGGGATGCTCAAGCAGACGGGCGTGGAGATGGACCTGGCGAGCAAGCCGGAAGTGGTGGCTTTCTTCGCCAGCTTCAAGACGAATTACGGGACGATTCTGCTGTTCCTGCTGATTGGTACGATTCTGACGGCGCTGGTGCAGAGTTCGGCGGCGCTGATGGCCATCACGATGGTCCTGTGCGCGACCGGCGCGATCTCCATCTTCCAGGGCATCGCCCTGGTGATGGGCGAGAACATCGGCACGACCGTGACGGCGAACCTGGCCGCCTTGAGCGCGAATACGCAGGCGCGGCGGACGGCAATGGCGCACTTGGTGTTCAACGTGTTCGGCGTGATTTGGGTGCTCATCCTGTTCTTCCCGTTCGTGCGGATGGTGTGCGGCATCGTGGGCCTGGACCCCAACGCCTCCGAGCAGAGCCCGACCCAGCTTTCCTTCGCTTTGGCGACGTTCCATACGTGTTTCAACGTGATCAACACGGCCATCCTCATCTGGTTCATCCCGCAGATTGAGAAGCTCGTGTGCTTCCTCATCAAGCCGAAGAAAGTGGAGGACGAGGAAGCGTTCCGCCTCCAGTACATCCGGGTCGGTATCATGAACACTCCGGAAATCTCCGTCCTGCAGGCGCAGAAGGAGATCGCGGTGTTCGGCGAGAATACACAGCAGATGTTCGAACAGGTGCTGGAGCTGTATGATACGGAAGACGAACAGGCGTTCGACAAGCTGTTCGAGCGCCTCCGCAAGGGCGAGGAGGGCAGTGACCGGATGGAAAACGAGATTGGCCGCTACCTGAGCGCCGTCGGCGAGGCCCATCTGTCCGACGAAACCAAAGGAAAGATTCGGGCGATGCTCCGCCAGATCGGGGAGCTGGAGTCCGTGGGCGACAGCTGCTTCAACCTGGCCCGCATCCTGCGCCGCAAGCGGGGGACCAAGATCGTTTTCACGCCGGAGATGGACGAAGGCATCCGGAAGATGTTCTCGCTCGTGGAGGAGGCGCTCACGCGGATGAACACCGTCCTTTCCGGGCGCAAGGAGGACTTCACGATCGGCGTTTCCGAGAACCTGGAACGCCAGATCAATGCCTGCCGCAATACGCTCAAGCAGCAGAACATCGAGAGTCTGGACGCCCACAAGTACGATTATGACAAGGGCACTGTGTTCGTGGACCTCTTCAGCGAATGCGAGAAGACCGGCGACTACATCATCAATGTCGTGGAGGCCCGTCTGGGCGCCAGCCACTAAAGCTCTTCCCGGAAGCGGATCAGTCGAAACTCTCCAGCTGCACGCCGGGGATGGAAGAAAGGGTGTTGATGAG
>CAMVPS010000100.1:0-5336 GCA_947169405.1 uncultured Bacteroidales bacterium
TGGTCAACGCCTACGAGATTGCCACCGCCTCCAAGCGTATGATGGGCATCGCCCTCGGCGCCGAGGACTATTCCGCGAACCTGAAGACGCAGCGCACCCCGGAAGGCTCCGAGCTCCTGCTCGCCCGCGAGACCATCGTCGTCGCGGCCCGCGCCGCCGGCATCTCCTGCTTCGACACCGTCTATTCCAACCTGGACGATATGGACACCTTCCGCAAGGAGGTCGAGCTCATCAAGAACCTCGGCTTCGACGGCAAGTCCATCATCAACCCCCGCCAGATCGAGGTCGTGAACCAGGTGTTCGCCCCGACGCAGAAGGCCATCGACAAGGCCCTCCGCATCATCGCCGCCATCAAGGAGGCCCAGGCCAAGGGCTCCGGCGTCATCGCCGTGAACGGCAAGATGGTCGACCGTCCGGTCGTGATCCGCGCCGAGCGCACCATCGCGCTCGCCGTCGCGTCCGGCATCTTAAGCAAGGAGGAAGCGTTATGAGATACACGAAAGTAGTCACCCTCGAGGAAGCCATCCGCCGGTCCGGTCTCAAGGACGGGATGACCATCTCTTTCCATCACCATTTCCGCGGCGGCGACAAGGTCGTGAACCTCGTCGTTGCGAAACTCGCCGAAATGGGCTTCAAGAACCTGCACCTGGCGGCTTCCAGCCTGTCCGACGTGCACGCTCCGCTCATCGAGCACATCAAGAACGGCGTCATCACGAAGATCTCCACCTCCGGCCTCCGCGGCGAACTCGCGAACGAGATTTCCCACGGCCTGATGAAGGAGCCCGTCGTGTTCCGCTCGCACGGCGGCCGCGGCAGCGCCATCGCATCCGGCGAGCTGCACATCGACGTCGCCTTCCTCGGCGCCTCGTCCTGCGACGAGCTGGGCAACGCCTCCGGCTGCCCGCGCTCCGAGAACGCGAAGTCCATCTGCGGCTCCCTCGGCTACGCCCTCCCGGACGCCAAGTACGCGACCTACGTGGTCGTCTTGACGGACGACCTGGTCCCGTACCCGAACGTCCCGAAGTCCATCTCCTCCTGCGACGTGGACTCCGTGGTGGTCGTGGATTCCGTGGGCGACAGCTCCAAGATTTCCTCCGGCGCCATCCGCGATTCCAAGAACCCGCGCGACATCCTGCTTGCGAAACAGGCTGCCAAGGTGATTATTAACAGCGGTTACTTCAAGGAAGGCTTCAGCATCCAGACCGGTACGGGCGGCGCGTCCCTCGCTGCCGTCAAGTACATCCGCGAGAGCATGCTCGAGCAGGGCATCCACGCGTCCTTCGCCCTCGGCGGCATCACCGCCCATATGGTGAAGCTCCACGAGGAAGGCCTCATCGGCAAGCTCGTGGACGTGCAGTCCTTCGACAAGGTCGCGGCCGAATCCATCGCCAAGGACCAGACCCACCAGGAGGTCTCCGCCATCGAGTACGCGAGCGCCGACCACATCGGCTCCGCCGTGCACGCGCTGGACATCGTGATCCTCTCCGCCCTCGAGGTGGACGTGGACTTCAATGTCAATGTCCTCGTGGGCTCCGACGGCATCATCCGCGGCGCCGTGGGCGGCCATCCCGACACCGCCGAGGACAGCGCCCTCTCCATCATCGTGTGCCCGCTCCTCCGCGGCCGCATCCCGTGCGTCGTGCCCAAGGTGACGACGCTCATCACGCCCGGCGCGGGCGTGGACGTGGTCGTCACCGAGTACGGCATCGCGGTGAATCCGGGCCGTCCGGAGATCGCCGAGCGCCTGGCGGCCGCCGGCCTCAAGATCGTGGACATCCACGATCTCGCAGCCAAGGCCCGCAGCATCATCGGCGAGCCCGACGCCCTCCCGTTCGGCGACAAGGTCGTGGGTATCGTCATGGACCGCCACGGCAAGGTCCTCGACGAGATCCACAACATTGTGGACTAGCCGTCATTCCGAGCGAGTACCTTTTGTCATTCCGAGCGAAGTCGAGGAATCTCATGGAAATCACTTTAGAACAGCTGCTTGGCGCCCGGGACGACCGGTTCGCCAGGCAGCTTTCTTTGACCCAGGCGTGGCCCGACAGGACCCTGGTCTGCCTGACCGTGGTCCTGCCGGGCTCCGTCAAAAGGGACGCCCGGTCGCTCAAGGTGGCGGAAGCCGCCGTTGAGGCGGTCCGGGAGGTCCTCGCCCCCACGTACAAGGAACTGCGGGACCTGGAGACCGGCTACGAGGGATACTTCCTCGTGGACGCGCCGCTCCTGGACGTCAAGAAAGCCTGCTGCGAAATCGAGAACGAGCATCCCTACGGTCGCCTGATGGACCTGGACGTGATCGAGCGGGTGGGGGACACCGTCGTCCCTGTGAGCCGCGAAAGGGTGGGCGAACAGCCCCGCCGCTGCCTCCTCTGCTCCCGTCCCGCCCGCGAATGCATGCGGGCCCATACCCACACCCCCGCGGAGATTTCCGCCGCCATCGACCACCTCCTGGGCCTTTAGCCCCATCCCTCTCTCCGTCCATCCCTCTCTCCGTCCCTTCTCCCTTTTCTGCGCCCGATGTCCCTCCGTCGGCACCACCTGACGCATTTCCACCCCTTTCACGCGTCCGGTGTCCCTCCGTCGGCACCACCTGACACGTTCTCATCCCTTTTTCGCTTCCGGTGTCCCTCCGTCGGCACCACCTGACGCATTTCCACCCCTTTCACGCGTCCGGTGTCCCTCCGTCGGCACCACCTGACACGTTCTCATCCCTTTTTCGCTTCCGGTGTCCCTCCATCGGCACCACCGGGCGCGTTTCCATCCCTTTCTCGCGTCGGGTGTCCCTCCATCGGCACCACCGGGCGCGTTGGCCGTATGGGGGTACTTTCGGTTTCCCGGGATCGGGGCCAATGGGCAAGTTGGAGGTGGGGGGATTTCTGTGAAAAATTGTAATTAAATCTTGGGAAATCGGTTTTAAATCCGTACCTTTACAACGTTAAATCAATCTGAGGTGGAACCGGGAGTATTGGAAAGCCTGCAGGATGATGGAACCATTTGAAAAGATCGACATACAGGAACTGCCCTTGAGCGTTCCAATGATCCGCCGCAAGGTGGAAGACTTCCTCGGGAGCAACGGTCTCCGGCTCGGGGAAGTTGATTTGTATCTGGCGGTCCTTTCCGACGATGGCGCCATCCTCGCCGGCGGCGGCCTCCAGCGAGACATCCTGAAATGTCTCGCCGTGTCGGCCGAAGCCCGTTCGCTGGGCCTCTCCGTCCCGCTCATTTCCCGCCTCATTTCCGTGGCCTCCGAACGGGGCTGCACCAACCTGAAAGTCTTCACGAAGCCGGAGAACCGCGCGCTCTTCGAAAGCCTGGGCTTCAAACTCCTGGCCGAAGCGCCGAAAGCGATCCTGCTGGAGAACGGCCGCGGCCTCGCCGACTACTGCGCCTACCTCCGCGCCCACTCCGCCCCCGGCGTCATCGTGATGAATGCCAATCCTTTCACGCTGGGGCACAAGTATCTCATAGAGCAAGCAGATTTCTCCACGCGGCCTTCCGGCCTTGGTCGAAATGACAGGGATTTGCCTTCTGGCCTTGGTCGAAATGACAAGGACATGGCAACCGGCCTTGGTCGAAATGACAAGGACATGGCAACCGGCCTTGGTCGAAATGACAAGTCTTCTGTCATTTCGAGCGACGCCCGAAGGGCGGAGTCGAGAAATCTCGTCATCATTCCGGTGAAGGAGGACGCCTCGCGCTTCCCGTACAGGGAGCGCCTCGCGATGCTCCGCGCCGGGTGCGACGGCCTCGCGGACGTCGTGGAAGGGTCGGACTACCAGATTTCGGCCGCCACTTTTCCTACTTATTTCTTGAAAGACTTGTCCGACGCGGCGGAGACGCAGATGCGCCTGGACATCGACCTGTTCGGCCGGCACATCGCCCCCGCGCTGGGCGCCACCGTGCGCTTCGTGGGCTCCGAGCCCGTCGACCCCCTCACCGCCCGCTACAACGCCCTGATGAAGGAACTCCTTCCGAAGTACGGCGTTCAACTCGTTGAAATTCCGAGACTTACTTGCTCTCCTGATTGCGCGGAAGATTCTTCGACTCCGCCTGCGGCTCCGCTCAGAATGACAAGGGGGACCACTCCTGAGCCGGTTGCTGAGCCTGTCGAAGCACCGGCCCTTCGACAAGCTCAGGGTCCGGTGACGGCGACGGAGGTGCGCGCGCTGGTGGACGAGGGGCGGTTCAGGGAGGCATCGGCTTTGACCCCGGTGTCGACCTGGCCGTATTTGCTCGCGGAGCTCGCGGAGAGGGCGCTGCGGATGGAACTGGATACGCCGATGAAGCCCGGGCTCGTGGGGCCGGACTCCAAGGGGGCGCACAAGGATATGGACTATGGCGTGATGCGGAAGGGGATTGCGGCGATTCGGCCGTTCTTCCCGCGGATGGCGCTCGCGGAGACGCCGGAGGAGCTCCGGCAGCTCGGCATCGACGCGGAGGCCGCGATGCTGGCCGCCACCGGCGGGGTGAACACCCACCGTGGCGCCATCTTCGCCCTCGGCCTCGCCCTCAATACTGCCTGGCAGCTGTCTGTCCGTAGAATGGAAAGTGCTGATAATGAGCAGGTTATGCGAAGATGCCTGGGCGAATTGTCTCAGTCAATATCTTGTAAGTCATTGAACGATAGTGAATTGCATTCGACGGCCCAAAGTCACGGAGCCGAGGCTGTTAAGAAGTACGGCGTCAAGGGGGCGCGGGAACTGGCCGCCGAGGGTTATCAGGCGCTGTTCGAGGACTGGTTGCCGTACTATAGGAATCTGCAGCTTTCTCCGCTCGCTTCGTTCGGTCGAAATGACAACGAGACTTCGCTCGGTCGAAATGACAATGAGACTTCGCTCGGTCGAAATAACAATGAGACTTCGCTCGGTCGAAATGACAATGCCCCTTGTCATTTCGAGCGGAGTCGAGAAATCTGCACGCTCCTGCGGATCATGGCCACGCTGGACGACACGTGCGTGATTCATCGCGCCGGATATGCCCGTGCCCAGGCAATCAAGGCCGAAGCCGGTGCCATGGCCGAGCACTTCGATATGGACAGCCTCAAAGCCATGTGCGAAAGGTACGCGGCGGAGGGGATATCGCCCGGAGGGGCGGCGGACATGCTGGCATTGACTATTTTTATGGACTCTATACTCAACTAACACTTTAACTTTTAAAACCTACACAATTATGGTAGAACTGATTCCTCATGGTGTGTATCTGCTGGACGGCAAGACGATCGTCTCCGATCCCGCCGGACAGCCGGCCCCGGACGAGGCCCGCGAAAACACGATCACCTACGGAATTCTCCGTGCCCATGACGTCGACGGCGGCAAGGGCAAGAAAATGCGCATCCG
>CAMVPS010000101.1:0-5335 GCA_947169405.1 uncultured Bacteroidales bacterium
CAATAAATCAACGAATTATAAAGATGTCACCAACCAGAAATGGCAATTATATCCAATGTCTCGGAGGCGAAGCCGACGGAGGGGGTCCGGGGGTCTTCCCCCGGTAAATTAAACAGAAAACAGACAGCTTTCGGCTGTCTGTTTTCTAGTACACTCTCAGGGGCTCGAACCCTGGACCCGCTGATTAAGAGTCAGCTGCTCTACCAACTGAGCTAAGAGTGCATTTCAGTATGTCCGGAAGACTCGCTTCCTCTTGTGACCCGTTCGGGGCTCGAACCCGAGACCCCAACATTAAAAGTGTTGTGCTCTACCAACTGAGCTAACGAGTCCTCCTTGTTTTCCCAAACGGGATTGCAAAGGTAGTCATTATTTTTGATTCCGCAAGGATTTTTTTAATTTTTTTCGGAAGAAAATTCCTTGATCCGCTGTTCCTCGGAGAGGCGGCAGACGAGGAGGCGGTCCGCCGATTCCGCAACGATGTACCCTTCAAGGCCTTCCACCACGACGGTCTTTTCGCCGGCCGTGTGAACGAAGCAGTCCTTGCAGCCGAAGAGGCGGACGTCGCCGCCCACGACGGCGTTTCCGTCGGCGTCGGGTTCGATATGCGTCTTGATGGATCCCCAGCTTCCCAGGTCGCTCCAGGCGAAGTCCCCGGCGACAACGTAGATGTTGCGGGACTTCTCCATCACGGCATAGTCGATGGAAATCTTGTCGCAGGTGGGGAACAGTTTCCGCAGGACGGACGCCTCAGCATCAGTGAACAGCGCGGGAGCGATGGTGTCCATCACGCCGGCGATCTGCGGCGCGTAGGCGCGCAGCTGGCGGGTGATGGTCTTCACGTTCCACACGAAGATGCCCGCGTTCCAGAAGTAATGGCCGTCGGCGAGATAGGCCTCCGCCGTCGCGGCGTCGGGCTTTTCCTTGAAAGCCGACACTTTCACAACCTCCCCGGGCACGGCTTCGGCCGCGTGGATGTAGCCGTAACCCGTCTCCGGGCGCGTCGGTGTGATGCCCACGGTGACGATGGCGTCGGTCCCCTCCGTCGCGGCGAGCGCCTTGCGGATGGCATCGGCGAACGCGTCGGTCTTCAGGACCAGGGCGTCGGCCGGGGTGACGACGATGTTCGCGGCGGGATGGCGCTGGGCGATCTTCCAGCAGGCGTAGGCGATGCAGGGAGCCGTGTTCCGGGCCTCCGGCTCCGCCAGGATCTGGTCGACGGGGATGTCCGGCAGTTGTTCCCGGACGATATCCACATACTTCTCGGAGGTGACCACCCAGAACTTGTCCGGGGCGCACACCGGCAGGAAGCGCTCCACCGTCAGCTGGATGAGCGACTTCCCCACCCCCAGGACGTCGATGAACTGCTTCGGACGTTCCGGCGTGGAGAGCGGCCACAGGCGGCTGCCGATGCCGCCGGCCATGATGACGACGTGGGTATCCATCATAATTTGGAATAATATTGAATTACACGGCTGCAAGTTAGCTATTTTTCACCAAAAAACCTTATCTTTGGCGTTCAAAGACCATATTCTTATTATGAAAAAGCACTTCCTACTTCTGCTTGCCATAGGTGCGCTCCTCGCCACCGCGTGCAAGACAAAAACATCCCCTACCGTCCTGAAGACGGACGTCCCCGCGCGTCCGGCCGGCCAGGAGAACGTCATCGGCCTCCGGACCGAACCCCTCGAGACCGTCCGCATCGGCGTCGTCGGCCTCGGCATGCGCGGCGGGGACGCCGTGGAACGCCTGACCTACGTTCCCGGCGCCGTCGTCACCGCCCTCTGCGACGTCGTCCCCGAGCGCGTGGCCGAAAGCCAGGCCGTCCTCGCCAGGCGAGGCATGCCCGCCGCCAAGGAATACACCGGCGCGGAAGACGCCTACAAGGCGCTCTGCCAGCAGGAGGACCTCGACCTCGTCTATATCTGCACGGACTGGAGCCACCACGTGCCCGTCGCCCTCTGCGCGATGGAGAACGGCAAGCACGCCGCCGTCGAAGTGCCCGCCGCGGGCACCCTGGAGGACATCTGGGCCCTCATCAACACCTCCGAGCGCACGCGCAAGCACTGCATCATGCTGGAGAACTGCTGCTACGACTTCTTCGAGCTGAGCACCCTGGCGATGGTCCAGGCCGGCGCCATCGGCGAGCCCATCCACGCGGAAGGCTCCTACCAGCATAACCTGGATCCTTTCTGGAAGGCCTACTGGGACAACTGGCGCCTCAAGGAGAACCAGCAGCACCGCGGCGACCTGTATCCCACCCACGGCCTCGGCCCCGTGTGCCAGGTGCTCAACATCCACCGCGGCGACCGGATGAAGACCCTCGTGGCGATGGACACCGAGCCTTTCAACGGCGCGAAGATGTCCGAGAAGCTGTACGGAAAGCCTGACGCGACCTTCGCCGCCGGCGACCAGACGACCACCCTCATCCGTACCGAGAAGGGCAAGACCATCCTCGTGGAGCACGACGTAATGACCCCGCGCCCGTACAGCCGGATGTACCAGGTCGTGGGCACGGACGGCTACGCCGCCAAATACCCGGTCTCGATGCTCTGCTTCCGCGAGTTCGAGGAAGGGCAGCCGGTGGACGCCCACACCGTGGGCACGGAGAAAGTGTACCGCGGCGCGGCTGCCGACGAGATGCTCGAGAAGTACCCGAGCCCGATCCTCACGCCCGAGCTCGTGGCCCTCGCCAAGGAAGTGGGCGGCCACGGCGGCATGGACTACATCATGGACTACCGGATGGTCTACTGCCTGCGCAACGGCCTGCCGCTGGACATGGACGTGTACGACCTCGCCGAATGGTGCTGCGTCACCCCGCTGTCCCGCCTCTCCCTCGAGAACGGGAACATGCCGGTGGAAGTCCCCGACTTCACCCGCGGCGCCTGGGACCAGCTGAAGGGATTCTCCTACGCTTTCGCGGAGTAGGGGCTACAGACTGTCGATAAACGCCTTCATCTGCGGCACCTTGGCGTAGGCCGCGTGGAAGAGGGCGACTTGATTCCGTGTCCGGACCAGGTTATGGTCCGGATACTTGATTTTATAGTAGGTGTCGCCGTTGATGTAGTCCGCGAAGAAACGGACGGCCTGCATGTACGGGAAGAGGCAGGCGGCGTACGGGAGGTTCTCCTTCTCGACGGGCGTGAGGAACACTTGGGCGGACTCCACATAGCCCTTGGCGAAGGCCTCGAAGATGTCCATCTTGAAATCGACCTTCTCCACGGCGGGATCGTCCTCGGCGACCGTGTTCGCGGCCGTGCGGAGGAAGTCGCCGAAGTCGGAGAAGACGAAGGACGGCATCAGGGTGTCCAGGTCGATGACGCAGAGGATGTTGCCATCCTTGTCGAACATCATGTTGTTCACCTTCGTGTCGCAGTGGCAGATGCGCTTGGGGAGGACGCCCTCGCGATACAGGCGCTCCGCCTTGCACATTTCCTCCTCAAAGGGCTTGAGGTCCGCCAGGATGGCCTGCACCTCGGGTTCCGCCATCCGGCCCACCGGATCGGCGGCCACGGCCTCGGCGAGCTGCCGGGCGCGGAGCTCCATGTTGTGGAAGTCCGGGATGGTCTCCCCCAGCGTGTCCGGGATGTCGGCGAGCATCGCCTCGAACTGGCCGAAGGCCTTGCCGGCGTAATACGAATACTCCGGATTCACGGTCTCGTACGTGAAAGCGTCCTTGATGAACACGGATACGCGCCAATAGGTTTCCCCGTCGGTCCAATAGGTCTTGCCCGTCTCCTTGCAAGGGATGAAAGTGAGGACTTTCCGGTCGATGTCCGGGTCCCCGGCGAGCTTGCGGCGGATATGGGCCGTAGCGCAGTCGATGTTGTGCTGCAGCAGGTCCACATCCTTGAAAATCGCATTGTTCACGCGCTGGAGGACATAGTTGTCCGGACCGTCGGTCTTGACCAGCAGCGTGTCGTTGATGAGGCCGTTGCCCAGGGGCTTGATCTCCCGGACCTCGCCCTTCACGTCAAACCGGGCGACGATGGCTTTGAGTTCTTCGATGGATTTCATAACCTTAGATGTTCGGGGTTTCCCAGACTTTGGTTTCGGTGCAACGGGCCATCACGCCAAGGCCGCCGCAGGAGAGGCGGAAGTCGCCGGCCTCCAGGCGCCACTTGCCGTCGGCGCCCACGAAGGCGAGCTCGTAGGCCGGGACCGCGAAGGAGACGGTCTTGGTCTCCCCCGGCTCCAGCGCCACCTTCTCGAAGCCGCGGAGCCGCTTGACGTCCGGGATGAGGGAGGCGACGAGGTCGGAGCTGTACAGCAGGACGGCCTCCTTGCCGGCGCGGTCGCCGGTGTTGGTGACCTTGACGGACACCTTCAGTTCGTCGCCGGCCTTGAAGTCCGCCGGGCTCTCCAGCACGAGGTCGCTGTAGGCGAAGCTCGTGTAGCTGAGGCCGTGGCCGAAGGCCCACTGGACGTCCATGATGGCGTCGTAGTTGTAGGCGCCGTCCATCACCTCGCGGTGCTCGGAAACCTTGTAGTCGTAGGTATGCAGGGAGTTGATGTACTTGGGATAGGTGAACGGGAGCTTGCCGGAGAAGTTCTCGTCGCCGGCGAGGAGGGCGGCCAGGGCGTCGCCGCCGTAGTTGGACGGCAGCATCACGTCCACGACGGCCTTCACGAGCGGCTCGATGTCGCCGATGATGCGCGGACGGCCCTCGTTCAGCACGAGGATGACCGGCTTGCCGGTGGCGGCGAGCTTGCGCACGAGCTCCTTCTGGTTCTCGGAGAGGTTCAGGTCGTTCATGTTGCCGGGCGTCTCGCAGTAGGTGTTCTCACCCACGCAAGCGACAATCACATCGGCCCCGCGAGCGGCCATGACGGCCTTGGCGATGCCGGAGGCGTTCTCGGACTGCCAGCTGCCGAAGGCATTGTCATACTCCACCCCGGGAACGTAGGTCACATTCTTGAACCGCTTCTGGATCGCCTCCAGGATGGTGTTGTACTGCGGGACGAAGGCGTCGCCCTCGCCCTGCCAGGTATAGGACCAGCCGCCGTTCAGGGTGCGGAGGCTGTTCGCGTTCGGGCCCGTCACCAGGATGCGCTCGGTGCCCTTGAGCGGCAGGATTCCCTCGTTCTTGAGGAGCACCTCGGACTCGACGGCGGCGTCATAGGACTGCTTCGCGAAGGCCTCGGAGGCGTACTCCGGATACTCGTGCTCCCAGGTCGGGTTGTCGAACAGGCCCAGGCGGACCTTCAGGCGGATCACGCGGCGGGCGGCGTCGTCGACGCGCTCCATCGGGATGCGGCCGTCCTTCACCAGGCCGATGATGACGTTGCAGCACTCGGGATCGTACGGGTCCATGATCATGTCGATGCCGGCGTTGAT
>CAMVPS010000102.1:0-5316 GCA_947169405.1 uncultured Bacteroidales bacterium
CGAGCCGGATCTGGAAGTCGGACAGGACGTTCATGTAGTTGATGAACGCCTCGTACGGGGTGTCGTACGGATTGAAGTACTTGTGGACCTCACCGTCGGAGAAGAACTTCGTGCACATATAATAGAAGTGGTCGCTCTCCTGCAGGTGGCCGAAGTCCTCCCAGAGGTCGGGATCGCCCACGATGGAAAGCTTCTCGGTCATCGCGTAGACCTTGTTGAAGGCCTCCTGCTGGAGCTCGTTGCCCAGCCAGGCGGTGATGTCGCGCTCTTCGTCGGCCCAGGAGATGGGATCGGGAACGTCGAGGTCGGCGACCGGCTTGTACTTCTTCGTGGCCTCGGACGGGGTGACGAAGGAGAAGGTGCCGTCGGAGATCACGGCCTCCGGAAGGGCCTTCATAAAGTCGAAGATGCCGCTGGAGGCGCTCTGGTGCTCGCCGAAGGTCTCGTAGTCCATGAACAGGTTCACGATGTCGTCGTTGCGGGCGGAGTCCTTCACCCAAGTGAGATACTTCTCGGCCGTGAGCGGATACATATCCCAGCCCTGGTTGGAGAACCGGAAGGCGATGTCGTCGGAGAGGCCGTAGTTGCGGAGCAGGAGGCGGAGCTTGGGCTGGGTGTCGCAGCCGTACACGAAATTCGGGCTCTGCCAGCCCATGATGTGGCGGGCGCCCTCGGTGAGCATCGTCTTGAACCCCAGGCGATAGACCATCTCGCCGATGGCGTTGGAGTAGATGAGCTCGGTGTTGCGGAAGGCGGTCGGAGTGACCCCGAACAGGTCCTCGACGGCCTTCTTGTGCTTGAGCACCTGGTGGGTGAACTCGGACTCGGAAGCGAGGGACGACAGGGAGTGGTAATAGGTCTCGCACAGGAACTCCACGCAGCCGGTCTCGGCCAGGGCGCGGAAACTGTCGATCACGTCCGGCGCGAAGCGCTGGAACTGCTCCAGGGCGGAACCGGAGATGGAGAACGCCACCTTGAACTTACCCTTGTTCGCCTGGATCAGCTGAAGCAGCTGGGCGTTCATCGGGAGATAGCACTTCTGGGCGATGCGGCGGAGGATGGTGCGGTTGGCGAAGTCGTCATAGTAGTGGGAGTCCTTGCCGATATCGAAGAATCTGTAGAGCCGGAGCCGGGTGGGCTGATGGACCTGGAAATACAGGCAGATGCTTTTGGAAGCCATATGGATTGCGTTTTTATTTGACTACTGATTCATACACTTGCTTGAGCTTGGCGGTGGCGCCGTTCCATTTGAGGGCGTTCACTTCGTCGAAACCGGCCCGGGCGGAGAAGTCCGCGAGGGCGGGATAGTTGAGGAGGGCGTAGATCTCGTCGGCCATCGCGTCCACGTCCCAGAAGTCCACCTTGAAGGCGTACTTGAGGACTTCGGCGGCGCCGGACTGCTTGGAGATGATGGACGGGACGCCGGTCCGCATCGCCTCGAGGGGCGAGATGCCGAACGGCTCGGAGATGGACGGCATGATGTACACGTCCGAGAGGGCGAACATCTTCTGCACGTCGGCCCCGCGGAGGAAGCCCGTGAAGTGGAAGCGGTCGGAGATGCCCAGCCGCGCGGCGTGGCGGATGCAGCGGTTCATCATATCGCCGCTGCCGGCCATCACGAAGCGGACGTTCTTGGTGCGCTTGAGCACCTTCGCGGCGGCTTCGATGAAATACTCGGGGCCTTTCTGGTAGGTGATGCGGCCCAGGAAGGTGACGACCTTCTCCTTGACGCCGCGCTCGACCACGAGGTTCTCGCGGCCGCTGAAATCCACGGCGTTGTGGACGGTGACCACCTTGCCGGGATCGATGCCGTACCGGTTGATGACGATGTTGCGGGTGAGGTTGGAGACCGTCACCACGCGGTCGGCCATCATCATTCCCTTCTTCTCGATCGCGAAGACGCGGGTGTCGATGTTGTCGACGCTGCCGCGGTCGAAGGAGGTGGCGTGGACGTGGACCACCAGGGGCTTGCCGGTCAGCTCCTTGGCGGCGATGCCGGCGTAGTAGGTGAGCCAGTCGTGGGCGTGGATGACGTCGAACTCGTCCTTGCGCTGCAAGGCGATCGTACCGCCCACCATCGCGTAGCGGGCGACCTCCTCCATCAGGTTCGCACCGTACTTGCCGGAGAACTTGTACTTCTGGCCGTAGCTGATGGAGAAGTCCTTCACCTGGCGCTTGCGGTCCTCGTCGACGAGCCGGGAGAACTCCTCCGGATCCGCGTAGGGGACCATGTTGGTGCCGATGTGGATGAACTTGACCTTGTCCAGATATTCTTCGACCGTCTCGGAGACCGTGTCCACCGCGACGTCGCTGGCGTTGATGATGGTCGTGGCGCTCTGGTCTTCGTCGCCGGAGGCGGACGGCATCACGAACAGGGTTTCGACGCCGTTGTACGCCAGACCCTTGACGATGCCTTCGCAGGCCGTACCCAGACCGCCCGCGATATGGGGAGGAAACTCCCAACCGAACATAAGGACTCTCATCGTTTATGCCTCCTTGTATTTTTCGATCAACCAGTTGATGTTCAGCAGGGCGGACGTCGCCGTCGCGGAGGAGATGGCTCCGTGCGGCTCATGGGGCGGATCGCCGTCGTAGAGTTCGGAGAAGCAGCCGACGCCGTGCTTGGAGAGGTCCTCGTAGAAGCCCTCGGTGAGGTACTCGGCCCGCTTGATGAAGTTCTTGCCCTCCATATTGAAGCAGGCGTAGCAGTACTGGGCCAGCAGGTAAGTCCAGGCGCAGCCGTTGTTGTAGGCGAGGTCGCGCTCGATCTGGTTGCCTTCGTACACGCCCTTGTACTTGCTGTCGCGCGGGGACAGGGTGCGGATGCCCCGGCGGGTGAGGAGTTCGTTGCGCACCAGGCGCATCACCGAATGGATGACCTCGTCGGAGACGGGCTTGTAGTCCAAGGACACGGCCCACAGCTGGTTCGGACGGAGGTCGAGGTTCTGGCCGTAGCCGTCCACATAGTCGGCGAGGAAGCCGAACTCCGCGTTCCAGAAGGTAGGCTGGAAGTTGCGGAGGACGAGTTCGCGGACCGGGGTCCACTGCTTGGTGAACTCGCTGTTCTTGCCGCCGTACTTCGCCTCCAGGTCGAGGGCGAAGCACAGGGCGTTGTACCAGAGGGCGTTGGTCTCCACCTGGTAGCCGGGACGCTCGGTGACCGCGCGGCCGTTGATGTAGGCGTTCATCCAGGACAGGGCGACGCCGTCCACCTGGGCCCACAGGAGGCCGTTCGGGTGCATGGCCACTTCCTTGCGGTGGCCCGGCAGGTAGCTCTCGAGGATGCCCTTCAGGGTCTTGCCGTACTTGGTCCAGACGTGCTTCTCGTTGTTGGCGTAGGCGATGTACTGCTGGAGGGTGACGGTCATGAAGAGCGGGGCCTCCACCTGCGTGGTGCGGTGGAACAGGCGCTCGGGCTCGTCGGCGATCAGGTTGTCCAGGATCTCCTCGAATTCCTTCGGGTCGTTCTTGCCGTAGAGGGTGAGGCCGGCGAGGGAATAGAGGGTCTCGCGCAGGAGGCCGGTGAAGAGCCAGGAATAACCGGCGACGATCTGCTTCTTGCCGCCGCTGTCGCGGATCAGGAGGTCCGCCTGGCGGACGAGCTGGTCGTGGAACGAGGTGATGGGGCCGATCTTGCTCACCATCCCTTCGAACTTGCGCTTGAGGCCGGCCTTCGCGACAGGGGCGTCGGCATTGGCGGAGAAGACCACGGACTCGCCGCTCTTGAGCTCCAGTTCGAAGGAGCCGGGGACGAAGAGGTCCTCGCGGCAGTCGAAGCCGCGGCGCATCTCGTCGGAATAGGTGACCCCGTTGTACCAGCAGGGAGCCGGGTTGAACTTGCTCTGGCCGCTCACCTGGAGGTTCAGGTCCGGGAATCCTTCATACAGGTTGAAGGAAACGCCGCCCTCGATCTCCTTCGCCGCGGTGCGGGCGTCGCCGTTCTGCTGCGTCAGGTCGTGGACCCGGCGGAAGGAAAGGAAGGGCTTGAGCTCGAGGCGGACGGGGGCCGGCGACTTCACCAGTTCGTACTTGATGAGGAGCTGGTTGCTGTCCTGGGACAGGACGAGGCTCTTGCGGAAAACGATCTCGCCGATCTTGTAGGTGACCATCGGGACCGGATCGGCGTCGAAGTCCACGATGTACTTGTGCCCGCGCGGCTCATAGATGTCCCCGTAGCAATGGATGCCCAGGTTGAATCGCTTTCCGCGGAGCGTGAGGCTTTCGTCGAGGGAGGACAGGAGCATATACCTGTAACCTCCGAACCTCTCCACCGGAACGGCCAGGAGGCCGTGGTAGCGGCGCGTGTTGCAGGTCACGATGGACGTGTTGCAGTAGGCGCCGGTCTTGCTCGCGAGGAGGATCTCCCGCTTCAGCGAGTAGGACAGGTTGACGAGCTCAGACTTGTTGAATTTCAAAAAAGCCATATGCGTCTTTCTTTACAATTTCTTCAGTACCAAGGCACTGCGGGCAGGGAGGTACAGATACATCGTATCCCCGTAGCGCGGGTTGCCGTTGGGCGATTTCTCGGACACAGTGAGGTGATGCTCCCCGGACACAATCCGTCCGAACCCGTTGAAATCGGGTTCGTCGGTGTCGAGGATGTTCACCCACTCTCCGGCCGGCGCCGAGAACCCATAATCGGGGTACGAACCGGCCGCCGAGAAATTCAGCGCAAAGATACAGTTTTTGCGTCTGAAAATCAAGATTTTCTTCTCCTCGTCCTGCACCAGGAGCTCCGGAGCCTCGAAAAGGACCTTTTCGTCGCGGATGAGATGGACCATCGCCTCGTCGAAATTCCGGAGGTATCTGTACCGCAGGTAATCCGGGTCCGCCAGCGACCACTGCCGGCGGGCGTGCTTGTAGGACCAGCCGTTCCCTTCGCGGGGGAAGTCGATCCATTCCGGATGTCCGAATTCGTTGCCCATGAAGTTGAGGTAGCCGTCGCCCGCGGTGGCGGCGGTCACCAGGCGGATCATCTTGTGGAGAGCGATGCCGCGGTCCACGACGGGATTCCGGGACGCAGTGTTCATCGAGAAGTACATTTCCTTGTCCATCAGCCTGAAAATCAAGGTCTTGTCCCCCACCAGCGCCTGGTCGTGGCACTCGGCGTAGGAGATGGTCTTCTCGTCGGCGCGCTTGTTGGTCAGGTTCCACCAGATGTCGCCCACGCCCCACTGCTCGTCGGTGCGTTCCTTGACGATCTTGATCCAGTAGTCCGCGACGCCCATCGACATCCGGAAGTCGAAGCCCACGCCGCCGGCCGCCAGCGGGGCGGCCAGGCCGGCCATGCCGGAGACGTCCTCGGCGATGGTGAAG
>CAMVPS010000103.1:0-5287 GCA_947169405.1 uncultured Bacteroidales bacterium
TCTCGATGTTGCGGGCCGCGCCGAAGAAGCGCTTGGGCTTCTGGAGGGCGTTCGCGTCGACACCGCCGGTCAGGACCTTGCCGGAAGCCGGCTGGACGGTGTTGTAGGCGCGGGCGAGGCGGGTGATGGAGTCCAGGAGGATCACCACGTCGTGGCCGCATTCGACCAGGCGGCGGGCCTTGTCCAGGACCATGTTCGCGACCTTGACGTGGCGCTCCGCGGGCTCGTCGAAGGTGGAGGCGACGACCTCGGCCTTGACGCTGCGCTGCATGTCGGTGACTTCTTCCGGACGCTCGTCGATCAGGAGGACGATCTCGTACACCTCGGGATGGTTCTCGGCGATGGCGTTGGCGATGGACTTGAGGAGCATCGTCTTACCGGTCTTCGGCTGGGCGACGATCAGGCCTCGCTGGCCCTTGCCGATGGGAGTGAACATATCCACGATGCGGCAGGAGGGATCCTTCTCGAAGCCGTGGCCGAGGAGGTTGAACTTCTCCGTCGGGAAGAGGGGAGTAAGGAAGTCGAACGGGACGCGGTCGCGGACGAATTCCGGCGAGCGGCCGTTGATGTACTTGATCTTCACGAGCGGGAAGTACTTGTCGCCCTCGCGCGGGGGACGGATCTCGCCGGTGACGGTGTCGCCGTTCTTCAGGGCGTTCTGCTTGATCTGCTGCTGGGAGACGTAGATGTCGTCCGGGGAGTTCAGATAATTGTAGTCCGAGGAACGGAGGAAGCCGTAGCCGTCAGGCATCACTTCCAGGACGCCCGTGGCCTCCACGGAGCCCTCGAATTCGATGCGCTGGGGCTTCTGCGGCTGCTGTTGCTGTTGTTGCTGCTGTTTCTGCTGGTCTTTATGGGCCTTGCGTTGCTGGCGTTCCTGGGCCTTTTCCTCCTGCTGGGCGGTGTCTTCGTTGAGCTCGGTGAAAAGGTTGTGGATGAACTGCTTTCCGTCCACGGAAGGCGCCTCGGCGGGGGCGGGGGCAGCCGCTTCGGCGGCCGGGGCCTCTTCCACATTCACGGGTTCGGCGGTCTTCTTCACGCGGGCGCGCTTCTGCTTCGCAGGCTTTTGTCCCTCCTGTTTCGGGGCGTCCTCGGCAGGTTTCTCCTCCGCCTGGGGCTTGTCCTGCTTCTCGGCCTTTTCGGCTTTCTCGGGCTTTGGAGCCGCTTCTTCCGCGGGTTTGGTGGCGTCGGCCTGGGCGGCCTTCGGCTTGCGGCCGCGGGTGGACTTCTTCGGGGCCGGCGCTTCGGCGGGAGCCTCCGCAGGAGCGGCGGACGCTTCCTTCACAGGCTCGGCCGGGGCTTCCTGCTTGGGTTTTTCTTCCTTCTTCTTGGCGGTACGGCCGCCCTTGGCGCGGGGTTTCTTCTCTTCGACGGGTTTCTTGGATTCAATCTTCGCTTCCTCGTCCAGGATGGCGTATCCGAGATCCTCCATGCTCAGTTTCTTCGCATTCTTGATGCTCAACTTCTCTCCGAGTGCTCTGAGCTGCTCTTCGCTCATCGCGTTCAATTCCAATAAACTATGGGGCATAGAAAAAATAATGTAGATTCACATGCAAGCCTCTCCGACCGGAAAGGCAATGCAAAGGTACGAAAAAAAACAAACAATCCAAATACCGGCGCTTACCGCCCCAGCAGATTGTCCATATAGCTGGAACTCTTCTTGAAACGGAGGAGGTCCGCCAGGGCCGATGCGTTGGCCGCGATGCGGAAGCTGTAGGACTGCCACTGGCCGGTCGGGACCCAGGAGACGGCGATGTTGAAGCAGTGCAGGTCGTAGGTGGCGCTGATCTGCGTGGTGGTGATCTTCATCGCCATGATGTCGAAGCCGGAGGACGCGTTGATGCTCATCCGCGGGGTCAGCTTGAGGTTTCCGGACGCATTGATCGTCTGGGTGAAACGCTTGTTCTCGAGGAGCTGGTTGTTCGAGTACTGGTACGTCTTCGCGTAGCTGAAGCTGTAGCTGAGGTTGATGGACCAGGGCGAGTTCGGATTCATATAATACACGTAACCGCCGGGGATGTATTCGCCCGTGATGGGGTGGTAATAGATCCGCTGGTAGGAGTTCGCGCCGCCGCCCGAAGAGCCGCTTCCGCCGGAGTCGGAGCCCGAGCCCGAACGCCGGCCGTCGTTCCCGTCGATGGAGCCCTTGCCGTTGAAGGAGATGGACGCGGACAGGCTCGCGTTCGTCAGGCGCAGGGGAACGCCCTTGACGGCCAGGTTGTATTTGTTGATCCGCTGGCCGCGTTCGTTCACGGCGTACGGGTCGAAGTTCAGGTTGCCACTGAGGTTCAGCTTGTTGAACAGGTTCGTGGACGCGCTCACGCCGATGTTGGACATCTTCAGGGAGTCCGCCAGGAAATTGTAGCTGCCGCTCAGGGTCAGCTGGTCCAGGATCTTGACCTTCTTGGAGCCGGTGCCGGTCGTGTCCCGCAGGTCGCGGACTTTCGCCTCGAGGTTGTTGCCGATGGACACGTTCATGCTCCCGGTCTTTCCGCGTCCGGGGGCGGAGACGGAGTTGTGGTGGCCGGTGACCGCATAGATGTTGTAGAACGCCTCGGGGTGGTAGCTTCCCCGCTTGTCATAGTAGGCGTCCAGCGTGCGCCAGCCGTTGAAGGCCTTGCCCTTCTCGGGGCTGAACGACATCGACACGGATGGCGTGATCACGTGGCGGATCGCCTGGATCGCCCGGTGTTTCCCGAAGTTGAACATACCGTAGATACGGGTGCTCATCGACATCGCCCCGGAATAGGTCTGGGTGACGCCGAAGGTGTTGAAGGCGCGTCCGGGGTCGTTGACGACCCGCTGCGCGCGCACCATGTTGCCGTCCTTGTCCGCGACCATCACGGGATTGCCGTCCGCATCGAATTCGTCCTCCAGGTACTGCCGGCCGGCGTTGAACATCCAGTTCATGCCGTAGGTCACGCTGGGCGTGAAATTGAGGTACTTCAGCAGGGTGAAGTTCGGCAGGCCGATCTGGAAGTTGTGGCCCATGCCGTTCGTGAGGCGGTCCAGGGCCTTCACGCCGAGCGAGTCGCCGAACTCCTTGATCCGCACGCCGGTGACCGGGTCCGTCTTGTAGGAGCCGTCGCCGTTGTACACGAAGTCCTGCATGTCCCGCATCTTGAAATTGAGGCGGTTCTGGAAGGAGGTCGAGTAGCCGAAGGAGATCTTCTCGTAGAACTTCTCCTTGCCCACGCGGTTCTTCTGCTTGAAAGGATAGAATCGCGTCACGGAGAGGGTGACGTTCGGCAGGGTGAAGGAGTAGCTGGAGTCGCGGGAGTTCTGGTTGTGCAGGGCGTTCACCGACAGGCTCACCTTGCCGTTCCAGTTGCGGGAGTAGGAGACGGAGGAGGAGACTTGGTTCTGCAGGGCCTCGTCCACGGAGCGCGAGTTGTACTTGCTGTTGGACGGGCTGGAGAAGTTCACGGAAGCGCTGAAGGTCGTTCCGGGATGGGCCTTGGCGTCCTGCGTGTGCGACCATTTGAGGCCGAAGTTCTTGGACTGGCGGAAATCCGCCATGCCCTTCTCGCCGGTCTGGTCGTTGGAGTAGGTGAGGGAGAAGCTGCCGTTGAACTTGTAGTTGACCTTGTACCGGGAGTTGATGTCCACGGCGTAGGAGCCGAGGGTGAAGTAGCTGCCGGTCAGGGAGAGGTCGAAGTAGTCGCCGATGACGAAGTACATGCCGGCGTCCTTGACGAAGAAGCCGCGGGCGACCTCCTCGCCGAAGGTGGGCATCAGCAGGCCCGTGGCCCGGGTGGGCTTGGACGGGACGAAGCCGAAGGGGAGGCCGATGGGGATCGGGACGTCGGCGATCACCGGGAACGCCGGGCCGAAGACCGTCTTCTGGGAGGGTTTCGTGACGACCTTCGCCATCGACAGTTTCATATAATAGTGGGGATGCTCCAGGTCGCAGACCGTGTACATTCCCTGCTGCATGTTCACCGACTGGTCGGGCATCATCTTGATCTTCTTGCCCTGCAGGAGGCCTTCGGACTCCTGGGTGATCATGTTCGTGATGAAAGACTTCTTCGAATCGAAGTTGTAGCGGAGCTCCTCCATCTTGTAGGTGGCATTGCCCTGGGTCATCTCGGGCTGGCCCACCCATTCTCCGGATGCTTCGTCATACCGGCCGCGGGCGAAGACGGTGTTCGTCTTCATGTCGTACTCGATGTAGTCCGCGGTCAGTTTCATGTCCTGGTAGGTGACGGTGGCGCCTCCGTAGTAGAAGACTTTCCGTTCTCCGCCCGTGAACTCCGTGATGATGGAGTCCTTGGCGGTGGAGAAGGCGGGACGTTCCAGGGAGCTCTTCTCGAGCAGGTCCAGGGAGTCGCGGCGGGAGATGGAATCCGCCCGGTGGATGGAGTCGCGTCGGGCGATGACAGAATCGGGGAGGGCGGCCACGGCGGTGTCCACGGGCTGCTGGACACGGTTCCTGTTACGCCGGAAGAGCTGGGCGGAGGAGACCCCCTGTCCCAGGACGGCGACCAGCAGGATGGCCACGATATATTTCCAGATTCTGTCCAAATTTATTATATTTGTAATCGACAAAATTACGACAATTTTCAGTCAATTCAAAACGACACGTCCATGAAACGCAGCATACGTCCCTTCCTGGCCGTTTTGGCCGTCCTCCTTGCAGCAAGCATTGTGCCTGAGCGGGCGGCCGGGCAGGACCGGCTGAAACTTTCCACCATCGTCATCGACCCCGGCCACGGCGGCCACGATCCGGGCTGTATCAGCGCGGACAAGAAAACCCAGGAAAAGACCGTCGCCCTGGACATCGCCCAGCGCCTGTCCCGGAAGATAGGGGAGTCCCTCCCCGGGGTGAAAACCGTCCTCACGCGGTCCGACGACAAGTTCGTCACCCTGAGCGGCCGGGCGGACATCGCCAACGACCTGGGCGCGGACCTGTTCATCTCCATCCACGTGAACGCGCAGGCGAAGGGGACCTCGGCCAGCGGCTATTCCATCCACTGCCTGGGCCAGTCCAGCCGGGAGGGGAACGACCTCTTCAGCAAGAACCTGGACCTGATCAAGCGCGAGAACTCGGTGATTCTCCTCGAGGACGACTACAAGACCCGCTACCAGGGCTTCGACCCCTCGGATCCCCAGTCCTATATCCTCTTCAGCCTGATGCAGAACGCGCACCTGGAGCACAGTCTCGTCTTCGCCGAGGAGGTCGCCAACGCGATGAAGGGCGGGCCCATCTCCCACAACCGGGGCGTCTCCCAAGACCCGTTCTGGGTGCTGTGGCGGACGACGATGCCCGCGGTCCTCGTGGAAGTGG
>CAMVPS010000104.1:0-5181 GCA_947169405.1 uncultured Bacteroidales bacterium
CGCCCTCACGGCCAAGGAACCCACCGAGGAGCAGCTCGCCGAGCGCGCCGCGCACACCAAGGTCCTCGAGGACGTCGTCCGCAAGGTCCATATGATGACCGCCGGCCGCCCGCTGAACCGGTACTAGAAACCGTTCTTCGGCCCACGACACAAATCAGCCAGCCCCGTTCGAGGCTGGCTGATTTTTTGTGCGATGCCGGGTCTAGTGGCTGCCGACGGTGCGGATGATGATCACGCCGTTGGCGCCCCGCATCCCGTAGATGGCGGAGGTGCCGTCCTTGATGACGTCCACGGACTGGACGTCGGCCGGATTGAGGCTGGAGAGGTCCGTCGTTTCCACATCGTCCACCAGGATGAGCGGGTCGAAGCTGTCGGAATTCGTGCCGATGCCCCGGATGATGATCCGCTTGTCCGAGGTCACCATCACGCCGGGGACGCGGCCCCGCAGGTACTCATACATGTCGGTGTAAGTCTGGATTTCCGTTTTTTTGACCTTGACATTGGAGACCGCCGTCGAGAGCTTGTCCTTGTCCTGTGTTCCGTAGCCGATGTTGACGGTATCGCCGGAAGAAACCCCGTGGGAGGATGCGCCGCAACCCGCCAGCAGGAGGGTCACCAGGCAGAGGGAGAAAATCTGTTTCATATCGTTCGTTTTAAATCCTTTCCATGTCTTGGGTGGCGATCCAGCCGCGACGGCCGTCCGCCAGTTCGATGTCGGTGAAGCCGGACACTTCGTCCAGCACTTTCACTTTCGTTCCTTCGTGCAGGATGAACAGGGACTTGGCCGCATCGCTGGAAGGAGAGCTCGTGACCGAGGTCACGGGACGCATCACGATCGCGGTGTCGTGGCGCTCGGCGGCCGCCTTCTGGCTGCGGGCGAAGCCCCAGGCCGCGAGGGCGAGAAGGAGCGCCGCGATGCCGGTGAAGAAGCCGGTCCGGCGGGCGCCGGCCGTGGGCCCGAGCAGGAAGAGCAGGCAAAGCCCCAGCGCCAGGGCCAGCAGGAACAGGGACAGCCCCGCCCACACATTGGACGGGAGCAGGTAGTTCACCTTCCGCACCCAAGTCTTGAGAATGAATTCCGGGACCTCGTCGATGCGGTCCTGCGTCAGGTTCCGCGCGAATTCCAGGTTGTAGCGGATGTCGGCGTCGGACGGGTCCAGGCGGAGGGCGCGCTCATAGAAGAGGATGGCCTTCGCGATCTCGCCGCCCTTGTAATACGCGTTGCCCAGATTGAAATACAGCTCCTTGGAGCGGAGGCCCGTGGCGGCGACGTCCGACCAGTCCTCGGCGGCCTGGTTCCAGTCGCCGGCCGTATAGGCCTCCACACCCGCCTTGAACAGCGAATCGGGATAGCTTTCGGCCGCCTGCGCCCCCAGCGGGAGCAGCAACAGGAGGGCCAGCAAGGTTGCGGCCGGGGTCGCAGAAACACCTTTCTTCATAGAAGCGTCGATGGTGGTGATGACGGATACGGCCTGCTGATAATGGGCGTTCATCGCCTCGTGCCCGGCGTCGGGCGCGTAGCGGGCGTACTCGCAGGCGTCCAGCAGGTCCGTGAAGGCGGTGACCGTCTCGGGAGCGACGCCCCGGGCGGAAAGCGCCGCGGCGATGTTCTCCTTGCTCTGGTCGGCCACGTCCATCGTGAGTTTGTCGGCCACGAAGCCCACGAGGGCCCGATGGAGCTCCTCGTAGAAGGCCGTATAGAGGTTCTTTCCCAGGAAGTCCCCGGCCAGTTTCAGGCGCTTGAGGGCCTCGCGGGTGGCCTTGCGGTTGCGGTTACCGGCAACGTCGGCGCGGCGGGCGGCCAGCTTCCGCAGGGACAGCCACACGGCCGCGGCTCCCAGGAGCAGCAGGGCCACCAGGATCCAGTACCCCGGCTTGCCCACGAAGAAGCCCTTGTCCTCGGACAGGGAGGTCTTCGTCTTGATGAAGCGGATGTCCTCGCCCAGGTTCTTCACGCCCTTGCGGTCCACCGTCAGCGTGCCGGCGCCGTCCGGGGCGGGCTGCGCCGCGCCGCCGGCGCCCCGCTCCACGGTCAGGCGCAGGGAGTCCGTCTGGGCCGTCGCATAGCGGCGGGACTTCACGTCATAGTAGGAGAAGCGCACAGGCGGGAGGACGAAGTCCCCCGGGCTGCGCGGAATGAACGGATATTCGAAGGACTTGGAGCCGTTGGTGCCGCTCTTGTCCGTCGCGGACGTGGCCTTCACGTCATACACTTCGAAATCCGGCGGGAAATCCAGTTTCGGGGCCTCCACCAGGGAGACGTTGCCCTTGCCCGTGACGGTGACCACGAGCGAGGCCGCATCGTGCGTCTTCAGGGCGTCTTTGCTCAGTTTCGCGCTCACGGAATACTCGCCCACGGCGCCGGAGAAGCCGGCCGGGGCGCCGCCCGGCAGGGCCGTCACCTTGACGCTCATCGCCGGGGTGGACACGCGCTGCCGCTGCGTCACATAGTCGTTCTCGAAGAAATCGTCGAAGATGGAACCGGTGCGAGGCCGCTGCGTGCGGACATTCACCAGGCACACGATCTCGGACGGGTCGATGGTCAGGTTGCCCGCCTTCTGCGGGATGAGCACCCACCGGCGCAGGACGGCGGCGTTGTACATCTTGTCGCCCACCTGCTCCCGCTGGAACTCGATGCTCTGCGGGGTGTCCACCTCCTGGCTCCAGAACCCGTTGAACTTCGGGAACTTGGCATCCTCGAAGCCCGTGAGGTTCGCCCGCTGGTAGATCTTGAGGGTCGCCGTGATGGGCTCGCCCACCATCGCGTCACGCTTGGAGAGGTACAGCCGCATAAACAGCTCGCCGGTGTCGTTCGAAGCGGACGGCCGGGCCTGCTGCTGCTGTCCCCCGCCCTGCGCGGAACCGCCCTGGCCTTGCGTCTGGGCGCCCTCGTCCCGGCCTTCCACGACCGTGATCTGGACGGACTTGGACCGGATCTGGTCCCCCTTGACGGTGGCCGTCGCCGGCGCGAAGGTGAACGTGCCGGTCTTCTTGGCCTGGAGGATGTAGGTATAGGAGGTCTGCGACGAACGGGTGGTCTTGCCGTTCACGATGGACACGCTGGTGGAAGTGCCCTTCTGGGGCCCCCATACAAGGGTGAAATCATCGCCGGGGCTCCATTGGAAATCGGAGGGAGCGTGCTCGCCATCGACAACGAAGACGACATTGAAGCGTTCCGACAACTCCACGATATTGTGCACGTCCACCCGGATGGTCGACTGGGCCCATCCGGTGAAAGCCACCCACAGCGCCACGAAGGCTGCAATCCATCTTTTCATAACGCGACTACCAATTCTTCTCTTTCTGGCGGGACTTCAGCACGGCCGCCTTTTCCTTGTTCACCTTGTCCTGGGTCTCCTTCTCCTTGGCCTGGATGGCCTGGAGCATCTGCTGGGCCTGCTGGGGCGAGATCTCCGAGCCGTTGTACGGCTTGGGCTGCTGCCCCTGGTCCTGCTGGTCCTGGTTCTGGTCTTTATTCTGGTCCTGATCCTGGTTCTGATCCTGATTCTGGTCCTGGTTCTGGTCCTGGTTCTGCTGGTCCTGGTTCTGGTCCTGGTTCTGCTGGTCGTTCCCGCCACCGCCGCCGTCCGGATTGTTCTCCAGCATCTTCCGGGCATAGACATAGTTCTCTTTCGCCTCCAGATCGTCCGGATTGATGACGAGCGCCTGCATGAAGGCCTCCATCGCGGCGCGGTACTGCTTCTGCTGCAGGGCGGCATCGCCGAGGTTGAAGTACGTGTCGAAACCCTGCTCGCCCTGCTTTTTCAGGTTCCGTGTCTCGGGAACGTGCCGCAGCGCCTGCTGGTAGAACTTGCCGGCCTCGGCATAATTGCCCTGGCGGTACAGGTTGTTGCCCAGGTTGTAGGCCGATGCGACGGAAGTGCTGTCCGCATTCAGGCCCTTGCGGTAGGAGATGTCGGCATCGCCGTACTTCGCCTTGGCGAACTGGCGGTTCCCCCGGCGGACGTCTTTCCTGTCCACCTGGGCGGAGGCCAGCACGCTGACCAGCAGCAGGAATATGAGCGTCAATGACTTTCTCATTGGTCAAACCATTTCTTCTTCGGACGACGCTCGCCGACGAGCATCTCGATCACCAGCAGCGCCAGCGCGATTCCGAAGAAATACATATACTGTTCGTCGTACTCCTCGAACACGAGCGAGCCGAACTCCTCGTCCTCCATCCGGCGGATGTCGTCGATGATGGGGTTCAGGCCGAACTCGTCGTTCCCGGCGTGGACATACGCCCCGTTGCCGGCCTTGGCGACCTCCCGGAGCACGTCTTCGTCCAATTTCGTGACGACGATCTCGCCGTCCTTGTCCTTCATCAGGGAGCCCTCGTACGGGATGGGCTGGCCCTCGGCGGAGCCCACGCCCACGGTGTACACCCGGATGCCGTTCTCGGCGGCTTCCTTCGCGGCGGCCACGGGATCGTCCTCGTGGTTCTCGCCGTCGGAGATGACGATGATCACCCGGCTCTTCTCGCTTTGGGCGCTGAAACTCTTGATGGCCGTGTAGATGGCATCGCCCATCGCGGTGCCCTGGACCGGGACCGAACCCGTGTCGATGCTGCCGAGGAACATCTTGGCCGACACATAGTCGGTCGTCACCGGCAGCTGCACGAAGGAGGTGCCGGCGAAAATGATCAGGCCGATGCGGTCCTCCTTCAGCTTGTCCGTCAGGCGGGAAATCGCCAGTTTGGCGCGGTCCAGCCGGTTCGGGGAGTAGTCCTCCGCCAACATCGAGTTGGACACGTCCAGGCAGATGACAATCTCCGCTCCGCGCGTGGTGCGCTCGGACAGCTTGGCGCCGATCTGCGGCCGGGCCAGGCCGATGGCGAAGAAGGCGAAGGCCAGGCTGAACAGCACCATCCGGACCCAACCCTTGGGGCCGGACCACGACGGCATCAGCGCCTTCACGAGCGCCTCGTCGCCGAACTTCCGCAACCGCCGTGTACGCAGCGTCCGCCAGACCCCGTATCCGACGAGGAACAGGGGGACCAGCAGAAGCAAGTACAGGAACCGATATTGAGCAAAACCCAGCATATCCTAAGGCAGTCTTCTAAGCAGGAACCGAATCAAAATTTCAAGCAGCAGGCACACGAGCGCCCAGATGGCGAACCGCGGGAACAGGTCCTTGTAGATGGGGAAGCTGTCCACGGTGGTGCGGGTCTTCTCCATCCGG
>CAMVPS010000105.1:0-5131 GCA_947169405.1 uncultured Bacteroidales bacterium
ACTCCATCACGGCGTTCCCGGCCCTGAGCGGCCTGGCGGCCACCTGGGACCGCGAGCTCTCCCGCCTGTACGGCAAGAGCATCGGCGAGGAGGCCCGCTACCGGAACAAGACCGTGCTGCTGGGCCCCGGCGTGAACATCTACCGGTTCCCGCTGAACGGCCGCAACTTCGAGTATATGGGCGAGGACCCGTATCTCGCAGGCGAGATGGTGGTTCCCTACATCGAGGGTGTGCAGTCCAACGGCGTCGCGGTGTGCGTGAAGCATTATGCGCTGAACAACAGCGAGGTGAACCGCCATACGGCGAACACCATCGTGGACGATCGCACCCTGTATGAAATCTATCTTCCGGCCTTCAAGGCGGCGGTCCAGAAGGGCCACGCCTGGTCCATCATGGCCGCCTACAATTTGTACAATAACGAGCACCTCTGCTCCAACGAGGTCCTGCTGGACAAGATCCTCCGCGGGGAATGGGGTTTCGACGGCGTGGTGATCAGCGACTGGGGCGGCGTGCACAACACGCTCGGGACCGCGAAGCACGGTGTGGACCTGGAATACGGTTCCTGGACCGACGGCCTCACGATGGGCAAGACCAACGCCTATGACAGCTACTATCTCGCCGCTCCCTACAAGGAGGCCATCCAGAAAGGCGAGATCGGCACCGAGGAGCTGGATGCCCGCGTGAAGCGGATCCTGCGCCTGATTTTCCGTACCTCCATGGACCGCAACCGTCCGTTCGGCAGCCAGACTTCGCCAGAGCATTATGCCGCGGCGCGCAAGATCGGCGCCGAGTCTATCGTCCTCCTCAAGAACGACGGCGGGCTTCTGCCGATGGCCGCGAAGCCGGCCAAGATCCTCGTCGTGGGCGAGAACGCCGTCAAGATGATGACCGTGGGCGGCGGCTCCTCCTCGCTGAAGGCGAAACTGGAAGTCTCTCCGCTGGACGGCATCAAGGCCCGCTGGCCGGAAGCCGAGGTCGTCTGGGAGCGTGGCTATGTGGGCGACGTGGGCGGTGAGTACAACGGTGTGTCCACCGGCCAGGACCTCCGCGAAAGCCGCGACGCGGCCACCCTCATCGCCGATGCGGTGAAGGCCGCGGAAGGCGCCGACTACGTGATCTTCATCGGCGGCCTGAACAAGGCCGACCGGCAGGATTCCGAGGGCCTGGACCGCGTCCAGTACGGCCTGCCTTACGGCCAGGACGCCGTCATCGAGGCGCTGGCCGCCGCGACGGACAAGCTCGTCGTGGTGAACATCTCCGGCAACGCCGTGGCGATGCCGTGGGTGGAGAAGGTCCCCGCCATCGTCCAGGACTGGTACCTGGGCACCCAGGCCGGCCATTCCCTGGCCGATGTCCTGTCCGGCGACGTGAACCCCTCCGGCCATCTGCCGTTCACCATCCCCGTCTCCTATGCCGACAACCCCGTTCAGACGGAGAAACAGTATCCCGGCATCCTCCGGGACGGTACCATCGACGGGATGCCGGTCCTGGATATGGAATACACCGAGGGCATCTACGTGGGCTACCGCTGGTATGACCTCCACGGCGGCGTCCTCTTCCCGTTCGGATACGGCCTGAGCTACACCACCTTCGCGTTCGGCGAGCCGAAGATCGACAAGAAGTCGATGAAGGAGAACGGCACCGTGACGGTGACCGTGCCCGTGACGAACACCGGTTCCGTCGCCGGCGCCGAGGTCGTCCAGCTGTACATCGCCGACGAAGAGGCCTCCGTGGGCCGTCCCGCCAAGGAGCTCAAGGGCTTCGCCAAGGTGCGGCTCGAGCCCGGCCAGAAGGCCGATGTGAGCTTCACCATCGACAAGGAAGCCCTCAGCTTCTTCGATGCGGACAAGCACGCCTGGGTGGCCGAGAAGGGCACCTTCCGCGCCCTTGTCGCCGCGTCCGCGCAGGATGTCAAGGGTACCGTCGAGTTTGAACTGAAATAGCATTCCCCGTCATGAAGAGGATCTTCTTGCTGTCGGCCGGCCTGGCCGTAACCGTGTCCCTATGGGCGCAGAAGGACATCAATTCTCCTGCGGATACCGTCTACTTGCAGTATGGCGGTACGGCCACGGTGCACGTCAAGAAGATCGAACCTTCCAAGCCGGGTTCTCCTTCCGCCTATCAGATCAGGACGCACGAGACCCTCAGCCTGGCGGAGTCTGACAAGTGGCTCAAGATCGAGGGCGGTTACCGATGGGTTTCGGAGGAGGTCTTCGACAGCTTCAAGAGCATCGAGGTTCAGAAAGTGGTTTTTGCCGACGGTTTCGTCCTCCCGTTCGAAGGGGGCGAGATGGACCGGAGCCTCCTGCTGAAGGCGCCTTACTATGAGGCCTCCCACGGGGATTTTTACGCCGAGGAAGTCGTCCCGCTGACTCGCGCGGAAACGCGCGCGCTCGTCGGGGATGAGGCTTATTACCTGGGCTATCGGGTCTCGAAGATCCAGGCGGTGGCCGGCCTGGCCAAGTTCCTGGCCGGCTTTTCGTCCGGTTTCGCCTGCTATCTGACCCGGGACGCCGCCATCGGGGAGAAGCTTGTCCCCGGCACCGGAAACAACGTCGGCGTCATCGAATACAAGTTGAACCCCGGATGGTATACGGGGACGGGCGCCGCGGCGGTCACCCTGGCCTATGGCCTTTCCGAGATGTTCCTCGCCAATGCGTCCATCTCCCGGCTGGCCCGGACATTCCGCGATTACAAGGCTCCTTCCTCCTCGTCTTTTGTCACAAAGTCCGCCATCGGCGGGGGATTTCTCCTCGCGGGCGGGGCTGTCACATTCCTGGGCTATAACCGGATCGCGAAGAACGAGGGTTGGTCCGAATCGTACAGCATGGTGGAAGGGATGGACGATCCCGTCAAGACCAAGACATACGGCAAGAAGATGGGCGCGCCCTGGCTCCTGCCCGCCGCCGGCGCGCTGCTGGCGAACTTCGGCCTTACTGAACTGACGACCGGCCTGACGGGGCTCTCGGGGTATTCCAAGCTCCGGGCCGCCGGCCTCGACCGCGCCCGGGTTCAAGTGGCCCCCACGCCCTATGGGATGGGCCTCAGCATGGTGTTTTAGCGTTTTTGGTACCGATGTCCTGATATGGCTGCAAAATCTTATATGGAAACCGACCGGCAGGTCCGGAACCTCATCGAGGAGGTCAAGTCCGGTGTGTTCAAGCCGGTGTATCTCCTGATGGGGGAGGAGCCGTATTATCCCGACCTCCTGTGCCAGGCGATCATCGACAACTGCCTGCAGGACTGGGAGAAGGACTTTAACGAGCTCATCTGCTACGGGGCCGATGTCGATGCCGACGCGGTGATCACCGCGGCCCGGCGGTTCCCGATGATGGCGGAGCGGCAGCTGGTGGTCGTGAAGGAGGCGCAGGCGATGAAGACGCTCGAGGACCTCGCCCTCTACTGCCAGAAGCCGCTGGATTCCACCGTGCTGGTCATCCTGATGCACGGGGCTTCCGCCGACAAGCGCAAGTCCCTGTACAAGACCGTCCTGAAGCAGGGCGTCATCGTGGAATCCCTGCCCCTGAGGGACTACGAGACGGAGAAGTGGGTCGTGACCTTCTACTCCGAGCGGGGGTTGCAGATCGACCCGGAAGGCGCCCGGCTGCTGGTGGAATCGACCGGCACCGACCTCGGGCGGATCGCCGTCGAGACGGAGAAACTCCTGAAGAACCTCCCCGAGGGCGTCAAAAACATCACCCCGGAGGACATCGAGAAGAACGTGGGCATCAGCCGGCAGTACAGCATCTTCGAGCTGACGAAGGCGCTGTCCTTCCGCGACGCCGCCCGGGCCGTGAAGGTGGCCCGGAACGTCGGTGAAGCGCCGAAGTTCGCGATGCCGATGGGCGTGAGCATGCTGTACACGCATTTCAACCGCATCCTGCGCTACCACGCGCTCATCCAGGCGGGGCAGGGCGGCGACGGCGCCGCCAAGGCGAAAGTCCTGGGCGTGAATCCGTATTTCTTCAAGGAATACGACGCGGCCGTGAAGAAATACTCGCCGAGGCAGACGATGCGCGTCATCTCCCTTCTGAACGACTACGACTTCAAAGGAAAGGGCGGCGAAGTCGGGGAAGCCACCCCGGCGGACCTGCTGGTGGAACTGACGACGAAAATTTTGAATATTTAGTAAAAATTTATTGCAATTCAATAATTTCTTTCTATATTTGCAGAAAACAACACCGTTATGGCAATCATAGAAGTCAAAAACGTGACCAAGCACTTCGGAGAGAAGGTGGCGCTGGACGACGTGTCCATCGACATCCCCGAAGGAAAGATCTTCGGCCTGCTTGGGCCGAACGGGGCGGGCAAGTCCACGCTCATCCGCATCATCAACCGCATCACGATGGCGACCGCCGGCGAAGTCTGGTTCAACGGCCGTCCCATCACCGACGACGACGTCGCGCACATCGGCTACCTGCCCGAGGAGCGCGGCCTGTACCGCAAGATGAAGGTCGGCGACCAGGCGATGTACCTCGCGCAGCTGCGGGGCATGTCCTCCCGGGACGCCGCCCGCGCGCTCAAGGACTGGTTCGTCCGCTTCGGCATCCAGGACTGGTGGAACAAGAAGGTGGAGGAACTCTCCAAGGGCATGGCCCAGAAGGTCCAGTTCATCACCACCGTCGTGCACAAGCCGTCCTTGATGATCCTGGACGAGCCGTTCTCCGGCTTCGATCCCGTCAATGCGGACCTCATCCGCAAGGAAATCCTCCGGCTCAAGGAGGAAGGCGCGACCATCATCCTCTCCACGCACAACATGGAGTCGGTGGAGGAGCTCTGCGACGAGATCGCCCTCATCAACAAGGCCCGGCTGGTCGTCACCGGCGGGACGGACGACATCCGCCACCGCTTCGGCGAGGACAACGTCGAGATCGAGTACACGGAGGATTTCGCCCGCAAGCAGGAGGTCCTCACCCGCGAGAAGGCGCCGGCCCGCCTGACCGAACTCATCGAGGGCGGCATCCGGATCAACGCCTACCGCGAGCTCGTCCCGCGCATGAACGACATTTTCATCAAACTTGTAACTGAATCGGAAGGGGAGGGCAAATAGTATGAATCTCAAGAAATTAGGCATCATCATCCAGCGGGAATACCTGAACAAGGTCAAGAAGAAGTCCTTCCTGCTCACCAC
>CAMVPS010000106.1:0-5050 GCA_947169405.1 uncultured Bacteroidales bacterium
CCTGGAAGTCGATGTTCAGGGTGGTGCGGACATCGTTGCCGTCCACGGCCTTCACGATGGTGCTGTCGTAGTCGCGGATGTACTTGCGGTCGTCGGTGACCCGGCGCCACTCGTGCCCTTCCGTGCCGTGCAGCTCGTAGTCGTAGGTGCCCTCGATGCCGATGCGGTTCTGCTCCTTGACGTAGCCGATGACGCGGCGGGCGAGGGTGTCGTACGGATAGATGCGCTCGTCGTGCTCCTCCTGGATGAGGCCGCCCTTGTACGGACCTTCCTTGTAGAGGTGCAGCGTCTTCAGCGTCTGCAGGGTGGCGTGGCTCACGTTCTTCCGGATGAGAACGTGCTTCTTGCCGTTCTCGCGCCCGGAGATGATGTCGCTGTAATACTGTTCGGCGGACTTGGCGGGGAAGAGGCGGGCGAGCTCGCGGGAAAGCGTGTCGGCCTTGGCCCTCCACAGTTTCTCGGCCGCGGCGCCCTTGTACTGGGGCGCGGGGGCCTCCTTGCCGGCTTCCTGCAGCCGCTTGATGCGGCGGGCTTCCTTCCGGTCGATCTCCTCGAACTCCGACTTCCGGACGGTGCAGTCCATATAGATGTCATAGAGGGGGGCCGTGATGGCGAGCGGACGGCCGTCCTCGGCGAGGATGCGTCCGCGCTTGGGCTCCTCCACGTAGCGGTCCGGCCGGGGGCGGAAGAGGTTGATGACCTTCTTGTCCACGGAATAGGTCGCCTGGATGTGGCCGATGCAGATGAGGATGCCCAGCGACAGCAGGACGAACAGCAAGGTGAGACCGTACATCACCATATGGATGCGGTCCCGGTTCTCGATGGTGTCCCGGATCTCGGTCTTCTGTTTCTTCTTCTCGCTCATCGCTTGTCGATCTTGATGGCCGGCTGCCCCGGCAGCGTCACGTCGGAGCCCAGCTGTTTCAGGCGTTTCGCCGTGGTGGAGGCGCTGTGCAGGCGCACGAGCTCGGCCTCCTTCTCGGCGTGATAAATCTCCAGGTCCTTGAGGACCGACTTGTTCTCCTCCAGCCGGGTCAGGGTCCTGTCCACTTTCAGGCTCAGCAGGATGGAGATCCAGGCGAGCACGAACAGGTAGAGGATGTGCATATAGTATTTGCCGATGACCAGGAGGATTTCCCCCTTGCCCAGCGTGCGCCAGAAATTCCGGATGCTCCGGCCGATTCCTTTCAAACTCATTCCGCGACCCTCCTTTCGGCTATCCGGAGCTTCGCGCTGCGGGCGCGGGTGTTTCCGGCGATTTCTTCCTCCTGCGGCAGGACGGGCTTCCGGTTCACGGCGACGAGCGGCGTGACGGTGCGTCCGTACAGGTCTTTCTCCTCCCGGCCTTCCACGTTGCCGGTCTTGATCCAGTTCTTGACCATCCGGTCCTCCAGGCTGTGGTAGGTGATGACCACGAGCCGGCCGCCTTCCTTGAGGGAGGCCGTCGCGCCTTCGAGGAACTTCTCCAGGGAACGCATCTCCTGGTTCACCTCGATGCGGAGGGCCTGGTAGATCTTGGCGAGGACCTTGTGCTCGGCGCCCTTGGGAAGGATGCGGGCGACGGCGCGGTCCAGGTCGCCGGTGGTGCGGATCTCCTGCTGCTCCCGCGCGGCGGCGACGAGCTGGGCGACCCGGCGGGGCTGGTCCACTTCGCCGTACAGGCGGAAGATGCGCTCCAGGTCCTCGACGGCGGCGCCGTTCACGAGGTCGGCGGCGGTCGTCTTGCCGTCCGCGTTCATCCGCATGTCCAGCGGGGCGTCCTCGTAGCGGAACGAGAAGCCGCGGTCCGCGGTGTCGAACTGGTGCGAGGACACGCCCAGGTCCGCCAGGATGCCGTCGAAGCGGACCCCGTAGTGGCGGGCGTAGTTCTCGATGAAACGGAAGTTGTTGTGCACCATCGTCAGGCGCTTGTCGTCCGGCGCGTTCTGCACGGCGTCCCTGTCACGATCGAAGGCGATGACGCGCGCGCCATCGTGTAAGCGTGAAAGAAGTTCGGCAGTGTGGCCACCGCCTCCGAAAGTGGCATCGGCGTAAACGCCGTCGGGATTGATAACGAGGGCCGAAACGCTCTCGTCAAGCATTACGGGGGTATGGTATTCGGACATGTGCGGGACCTCCTATTTCTTTCTGGCGAGTCTCGCTGCGGTTTCCTGGAACACTTCGTCCGACATCAAGGCGGCGTCCCGCCTTTCCTTGGACCAGATTTCGATTTTGTGCCCGACGCCCGCAAACACAACTTCCTTGGTTATACCGACTTTTGAAAGCAGTTCTGAAGGAATGTTGAGGCGGCTCAGTTTTCCGTCGGGGGTGACGTAATGGACGCCTGCGTTGTACTTGCTCCAGAACGCGGCGTGTTCGGGATTGAGTTCGGTGTCGAGTCCTTCCAGGATCTTTTCAGACTCCTGCTCCCATGCGGCGACGGTGAACAGGTTCAGGCAGGTGCCCTGGACGCTTCTCTTGACAATCATGGTCATGTCCGTCTCGCCCGCCCGGGCGAACGCGTCGCGGAAGGCGGCAGGGAGCACGATGCGCCCCTTGTCGTCCACCTTGCAGACCGCTTCTCCTTGGAACTTGACCATGGCTTTTTTGTGGTTGAACTTATCTTACTTTCACGCTGGGTACAAAGATAGGAATTTCCTCCCATTTTCACCCACAATTTTCCAAATTTTTCCACAAAAAGTTATCAACAGGCTCTGTGGATATCTGTAGGGCGTTTTTGGGAATATTCACGAGATATTCGGAAATATTGATTAACTTTGCATATTCTGGCGCAGTGTGCGTCGGAGGCTGGAAATGAACAAGAAAGGCACGATCATAGCGATTGTCGCGATTGCGCTGATGCTGGCGGGCATCGCGTGGGCAGTGAGCCGTCTGTACCGGGACGACAAGCCCCGGCCGGCGGCGGTCAATACCGAGTATCCGCTCCTGCGGGCCGTCCCGGCCGACGCGGCCGCGGTGTTCTGTTTCGACGGCAGCGCGAAGGCGCGGAGCGTCCTGGCGGATTCCGTCGGCGTGCTCAAGGCCTTCCTCGCCCCGGACGATCCCGCACTGATGGCCTATCTCGCCAAGGCGGGGGAGAGCCGGATGCTCGTTTCCTTGCACAACAGCGGCTCGCTGGTTCCGCTCGTCGCGGCGGAAGTCGCCTCGGCCGATTCCACCCTCCTTGCGCCCTATCAGGCCCTGGCCGCGAAGGCCGGCCTCAAGACGGCTTATCAGGACGGGCTCTTGCTGGCCTCCCGCTCCGAAACGCTCCTGGGTTCCGCCCGCCGCCACCTGGACGAGGGCGTCTGCATCCTCGAGGCCCCGGGCCTGGAGGACCTGACCGGCCGCATCGGCGGGGCCGCCGTGGCCTTCCTGTCGGCCCGGCAGACCCCGAAGCTTCTCCAGTCCTGGTCCACAGCCCGCATCCGCAAGCACACGGACTTCGTCCGCACCCTGGCCGACTGGACGGCCTTCGAACTGGCCACGGCCGATGACAAGCACATCGTCCTGAAAGGCACCTCCGCCTGCCCGGAGAAGAGCACGAGTTTCCTGACGGCCTTCCGCGGCCTCAAGATGCCCGCGGCCTCCTTCGGGGACGCCCTCCCTTATTTCGCCGATTACGCCATCTCCATCCCCGTCGGGGACGCATCCTCCTATCTGGAGCGCTACCGCTCCTTCCAGGATGCGAAGGGGAAGCTCAATTCATACGACAAAGCCTTGAAGGACAAGGCGGGACGCGACATGGCGCCCGAGCAATGGGCCCTCCACTTCGGCGTCAAGGAAGTCGTCCGCGCCTCCTATCAGCTGGACGGCATCCGGCAGGATGTCCTCCTGGTTCGTTCCGGCCGGGACATCCCGTCGGGAAGCAATCCCTATCCGGGCAACCTGGCCACCCTCTTCGGCGGTTTGTTCGATGTCGTGGACACGGTGTGCGTGTCCCTGCCCGGCCACTGGACCGTGATGGGCAGCGCCTCGGCCGCCGGCCCCTTCTCGGACAAGAAGTTCCTGGACTATCCGCTCCGGGAGCGGCTGTCCGACGCGGGCCTTTCCCTGCCCGCCGGCATCGTGGCCTATGCCTCGGCCACGGACTTCCCGGCCGTGCTCACGGACCTGTTCGCGCCGGTCGCCGCCGAGGCCCTCGGCGCCTATGTGACCGGATCGGCCTACGCCCCGGCGCTCGCCGGCCTGGACCTGTCCTCCGGGCATCCGGACATCCGGGTCTCGCTGGACAAGCGCGCCCTCAAGGGCAACAAGGTGCAGGTCCTCGAGCGGGACACCACCGTGGTCGTCCCCAAGGGACCCTTCGAGGTCTTGAACGGAGAGACGGGCAAGACGAACTCCTTCTACCAGAACGCGAACCTCTACCTGTGCCTGAACGACGAGAACGGCAAGGGCCTCTGGGGCGTTCCGTTCAAGCAGCCCATCTGCGGCTACGTGGAAAGCATCGACTATTACGGGAACGGGAAGATCCAGTTCCTGTTCGCCGCCGGCCAGAGCCTGTACCTGCTGGACCGCCTGGGCCGCTTCGTGAAGGACTTCCCGGCGGACCTCGGCAAGCCGGTCCTGCTGGGCCCGAAGGCCTATGACTTCACGGGCGCGCACGGATATACGGTGATGGTCCTGCATCAGGACAATTCCCTGGAAATGTACAACCTCCACGGCCAGAAGCCGGCCGCCTGGAAGGGCATCTACGCCCCCGAGACGGTCAAGGCGCTTCCGGAGCTGCTGGAGCTCAAGGACAAGAAATACTGGGTGGTCCGCACGTCCATCCGCACCCTCGTGTACGGCTTCGACGGCGGCGATCCCCTCACCAAGGACGAGGGCGGCAAGATGATCCGTCCCGACTCCCAAATCACTCCTGCCTCCCGCGGCATCTCCGTCGAATGCTATGACGGAAAGACCCGGGACATCAAACTGTAAGTACTGAAACCGACCTTAACATTCTGAAAATGGAATTCAAATCCGTCAACAAGATCATCGAGAACAGCTTCCGGGAAAACTGGGACCGCCCCGCCCTCTCCAACTACCAGGGCGTGACGCTCAACTACCGGGACGTGGCGCGCCGGAT
>CAMVPS010000107.1:0-4943 GCA_947169405.1 uncultured Bacteroidales bacterium
TCCAGCACCCGGTCCGCGATGTAGTCCTTGCGGGTGCGGTTGGACTCCACGATGGCCTTGATGAGGTTCTCCGGCACGTCGTTGAAGTTCGCCAGCAGCTGCTTCGTGTCCTTCGGGAGACAGTAGCCGCCGTAGCCGAAAGACGGGTTATTGTAGTGGGTGCCGATGCGCGGATCCAGGCCGACACCCTCGATGATCGCCTGCGTGTCAAGGCCTTTCATCTCCGCATAGGTATCCAGCTCATTGAAGTAGGAAACCCGCAGGGCCAGGTAGGTGTTCGCGAACAGCTTCACCGCCTCGGCCTCGGTCGATCCCATGAGCAGCACGGGCACGTCCTCCTTGAGGGCGCCCTCCTTGATGATCTCCGCGAAGGTGCGCGCGGCGCTTTCCAGCGCCTCGCCATCATACCCGACGATAATCCGGGAAGGATACAGGTTGTCGTAGAGCGCCTTGGATTCGCGAAGGAATTCCGGCGCGAAAAGAATCTTCGGGACGACGACCTTCATCGTGCCGTCGGCCTGCCGCTCCCGGTAGGAGAACTTCTCCCGGACATTCCGGGTGTAGCCCACCGGGACGGTGGACTTGATGACCATCACGGCGTCCGGATTCACCTCCAGGACCAGGTCGATGACCTCTTCCACGTGGGACGTGTCGAAGAAGTTCTTCTTGGGGTCGTAATTCGTGGGCGTGGCGATGACGACGAAGCCGGCGTCGCGGTACGCCGCGCGGCCGTCCAGGGTCGCGCACAGGCGCAAGGGCTTCTCAGCCAGGTATTTCTCAAGGTATTCGTCGGCAATGGGGCTCTGCCGGGCGTTGATCTTCTCCACCTTTTCGGGGACGACGTCCACCGCCACGACCTCGTGCTTCTGCGACAGCAGCGTCGCGATCGAGAGGCCCACATAGCCGGTTCCAGCTACAGCGATCTTCATAAGCCTTTATAGTTCAGTTTCACCTCCTCATAGGAGGCCAGGTTACCAATGTCATAGCGCTTGCCGGGCATCTCCCAGGCGTGGACAGGGGTCTGCGCGGAGAGCCAGGCGATGAAACCGCCCGGGGCGTCCACGCCGCAGCCGCTGTCGATGCCCACCTTCACGAGCGGCACGTCGCTCCGGCGGTAGAAATAGAACGGCGGGCAGCACCAATGGCTCTTGGGACAGGCCGGTTTCTCCTCCATTTCCAGGATCAGGCCGTTCTCGTCCACCGTCGCCACCCCGGTCTTATGCAACTTCTCCTCCGACGGCTCATAGTAGCGCATCACGCAGGACGTGCCCTTCTCCCGCGCATATTCAAGGAAGCGTACCAAGCTGAAATCCAGCAGGTTGTCCCCTGCCATCACCAGCAGGTCGTCGTCCAGGCCCAGCGTATCGATGGCGAACTGGATGTCGCGCACGGCTCCGAGCCGTGTCTCGTTCGACGACGTGCCGTCGTCCAGGATGGTGATCTTTTTAGATTCCTTCGCTTCGCTCGGAATGACAGAAGAGGCCCAGTCCTCGAAGATCGGGGCGAACTTGTGGTTGGAGATGACGACGTACTCGTCGATGAGGCCGGCCGTGTCGACATCGTCGATGAGCCAGTCCAGGATGGTCTTCTCCCCTACTTTCAGGAGGGGTTTCGGGAAGTTCTCGGTGAGGGGGTAGAGCCGCGTGGCGTAGCCAGCGGCGAGAATCAGGCATTTCATAAGTTCAATCCGTCAGCGCTGTCACAGATATAGACGCCGTATTTGTCGGAGAGGCGCGGGAAATCCTTCAGATAGGCCGCGCTCACCTTTTCGGCGATTTCATCGGCATAGGCCGGGTCGATGAGGGCCATGCAGCAGCCCTTGAAGCCCGCGCCGGAGAATCGGCCGCCGTAGATGCCCTCGGTCTCCCGCATGATCTCGTACAGGCGGATCTGCTCCGGGGCGCCGGATTCCCAGTTGTGGATGCTGCTCCAGCCGGATTCGAAGGAGAGTCGGCCGTAGGTCTCGATGTCGCCGCGGCGCCAGGCTTCGGCGCCTTTCTCCACGCGTTCGAACTCGGTATACCAGTGCTCGCAGCGCTTGCGCCAAGGCTCCGGCAGGCGGTCCTTGTACGTCTCGTACACGTCCCGGGGGACATACCGGGCCGCCGCCTGGTTGAACTTTCCGTATTCCAGGCCGGCGAACGCCTGCAAGGCGTACACGCCGGCGCGGAGCTCGTCCACGCGCATATTGTACTTGGAACCCGCCAGGCTGTGCTCCAGCCCGGAGAAGAAAATGGCGATCCGGTACGGTTTCATCGCCGGATGCTGGGGGATCAGTTCATATCGGCCGTCCAGGGTGTCCAGGTACAGCAGATGGTCCGCCCGGCCCAGCACTTCGCAGCTCTGGTCCAGCTTGCCCACGGAAACGCCCACATAGTCCAGTTCGGCGTGGAAGGCCATGTCGATCAGCTCCTGCGCCTCCAGCTGGATGTCGTTCACCCGCGCGAGGGCCGACAGGAAGACAATCGTGACGGCGGCCGACGAAGAGAGGCCGCCGATGGGCAGGCTGCCCTCGATCACGCCGCAGAGGCCCACCCGGAGGCGGTATCGCTGCTCCAGCACCTGGGTGGCGCCGCGGAGATAATCGGCCCAGTCCCCCACTTTCCGGGGCGGGACGTTCTCGATGTGCCACTGCGCCCGCTTCGGGAACTGCAGGGAGGAAACCTCCACCACGCCGTTCTGCTTGGCGGCATACGCGAAATGGATGCCCTTGTCGATGGCCAGGCCGGTGATCTTGCCGAAGTTGTGGTCGGAATGCGCCCCGATCGGGCAGATGCGGTAGGGACAGAAGGCCAGGCCGTCGTAGTCCCGGCCGTAGGTTTCATAGAATCGGTCTTCGCAGCGCATTTTATTTCAACGGGTTAAGGTCGCTCTTGTACCACTCGATGAACTGGGCGATGCCCTCGTGCAGGCGCACGACGGGCTTGTAGCCGATCTCCGCCTCGAGCTTGGTGGTGTCGGCATTGGTCTGATAGACGTCCCCGGGCTGCATCGGCAGGAACTCCTTCTTCGCCTCCACGCCGAGCGCCTGCTCGATCTCGGAGATGAAGTCCATCAGTTTCACGGGATGGGAACAGCCGATGTTATAGACCCGATACCGGAGGCCGTTCGCATCCGGCTCCGGCAGATGGTCCAGACAGCCGACGGTGCCGGCGACGATGTCGTCGATGAAGGTGAAGTCGCGGATCATGTCGCCATGATTGAAGACCTTGATGGTCTCCCCTTTCGAGATGGCGCGCGCAAACAGCATCGGCGCCATGTCCGGCCGGCCCCAGGGTCCATAGACGGTGAAATACCGCAGGCCGGTCATCGCGATGCCGTACAGCTTGCAGTAGCTGTGGGCCATGAGTTCGTTGGACTTCTTCGTGGCCGCATACAGGCTCACGGGGTTGTCCACCTTGTCGTCCTCGCTGTACGGGACCTTGGCGTTCATGCCGTAAACGCTGGAGGAGGAAGCATAGACGAGATGCTTCACCCCGAAGTTCCGGCAGGCCTCCAGGATGTTCAGGAATCCCACCAGGTTGCTCTGCAGGTACGCATACGGGTTCGTGATGCTGTACCGGACACCGGCCTGCGCGGCGAGGTTCACGACCTTGTCGAACTTCTCTTCCGCAAAAAGTCTGTCGATGGCGTCCTTGTCGGCCAGGTCCATCTTCCGGACCTCCAGCCCGAACGCCTTGCACCGGCCCTCCTTCAGGCGCACATCGTAATAATCATTGTAATTGTCGATTCCCACGACCACGTCCCCCCGCTGCTTGAGGGTGTACATGAGTTTGGAACCGATGAAACCGGCCGCGCCGGTGACGAGTACTTTCATAATCAATCGTTTATTACCAGCCCACGTAGACGGGGCGGGTGACGGGCAGGCGCACGCCGGTAAAGGTCAGCAGGCCGGTGGCGGCGTCGCGGGCATAGACCTCGACCGTGTCGTTGTCGCGGCAGCAGACGAGGACATAGCGGCCGTTGGGGGTGATGTTGAAGTTGCGCGGATGCGGGCCGGTGGCCGTGTAGCCGACATAGTTCAGCAGGCCGCCGGGGCCGACCTCGAAGACGACGATGCCGTCGCCGCGGAGACGGAGCGAAGCGTACAGGAACTTGCCGTCGGGCGAGAAATGGAGATCCGCGGCGCCGCGGGCGTCCATCCGGTCGGCCTTGATCACCTGCTTCTCGGTCAGGGAACCATCGGCATAATCGAAGACGGTGATGTCGCCGGAGAGCTCGCCAATCACGTACAGATGCCGGCCGGAAGCGTCGAACAACAGGTGCCGGGGGCCGTAGTCGGCATGCAGGGTGGCGGCGCGGCAATAGTTGCGCACGCCCCCGGCATAGACGTCCAGACGGCCGATTTCATCGGCACTGAACTCACTGAAAAACAGATGCTTGCCTTCAGGCGAAAAGACGGCGCAATGCACATGGGGATCCGCCTGACGGGACAGGTCGGGACCGCCGGTTCCGGAAACGAGCAGCGAGTCCAGCGGGGCGATGCTGCCGTCCTCGCGGAGCCGGTAGGTGGCGAGCGTACCGCCGGAGTAGTTCGCTACGGCCAGGAGGGTGCCGTCGGTGGAGACGTAGCAAGGGTCTTCGCCGCGGAAGGGAGATTCCTTCGCTTCGCTCGGAATGACACCGGTAGGCTGGGAATTGATGAGTTCGAATCCGTTGCCGCCCCAGCGCCAGGCCCAGACGGAGGCAGTGGTGTCGGGCATTTCGGAGACGGCGTAGACTTTGTTGCCATCGACCGTCAGGTAGGACGGGTTGGGCATTTCCGCCTTGGCGACGGGGCCTTCCCCGACGAACTCCCCGGCCCGCTGGTCGAAATCATAGGCGTAGAAGCCGTCGGAATAGGTGCCGACGAACATCGTGAGGATGTCCGGACGGGTGCAGGAGGCCGCCAGCACGGCGACTAAAAGAAGGAAAAGATTCCTTCGCTTCGCTCGGAATGACAT
>CAMVPS010000108.1:0-4915 GCA_947169405.1 uncultured Bacteroidales bacterium
TGGATCTGGTCGTCGATGGAGAAGGACTGGGCCACGGCGCCGTACATGATCTGGCTGTTCTCGTCGTCCAGCGGGTAGGACTCGAGGGCCATCGCCTTCAAGTTCTCGACCTCCTCCTCGGTGATGTATTCGTCGGGGTTGGAGCGGACGATGCCGCCCGTCGCGGTCTCCTGCCGCACGTCGCTGCGGGGCATGCCCACGACCACCTGCAGGATCTTGATCATCAGCTCGTCCTCGGCTTCCTGGATGGCCTTCTTCAGGGGGAGGGACGCCTTCATCGGGTTGGCGACCACGCTGCCCCGGATGCCGGCGGACGGGGTCTCCTTGTAGTAGACGACCTGGACGTCATCCCCCTTCACGCGGGCTACGCAGAGCCCGAGCTTGGAGGTTCCCAGGTCGATCGATGCAATATACCTTTCTTCCATATCGTATTATTATTTGTTTCTGCAGACTATTTGGCCGTCGTAGCGCACGTCCACGGTCTTGTACGGGGTTTCCCGCGTCGGGGCGATGCTTTCGTAGTATTTGCGAATGCGGCCGAACTTGGCGTCGATGTCGGTGGGCGTGCCGAAGAGGAAGCGCTCGGCGCCCTCGCGCGGCACCAGGACCAGGTTCCCGTCCTTCCGGACGGAAATCTGTCCCACCAGGTCGTTCCATTCCTTGCGGGCGCCCAGCCAGCGGACGAGGTCCAGCACGGACAGGACCCACTGCCGCTCCTTCTCCGTCTCGGGCACGCCCTTGAAGTTCTTGTCGATCTTCAGAGGCAGGGCGCCGTCCACGACCGGGACGCGGGCGGTATGGCGCAGCTGGAGCGGGAACAGGAAGCCTTCCGCATCGGCGTAGAAGCCGCCGGAAGCGCCCTGGAAGCGGACCACCGGCGCGCGCTGGGTGACGCTGACGTGGAGGACGCCGTCGTCGGTGAGCCAGGCCTGGCTCTTGCGGACGGCGCTCTTGCCGTCGATGACGGCCTCGACCTTGCGAAGGTCCACGCTGTCCAGCCGGAGGCCGAGATAGGTGCCGTAGTCCGCCATCCAGTCCTTGATGTCCTCCGGGGAGACGAACGCGAGGCTGTCGGCGATGATGGCGTCGACGCTGTTGCAGGTCACTTCCCGGCGGTTTTCCGCGCCCACGCGGTCGCCCACCAGCCAGAGGAACAGGCAGGCGGTGACGGCCGAGGCGGCGATGATGTAGCGGACGACGGGTTTCATCAGCGGTTCTTCACGAGTTCGGCGATCGGTCCGATGAAGCGGTCGATGTTGCCGGCCCCGAAGGTGACCAGCACGTCGATCGGCTCATGCTCCAGGTATTCCATCAGTTTCTCCTTCTCCACCAGCACCTTCTCCGGCGCGGTCACGTCCCGGAAGATGATGTCGGACGTGACGCCGGGGATGGGCTCCTCGCGGGCCGGGTAGATGGGGAGGAGGATGAGCTTGTCCACCGCGCTCAGGGAAGCGGCGAACTCGGGCGCGAAGTCCCGCGTCCGGGTGTACAGGTGCGGCTGGAAGATGGCGGTGAGCTTCCGCCCCGGGAAGATGTCCCGGAGGGAGGCGATGGCCGCCGCGAGTTCCGCCGGATGGTGGGCGTAGTCGTCCACGTAGGCGGCGCCCGGCTTGTTCACGTGGACCTCCAGGCGGCGCTTGACGCCCTCGAAGGTGCCGATGGCGTGTTTCACGGCCTCCGGGTCCAGCCCGTAGGTGAGGGCGATGGCGGCCGCGGCGATGCTGTTCTCGGCATTGACCCGCCCGGGTGCGCCCACGCGGATGCCCTGGAGGACGCCGCCCGGCCAGCGGAGGTCGTAGATGAAGTTGCCGCAGGCGTCCGGATGCGGGTCCACGGCGTGGAAGTCGGCCTCCGGATCGGTATAATGATAGGTCAGAAGCTTCGCTTTCGTGTCCGCCGCCGTGATGGGGACTCCCTTCTTGGCGATGACGGTCCCGCTCACCTGGGAGGCGAAGACCTGGAACGCCTCCAGGACGTGGGCATAGTCGCCGTAGATGTCCAGATGGTCCGCGTCGATGGCCGTGATGACGGCGATTTCCGGGAACAGGCAGTGGAAGGAGCGGTCGAACTCGTCGGCTTCCGCCACCACCACGTCGTTGTCGCTCACGAGGAGGTTCGTTCCGTAGTTGCGGGAGATGCCGCCGAGGAAGGCGGAACAGCCTTCGCCGCTCTCCGTGAAGATATGGGCGGCCATCGTCGAGGTGGTCGTCTTGCCGTGCGTGCCGGAGACGGCGAGGCAGCGCTGGCCCTTCGCGACCTCTCCGAGGGCGAGGGAGCGCTTGACCACGCGGTAGCCCTTCTCCCGCACGAAATCCAGCTCCTGGAGCTCGTGGATGGCCGGCGTCCAGATGACGAGGGTCTCCTTCACATCGGCCGGTACGAGGTCCGGACGGTCGTCGTAATGGACGCCGATCCCTTCCTTCTCCAGCTGCGCCGTCAGGTCCGACGGGGTCTTGTCATAGCCGGACACCGCGTATCCCTTGAACTTGAAATAGCGGGCCAGGGCGCTCATTCCGATGCCCCCGATGCCTATGAAATATACGTTCTTCATACCAGTTTATATGCTTCGTCGCAGATCACCTGCGCCGCTTCCGTCAATGCCATCTTTCCGGCGTTCTCCTCCAGCGTGGCGATGCGTCCCGGATCGGCCAGGAGCTCCACGGCCGTCGCCATCAGTTTCTCGGGCGCGTCGGCGTCCTTCACGATGAGGGCCGCGTCGCGGCGCACGAGAGCCATCGCGTTGTGCGTCTGGTGGTCCTCCGCCACATTGGGCGAGGGCACGAAGATGGCCGCCTTGTGCATCGCGCACAGCTCGGACACCGTGCTGGCGCCGCTGCGCGTCACGACGGCGTCCGCCGCCGCGTAGGCGAGGTCCATCCGGGCGATGAAATCATAGTGCTGCACACCCGGGCAGGGGTGCTGCGCCATGAACTCGTCCACGCCCTTCTTGTAGTACTTGCCGCACTGCCAGATGACCTCGACGTCTTCGCCGCCGGGGCAGCCGGCTTCGATCCATCGCTTCATCGACCGGTTCAGCGTGCCGCTGCCGAGGCTGCCGCCCACGATGAAGAGATGCTTCTTCTCCGGGTCCAGGTGGTAGTATTCCATCGCCTCCTTCTTCATCGCGGCCGTCGGCGGCGTGCAGACTTCCTTGCGGATGGGGTTGCCGCTCATCACGATCCGGTCGGCCGGGAAGAAGCGTTCCATCCCCTCGTAGGCGACGCAGATCTTCTGCACCCGCTTTCCGAGCATCTTGTTCGTCAAGCCGGCGAAGCCGTTCTGCTCCTGGATGAGGGCGGGGACCTTCATCCCCGTCGCGGCCCAGAGCAGGGGAGCGCTGGCGTAGCCGCCCACGCCGATGGCGATGTCCGGCTTGAACTCGCGGATGAGCTTCTTCGCCATCGACACGCTCTTCAGCACCCGGAAGGGCACCTGGATGTCGTTGACGATGTTCTTCAGGTTCAGCTGGCGCTGCATCCCGACGATGGGGAGGCCGACGATCTTGTAACCGGCGGCCGGCACCTTCTCCATCTCCATCTTGCCGGTGGCGCCGACGAAGAGGATCTCCGTGTCCGGGTTCAGCTCCTTGAGCTTGTTCGCAATCGAGATGGCCGGGAAAATGTGCCCTCCCGTGCCGCCGCCGCTGATGATGGCTCTTATTGGTTTATACTTCATAATCCGGGTCATTTTTCAAGTTGTCGGATTCCATGTTCTCGAGGTCGTCCAGGCTGGCCTGGACTTCGTCGGCGGGTTCCCGTACGATGATGGGAATCGCCTCCTCCTCGCGCTTGCGCATTTTCAGGTAGGTCTCGCGGCTGATGGACAGCAGGATGCCGAACACGGCGCTGAACACCAGGAACGAGGTGGTCCCGTGGCTCACCAGGGGCAGGGTCTGGCCGGTCTGGGGAACCAGCGGGAAATGGACATTGACCATCATGTGCATGAAGGCCTGTCCGGTGACGAGGATGGCGAGGCCCGCCACCACGATCTTGTCGAAGTAGTTGTCGCAGTCCTTGGCGATGGTCGTTCCGCGGGCGAGGAGGCTGAAGTACAGCAGGATGATGAGGATGGCCCCGAGGAAGCCGGTCTCCTCGACGATGAAGCTGAACATATAGTCCCCGAAGATGACCGGGACCTGGTATTTCTGGGTGCTGTTGCCGATGCCCTTGCCGAAGATGCCGCCCTCCTTGATGGCGAGGAGGGCGCCCACGGGCTGCCGCAGCTCGTCGCGGGCCGCATCGTATTCCGGGGAGCCGACCTTCGAGTTCAGGAGGATCTCCATCGTCGCGTCGTCGTCGTTCGTGATGCGGCTGAAGGCCGTCTCGATGCGGTTGCTCTTGATGAGGCCGGTCTTGTATCCCAGGACGAGAATGCCGCCGAGGACGAGGATGCTGGCGAAGAACAGGGCGATCTCCTTGAAATTGACTCCGCCGATCAGGATGATGAGAAGCAGCACGGCGGCGAGGAAGAGGGCCGACGAGTTGGAACCCGCCGCCACGAACCCGATGGTCAGGAGGGCGGGGAGGTAGATGTAGACGATCTTTTCGCCGAGCGGCTTGGTGGTCCAGGTGAACAGCTTCGGGGAAAGGGTCGCCAGGAACTTGTTGAGCTTGAACTCGCCCCGCTTGTAGGCGTCCAGCGCCCACGCGAGGTACAGCACCATGAACACCTTCACGAACTCGTAGACGTGGAGCTGCTTTCCGAACACTTTGATGATGCGGCGGGCGCCGTTGATTTCGCCGGCCTGGACGATGCCGAGGTTCAGGTTGAAGACCAGGATCACGAGCATCACCAGGGACAGGGGATAGCACCACTTGCCAAACCAGCGGTAGAATCCGCTCCGGCCGAAGATGTACAGCAGAAGGATCACGAGGACGCCGAGGCCGACCACCTTGAGCTGGGTGGTCATGATGCC
>CAMVPS010000109.1:0-4843 GCA_947169405.1 uncultured Bacteroidales bacterium
ACAATAAAGGAGCCGGCTCAGATGAGTCGGCTCCTTTTCTTTTGATACACAGCGTGCTACTCCGCGTAGGTCGCCTTCACGAAGGGGGCGTTGAGGAGGTAGTCGGCGCTTTCCTGGAAGCTCTTGCGGATGTCTTCGTAGCTGTAGCGCTCGATCTCCACGACGAAGTCCTTCAGGCCCGCGAGTTCCGCGTTCTTGAAGATGGCGTCGAAACCGACCATGCCGCTCTGGCCCACTTCCCACTCGTCCTTGATATGGAGCATGGTGAAGCGGCCGGGATAGCGCTTGAAGTAGTCCACCGGGGAGGCCTTGCCGATCACCGCCCAGTACACGTCCATCTGGAAGAACACCAGGTCGGGATCCGTGTGCTGGAGCATGTAGTCGTACATGACCTGGTCTTCGACCTTCTCGAACTCGTAGGCGTGGTTGTGGTAGCCGTACTGGATGCCGGCGGCCTTGCAGCGGCGGCCCACTTCGTTCAGGTAGTCGCAGTAGACCTGGAGGTCCTTGAGGTCGCGCTGGCCGCCGATGGCGGGCGTGACCATGTACTTCATGCCTGCGCGCTTGTGGACGTCGATGCACTTGTCCCACCAGGCCAGGGCGGCGGTGAGGTCGCCGCTGTCCAGTTCCTCGCGGGAAAGACCGCGGGAGACGTGGGAGGAGAGCACCTTCATGCCGGCGGCTTCCACCTTCTCCTTGAAGGTTTCGGGAGCGTCACCGTAGAGGAGGCCTTCGTTGCCGTTGTAGTTGGCGGCTTCCACGGCCGTGTAGCCCATGGCGGCCATTTCCTTCAGGATGTCGGGATAGTTCTCCGGGGTGATGAGGCTGCGCGCAGAGTACATCTGGATGCACATGTCCTTCTTCACGGGAGCCGTCTCCTTGGGGCCGCAAGCGGAAACGCAAGCCATGGCGAGGAGCGCCAGGAGGATGAAACGGACCTTCATAGGGCTAGTCCATCTCCTTGATGCGGATGTTGCGGTACCAGACGTCGTCGCCGTGGTCCTGCATGCCGATGTAACCCTCGTGGTCGTCGCCGCCGCAGTTGTTCAGGAGCTCGAAGGCCAGGGGCCAGTCCTTCTCGCTGAACTTGGAGGCTTGCAGCATGTCGGTCCACTGCTGGGTCCACAGGTGGTACTCGAGGACCTTCACGTCGTTCTGGAAGTGCACGATGGTGCCCTTGTAGCAGAGGATCTTGACCTTGTTCCACTCGCCGAACGGGTTCTGGTTCTGCGGAACGGCCGGGATCATGTCATACAGGGAGGCGGACTGACGGTTGCCGTCCACGCCGAGGAGGGCGTCCGGATGGTTCGCATTGTCCAGCACCTGGTACTCCGGCGCGGAAATGTAGATGGGCTCGTAGCGGTCGTTGCCGTTCTCGTCCTTGGTGGTGACTTCCTTGGCGAGGTAGAAGATACCGGAATTACCGCCCTTGGAGACCTTCCATTCCATCTCCAGGGTGAAATTCTTGAACTCGTGGGCGAAGATGATGTCGCCGCCCTCGCCCGTCTGGGCTTCGCCGCTGCCGGTTCCGGAGAACTTGAGGGCGCCGTCCTCGATGGACCAGCGGGAAGGAAGCTCCTTCTTGCCGTAACCGCGCCATCCCTTCGTGGAGGTGCCGTCGAAGAGGACGATATAGCCTTCGTCATCGACCTTGAAGTCGTCCAGGTCCACCTCGGGGGCGTCGACGACCGTGTAGGCGGGAACGGCGGATTCAGCCGCCTTCTTCTTTCCCTGGTTGCCGCAGGAAACGGCGGTGACCATCAGCGCAGCAATCGCTGCAAGCAAAAGAATCTTTTTCATGAAGTTATTGTTTTTTAAGGTTTTAAGGCATTTCAGGGAGCTTCCAGCCGTCACGGAAGACAGGCTTGATCAGTTCCTGGGCGAACTTGTTGGCATCCACCGGCTCGGTGTACACGTTCTCGAACGTGGGATGGCCGTCGGTGATGGAGAAGCCGTCGTGGATCATCGTCTTGATGGTCGCGCCGGCCGGGATGTTGGTGAAGCGCATGTTCTCGCCGTCCCACTCCAGTTCCTGGTTCAGGCCCTGCAGGCGCACGGCGACGACACCCATCGCCACCATCTCGTTGAACGGGCCGGCCTCGGCGAAGTCGGACGCGCTCGGGGTGCGGAAATCCGGGTCTTCCTTGCAGGCGCGGACCCAGTCCTGCTGGTGGTCGAGGCTGAACTCGCGGTGGAGCTTCGGAACCTCGGGATTGCGGCCGGAAAGGAGGTACGGGTTCACGCCGTAGCAGCCGCAGATGAGGGTGTCCTTCGTGCCGTAGAAGATGACGGCGCCGCCGGAATCGTTCAGGTTCTTGCCGGCGGGCAGGCCTTCCGGACGGTCGGGCAGGATGCCGCCGTCGGTCCAGGTCACCGTCACCTCGGGCATCGCCACCTTGGGCATGTTGTCACGGGCGGGGAACACGAAGCGGACCTTCTCAGCCTGCGGGCAGGACTCGGTGAGGAGGGCGGTGGAACTGCCCTGCACCTTGGTCGGATAGCCGAGCTTCAGGGCCTTGAACACGGGATGGAGGATGTGGCAGGCCATGTCGCCGAGGGCGCCGGTGCCGAAATCCCACCAGCCGCGGAAGTTCCACGGGGTATAGATGGAATGGTACGGACGGTACGGGGCCGGTCCGAGGAAGAGGTCCCAGTCGAGGGTCTTGGGGACCTTCTCCGCCTTGGCGGGACGCTCCAGGCCCTGGGGCCAGATGGGACGGTCCGTGAAGGCCTCGACGCGGGTGACCTCGCCGATCTCGCCGTTCCAGATCCAGTTGCAGATCTTGCGGACACCTTCGCCGGAAGCGCCCTGGTTGCCCATCTGGGTGGCGACGCGGTACTTCGCGGCCAGCTTGGTGAGGAGACGGGACTCGTACACGGTACGGGTGAGCGGCTTCTCGCAGTAGACGTGCTTGCCGGCCATGATCGCGTTCGCGGCGATGATGGCGTGCGTGTGGTCCGCGGTGGCGACCATCACGGCGTCGGCCTGGTCCAGCATTTCATCGAACATCACGCGCCAGTCCTTGTAGCGCTTGGCGTTCGGATAGCGCTCGAAGATGTGCGCGGCGTACTTCCAGTCCACGTCGCAGAGGCCGATGATCTCTTCGGTCTCCAGGCCGCGGAGGACGCTGGCGCCCCGGCCGCCGATACCGACGCCGAGAATCTTGAGTTTGCGGTTCAGCGGGGCCGGAGCCCGTTTTTCACTGTCGGCGAAAACTTTGCCGGGAATCATGGAAAGCCCGAGGGCGGCCGCCGTTCCTGTCTTCAGGAAAGATCTTCTGGAGATGTCTTTTGCCATAAGGGTAGCTATTAGTGATTGTGTTGGTTTTCGGAAAGGTGGTTAATTGTACAAATATAATAAAAAAACACGGGATTGTCCCGTCTTGGGCAAAATTCCTTATTTTCTTGGATATACTATTGAAAAAGACTATCTTAACAACATCAAAACCACGACCCATGAAAAGAATAGTCCTCTTGTGCGCAGCCCTTGCGGCGCCCCTCCTTTTTGGTAGCGTGGCCCACGCCTCCCGTTTCAAGGGCCTCCAGGCCATCGACAAGGAAACCCTCGTGGTGATGTTCCAGGACGGCGACGTCCGCTACCGGGACAACGGCACCGGCCCCAGCGCCTTCCTCGGGCACACCTTCGTGGACGGCGACGACACCCTCGTGGTGTTCCACCCGCGGCTGGATCCGTCCGCGACCGGATGGACCGTCACCTCGGCGGACGACCCCGACTTCGGGACCGTCTCCGTCACGCCCTGCCGCAAGTCCAAGCCGATGCACTGGGACCACACCCTCACGGCCGAACTGGACCACTGGCTGTTCCTCCGCCTCCCCAAGCCGATGAAGGAAGGCTGCAGCTACACCGTCCACATCCCGGCGGCGTGCGGTTCCGACACGGAATCCGCCCAGCTCCGGTATTCCCCCTGGCTCTCCTTCTCCGAGGCCATCCACGTGAACATCCTCGGCTATTCGACGCGGGAGGAGCGCAAGGCGGCCGACCTGTACATGTGGCTGGGCGACGGCGGCGCGCGGGATTACAGCGCCTATGAAGGCAAGTCCGTGTGGCTGCTGAACCTGGACACCCGGAAGGCCGTGAAAGCCGGCGAAGTCAAGTTCTGGAAACCCGCCACGGACAGCGCGAACGAAGCCGGCCGCAAGAACCTCACTGGCTCCGACGTCTGGAACATCGACTTCACCGGTTCCGAACCCGGCCGCTACTGCCTCGTCGTGGAGGACGTGGGCCGCAGCATGGAGTTCCTGATCCGGGACGACATCTACTTCCAGCCCTACCGCTACTCCGTCCGCGGCTACTACTATATGCGCCTCCAGGAGCCCAAGGACCCGGAACACGTCTGGCCGGTCCCCCGCCAGCCGCAGTTCACGCCCGGCGTGGACCCGGAAGGCTTCGTCGTCTACAAGACCGACCTTCATCCCTGGCATCCCGACTGGCGGAAACTCCGGGGCGACGTCTGGGACGAGCCGCACTTCAAGGCGCGGGAAGAATCGGCCTTCTGGGCGCACCGGCTCCCGGGCAATCCGGTCAATCCGAACGTGGTCGGCGGCCATTCCGACGCCTTCGACTGGGACCGCCACCTGGCCCACGTGAGCAACATCTATGACCTGCTCCTCCCCTACATCCTCACCGGCGGACGGCTCGCGGAAGACGACCTGGGCATCCGGGAAAGCGGCAACGGCATCCCCGACATCGTGGACGAGGCCCGGAACGAGGTGGACTTCTTCCTCTCCCTCCGCGACGGCGAAGCCTACGCGCAGGGCGTCACGAACCCGGACAAGGACTGGACCGTGATGTTCCAGGCCGGCTGCACGACGATGGCCGCCT
>CAMVPS010000110.1:0-4797 GCA_947169405.1 uncultured Bacteroidales bacterium
CTCCAGCGCCGGGCCTACGGCACGGAAATGACGCTGGAAGAAGCCAAGGAGAAGCTGGTCCTCACCTTCGGCGACCGGGTGGAAGAATACGTCGCGGCCTTCGCCGAGGCGTGGCCGGACTACACCCCGCAGGACCTGCTGTCCATTGACATGATGTTCCGCCCCAAGACCCTGATCACCGTCGATGCCGTCGCGACGACGCGCAAAGCGCCCACCTATCTGTACATGTTCACCTGGAAATCCCCCGCGGACCAGGGCTCGGTGCACGGCTACGAGCTGAACTTCTGCTTCAACACGCCCAACCTCCATGGCCGCGTCCTTCCCGAGCCGTCCGAGGCCGACTGGAAGCTGGCGGAAAACATGAGCCGCAGCTGGGCGAATTTCGCCGCGACCGGGAATCCCAACGTCGAGGGCCTGCCGGCCTGGCAACCCTACACGCCCGAGAACGGCGAATGCTTCATCTTCGACTACGAATGCCGCGTCCGCAACAACTTCGACCGGCCGCTGCAGGGCATCCTGAACGACTGCTGCTTCCGGCAGCTGGACGAGTTCAACCGCCGCGCCGGCCGGTAATTACCGGATTTCCGCCTGCGCGAAATAGACGTCGCGGAGGGCCTTCACCGCCGGTTTTCCCCGGAGGGTGCAGATCCCTTCGAGCGGGAGGTCACGGCAGGAGGAGCCGATGCGGAAGGCGTACTCCCCCGGGGAGACGGTCCAGCCGGCGTCCGAGTGCCAGGCCAGCTGGTCCGCACCCACGGTAAAGGTCACCGTGCGGCGCTCGCCGGGCGCCAGAGACACCCGCTGGAAGCCCTTGAGCTGCAGCGGCTTGAGCTGCTGACCGGCCTTCGGAGAGGCATAGAGCTGGACGACTTCGTCGCCCTTCACGCTTCCGGTATTGGTCACTTGGCAGCTCACTTGGATGAGACCATTCTTGGTCTTGGCCTCGGGCTGCACGTGGATGTCACTATAGGCGAAGGTCGTGTAGGACAGACCGAAACCGAAAGGATACAGTTCGCGGCCCGCGTCCGCGCCGGTGTTGTAGCAATACTGCTCCGTGGTCTCACTGGCAGGCATCGTCATGCAAAGCTTGCCGGACGGATTGACCTTTCCGGTGAGGATGTCGGTTACCGCGTTGCCGCCTTCCTCGCCAGGGTAGAACGCCTGCAGGATGGCGGCGCAGCCGTCGGCGATGTCGGCGATCATTTCCGGACGCCCGCTGAACATCACGAGCACGACCGGCTTGCCGGTGGCGATGAGGGCCTTGACGAAGGCCTCCTGGTCGCCGGGCAGCCGGATGCCGGCCCGCCGACGGTTCTCGCCGCACAAGTAGACGTTCTCGCCCATCGCGGCGACGATGACGTCGCTGCGGGCGGCCACCTTGACTGCGTCATCCCAGTTGGTATAATCGTCTGATTCCAACTTCCTTACATTGAGCGCCCGCACGCGCTGGTCTCCGCCCTCGGAGAGGCCCATATCGGCCAGGGTGCTCCAGTCGACGCCCCGGGAATACTCGACCTTGCCGTCATATTTCTTCCGGAAACAGTCCAGGAAGGTGGGGATGTACAGGTCGCCCGGGTCCACGTCCTTGCGGAAGAAGAACAGCTGCATCGACGGGAAAGTGTAGTCTCCCAGCATACTCCAGACGGAATTGGCATTCGGGCCGACGACGGCGACGTTCTTGCCGGAAGCCAGCGGGAGCACGCCGTCGTTCTTGAGCAGGACCACGGACTCCGCAGCCAGGTCGTAGGCCGTCTGGCGGCTCTCGGCGGGATCCAGGTCCATCGGGCCCTCCTTGAAGTAGACGGGGTCGGGGTCAAGCAGGCCGCAGCGGGCTTTGACCGTCAGGGCGCGCTTGACCGCGCGCTCGAACGCGGCCTCGCTCACGCGGCCTTCCGCCAACAGCTCAGGAAGGTACCGGTAGGAGGTGTTGGAATTGAATTCCAGGTCGTTGCCCATGTTGATGGCGTCGATGGCGCACTGCTTCAGGAACTCCGGGCTGCGGTCGCGGCTCCCCTGCTGCACGGCGCCGTAGTCGCTGACGACAATGCCGTCGTAGCCCAGATAATCCCGGAGGATGACGTTGAGGAGGGTGTCGCTGCAGACGGCATACTGCGTGCGGAACTTGTCATAGCAGGTCATGATGCTGCGGCTGCCCGCCTCCCGGATGATGGCTTCGTGCGGGAAGAGGACTTCCTCATAGATTTCCTTCTCCGGCAGGGAAGAGCCGCCGCCGTAGCCCAGGAAGTGCTTGGTGGTGGCAGTGACGCCTTCTCGGAAACCATCGGCCTGCAAGCCCTTGACAAAGGCGGCGCCCATGGTGGCCGTCAGATAGCCGTCCTCGCCGTAGGACTCCTCCACGCGGGACCAGTGGGCGCTGCGGATGATGTCCACCATCGGCGACAGGGCGAACGGCTCGCCCAGGTCGCGCATCGAGCGGGCCGTCTGCCGCATTTTCACGGACAGCAGCGCAGGGTCCCAGGTGCAGGCGACGGCCATCTGCTGGGGATAGGCCGTGGCGCCCTTGGCGGTGACGCCCGTGATGCACTCGTCGTGGATGACGGCCGGGATGCCGGCGGGCGTATGGTTGACCATATAATCCTGGATGTCGGCGATGAGCTTGCGGAGCTCGTCGGCATTCAGGCTCTGGGAACTGGACAGCTGGCAGATATGGCCGGCGCCGTAAGGAATCACTTCCTTGCACTTGTCAAGGGAAAAGACACCATCGACCATCAGCTCGCTCGGGTAGATGCCAAAGAGCTGGGCCGCGCGGTCCTCCACGGAAAGGCGGTCATACACGGCGTTTACAAACGCCTCATACTGTTTGTCCGGGTTCGGGGCGGTCTTCGTAGAACAGGCCACGGCCAGCAGGAGCGTCAGCGACAGGAAGAAGAGCTTTTTCATGGATGACAGATTTTAATCGTTACTGCCGGCGCGGCAGCGGCTTGCCCATCGCTGAGGCATCCTTGGTTCCATCTTCGCTCAGGTCGAAGACCATGAAGTCGGGCGCGTCAGGCGTGTAGGCCTTCCAGCCCAGGCCGGGGTGGCCCGTCTTGGCGAAGTTGGTCCAGCAGGAGACCACGTGCTCGGCCAGGTCCCAGTCAGCCTGGGTAAAGGGCCGGTCGCTGTGTTCCAGCGACTTGAACATGAACCAGAGTTCGGAGGAATGGAAGGCTCCCTTCATGTCGTGGGAGCCCGCCTCGTCGTCCGGCAGGGCGTGGGCGAACTGATAGGCGTAGACGGGCTTGCCGGCCGCGTTGCGGAGGTCGCAGAAGCGGCGGATGCCCTCTTCCGGATTGCCCATGTCGTCCCGCGTGTAGCCGATCATATAGGGGATGTCCTTGATCCGGCCTTCTTGGGCCGCCTCGTCGAAGCTTTCCGTCGACACATAACCGTCCACGACGGGCCGGGCGGACAGCCGGAACGGGGTGCCCGTCTCGGCGGCATAGCGGTTCGGCAGTGTGAAAATCGCCTCGGTGGAGGCCGCGCGCATCTTCTCCAGGGTATCGTAGCCGGCCCAGTCGAAGAGCTCCTTGGTGGCCTTTCCCACGAAATCCAGCGACGAGACGGCGCCCTGCGGCTGGGCGGACCGGCCAGTCGGAACCCGGTTCACACCGCCGCCGCTCTGGATGATCGCCTTCTTGATCAGGTCGCCGGTCAGCGGCGAGGAGACGAGCGCCTTGACGCTGCCGGCGCCGGCGCTCTGGCCCAGGATCGTGATGTTGTCCGGATCCCCGCCGAACGCGGCGATGTTGGCGTGGACCCATTTGAGCGCGGCGATCTGGTCCAGGAGGCCGTAGTTGCCGGAGACGTGGTGCGGGCTCTCCTCCGTCAGGAGCGGATGGACCAGGAACCCGAAGACGCCGAGCCGGTAGTTGATGGTGACCAGGACGACGCCCTTCTCGGCCCAGACCTTGCCGTCGAACTCGGGCTCGAAGCCCCAGCCGCCGGTGTAGGCGCCGCCGTGGATCCACATCGCCACCGGCAGCTTCTTGCCCGGCTTGCCCGGGGCCGGGGTCCAGACATTCAGGTACAGGCAGTCCTCGCTGAATTCCGGATCCTCCCAGTAGAATTCACTGGTCCAGGGGTTGCTGGAATCGTGATTGACCTGCACCGCGCCCGCGCTGAAGGTGTCGGCCACCTTCACGCCTTCCCAGGGAATGACGGGCTGGGGCTCCTTCCAGCGCAGGTCCCCGACGGGCGGGGCGGCGAAAGGGATGCCCTTGTAGATATAGACCCCCTTGACGGAGGATTCGACTCCCTGGATCTGTCCGCCCTCGATGTCGAGAACGGGATTGGCGGGGCTGCAGCCTACCAGCGCGAGGGCCGTGAGGACGGCCGGAAGAAGCGATTGAATGCGCATATTATCAAGCAATTGACGGGTTAATCCTTGTAAAGATATGGACAATGGCCGATAAAAACAACAGGAGGCACCCTGAACGGATGCCTCCTGCCCTCATAACTAACCAAATATTTAACCGAATCAACGGGTCTAAGGAACGATGATCTGCTTGCCCAGCACCAGCTTGTCGCCGGAATCGTCGACGGTCCAGTACTGCGGCTTGCGGGGACCGTTGCCCTCCACGTGGTGCACCACATAGCGGAGCTCGCCCTCGAAGGTGCGGAACAGCATACCGTGGCCGGAGTTGTTCGCGAGGAACGGTTCGGGTTCCTGGACCCAAGGGCCGGAGATCTTGCCGGACTCGGAATAGCACACGGCCTGGAGGTAGCGCTCCTTGCCCCAAGTGGACCAGAGCATGCCCAGCTTGCCCGTCTGCGTGCGGAACATCTGCGGACCGT
>CAMVPS010000111.1:0-4735 GCA_947169405.1 uncultured Bacteroidales bacterium
TGCTCATCTCCGAGATCTTCCCGAACACGATCCGCGGCGCCGCCGTGGCCATCGCGGTCGCTTTCCAGTGGATCTCGAACTTCATCGTGAGCTCCACTTTCGTGCCGCTGTACACCTGGAGTCCCGCCTTCACCTACGGCATGTACTGCTTCTTCTGCCTGCTCGCGGCGTTCTTCGTCTGGAAGCTCGTCCCGGAGACCAAGGGCAAGACGCTCGAAGACATGACCACGCTGTGGCGCGAGAGAATGAAAAAATAGTTACATTTGCACAAAACACTAAACACTGATCCAAATGGAAGAAGAGAAAAAGAACCCCATGGACCTCAATGGTGACGGCAAGGTCTCCCTTGGTGAAAAGGTCCAGTACTATGCCGGCAAGGCCGGCGAGAAGGTCGAGGAAAGCGTGAAGAAGGTGTACGAAGGCGTCAAGGAAGACGCCAAGGACGCCCTCGAGGACGCCAAGGTCCTCGCCGGCAAGGCCAAGGAAAAGGGCAAGGAGGTCTATGACAAGGCCTCCGACAAGGCCAAGGACCTGTATGCCGAGGCCAAGGAGAACGCCGCCGAGCTTGCCGAAAAGGGCAAGGCCAAAGCCGCCGAACTCGCCGATAAGGGCAAGGCCAAGGCCGCCGAGCTTGCTGAAAAGGGCAAGGCCAAGATCGACGAGATCAAGGCCAAGAAGGACGAGAAGGAGGCCTAGTCCTCCGGAAGTCCGGCCCTGCGCCGCTCTTCCATCCGTACAAAAAAAGTCCCCGGGAACACGCGTTTCCGGGGACTTTTGGTTATATTTGTAAGTAACTAAGACAGATAGATATGAAAAAAATGTTCCTGACGGTCCTCCTGTCCCTCGCGACAGTGGCCGGATTCCCCTGCACGAACCTCATCGTGGGCAAGCTGGCTTCCGCCGACGGAAGCGTGATCTGCACCTACAACTGCGACAGCTTCGGCTTCCTCCAGCCGCTGGATTGGTTTGCGGCCGGGAAGCACGCGCCGGGCGAGATGCTCGCCATCCGCGGCTGGGGTCCCCAGTCCCCCGTGCATTACGTCGCCCAGGCGGACTACACCTTCGGCGTCGTGGGCCTGATGAACGAACGGCAGGTCACCATCGTGGAGACCACCTGGGGCGGCCGGGACGAGCTGGCCCGCTCCGAGGGCGCCCTGGACTATTTCACCCTGATGCACCTGGCCCTACAGCGCAGCGCGACGGCCCGGGAGGCCATCGAGGTGATGCACAACCTCGTGCAGGAATACGGTTATAGCGCCTCGGGCGAATCCTTCGCCGTCTGCGACCCGCAGGAGGCCTGGATCATGGAACTCATCGGCAAGGGTCCCGGCCGCAAGGGCGCCGTGTGGGTGGCGCGCCGCGTCCCGGACGACTGCATCTCGGCCTATGCCAATGCCAGCCGCATCCGGAAGTTCCCGCAGGCGAAGAAAATCGACAAGAAGAAGGGCTTCGGCATCGTCGAGGGCGAATGCATGTACAGCGCCGATGTCATCTCTTTCGCCCGTGAAATGGGTTGGTACGAGGGTCCCGACGCGGACTTCAGTTTCCGCGAGGCCTATGGCCCGCTGGATTTCAGCGCCATCCGCTACTGCGAGGCCCGCGTCTGGAGCTTCTTCCGCCATCACTATGACACAGAGAAGATGGACGCCTACCTCCCCTTCATCAACGGCCACACCGAAATCTGCGACGAACTCCCCTTGTGGATCAAGCCCGACAAACCCCTCACCGTCCGGGATGTGATGGCCGACATGCGCGACCACTACGAGGGCACCGCCCTGGATATGACCGCCGATGTCTCCGCCGGCCCGTGGGCCTCCCCCTACCGCAACCAGCCGGTCAATTACGAGGCTCCCGACGGCACCAAGATGTTCCGCGAGCGCCCCATCGGCTGCCAGCAGAGCGGGATGACGATGGTGTGCCAGATGCGCTCTTTCCTGCCCGACGAGGTGGGCGGCGTCACCTACTTCAACATGGACGACGCCACGATGGTGGCCTATGTTCCGGTCTACTGCAGCATCAACCGCGTTCCGGAGCCCTTCCGCCGTGAGAACAACAACATCCGCGAGTTCAGCTTCGACAGTGCCTTCTGGATGAACAACTGGGTGGCCAATATGGTCTATCCCCGCTGGAGCGCGATGATCGGCGACCTCCGCGAAGCCCAGGCCGAGCTGGAGGACTTCTACGCCGCCGAACAGCCCGATGTGGAGAAGCAGGTGACGAACCTCACCCACCAGGAGCGTGTCGATTTCCTCACCGCCAAGACGGAGGCCTATACGGCCAAAATGATGGACCGCTGGGACAAGCTCGCCAAGCTTCTGATCGTCAAGCACAACGACCAGACCATGCAGCCTTCCCAGAACGGCGTCATCGTTCCCGGCCGCCGCACCAACCCCGCCTACGCCCCCGCGTTCATCGAAGCGGTGAAAGCGCAGACGGGAGACCGATATGTAAGGCCGTAAAGGTTTAGACCGAGCTGGTCTTCCCGTACTGCTTGATTTCCTCCTCCTTGGAGGCCACTTCGATTTGCGCGGCCACGTAGCAGGCCTGGTAAATCTCGATGTAGGAGACCGCCTTGTCGAGTGCGTTCTGCAGATCTTCCAACTCCCGCTGGAGTTTCTTCAACTTGTCGGATGCCCGGTCCCGGGCGTCCGTCTTCGCCTTTGTGCTGCGATTGTTAGCCAAGGCTTCGTCCAAGTCCTCCTGCCGGATCCGAAGCGTTTCTTCCGCCTCCTTCACGGAGACCGTCTTGGCCTCGATGAGAGCCGGATAGGTCTCCATGATCTTGCCGGCGCCCTTGTAGTCGGCTTCGGCGGCCTTGAGCTTTTCCTTGGAGCAGGACAGCTCGTGGTCGCGGAACCAGCTGCGGTAGCGGCACCAGGCGTGCAGCCAGATCTTGGCGATGCTTTCCACGGCATCGGCGAGAATGATCTTGCTGTACTCCTCGAAATGCTCCTGATAGGCCGCGGTCTTCACATAGTACTTCTTCGTGATCTGCTTGGGGTCGCGGTCCGCCGGAATCAGGTCGTAGGCCATCAGATACGAGTACTGGGTGATGCCGCTCATATAATCCCAGGTGTTGTTGTTGTCCGCGCCCCACGGCCAGGTGAACTCCCGGTCGCGCAGTTCTTTCTCCACGTACTTGATGACGGGAGAAGGCTCCACGCCTTCCTGGAAAAGCGGATAACCGTCCTTGTCATAGAAGAAGCGGTCATTCTCCCTGTCGATGCTGTAGGCGGCCTGGACCTGGTCGTCCCATTCCTCCTCGATGAAGGCGTGGACCTCGTTGTTGCCGTGGAACGAGCGTGCATCGCAGTGCAGCGGCATATGGGCGTCCGCTATGTAATGGGACAGGATGAAGAAACGCATCGCGATGTGGTTGTTGGTCGGGACCACCGGCGCGCCGCGGTTCTCCATCGTCAGAACCTTGAAAGAGTCGATCAGGCTTTCCGTGAACGACTCGCATCGGTCGCAGAGGTTATGGCGCTGGAACCGGATGTAAGGCTGACCGTACAGGGGCGACTTCTTCGCGAAGGCGTACATCCGCAAGGAAGCGGGCATCCGCCGGAAATCCGACTCGATGCGGATTTTGGGATTCTTCTTCTGGACATTCTTGCCGGCGTCCTTCGCCAGTTCCGTGTCGATTCCCTCGCCGTTGTTCGACTCAAAGGCCGCCAGCGGATAACACTTGGCGATGTGGCTGCTGGACATATCCTTGAACACGGCGTCGGGATACCAGGAGCCCTGCAGGACGAGGTCCCGATAGTTCTTGAACCAGGAGATGAGCGCTTTCGCGTCATCCTGCTGCTTCACCGGAATCTGCGCATACTCGATGCGCTTCATCGCCATCATGGCGAGCCAGGCGTGGGTGTAATGTTTCATGGCGGAGGAAAGGATAATGGGTTGCTGTCTTCACAAATGTAAGAAAAAGAATCATTTCCGACAAGAATTCCCAGGAACAATATCCTCTCCAGGATGAGCCGTCCATCCATCAAATGGCAAAATGAAACCGCCTGGCCCTTCCGGACCAGGCGGTTTCGTCCAACCTATTACCAATCAACCGTTTCTGTTTTACGGCCGAAACGAAGGCCGTGGATATCATTTCGCAGCCGCAGCGGGACGGCGCATCATGGCCCAAGGGTTGAAGTCGGGCATGATGGCGAGGGCGGCGCGGTCGGGGGCGTTGCGGACTTCGCTCTTGACGTCGAAGATCATCGTGGCCGCCTCCTCAGGCGTGTAGGCGGGCCACTGCGGGATCTCCGGGCAGTTCGGATTGCCCGTGCGCATGAAAGCGAGGAGAGCGGCGGACATCTGGTCGGAGACACCGCGGGGCTCGGCGCCGCCGCCGGTGTGGGTGACCATCAGGTCCGTGTTCTTGAACCAGTAGCAAATGTCGGCGCAGTGGAAGGCGCGGATGCGGCCGCCGAACAGCGGGGCGTTGTAGTCGAACCAGGCCAGATAGACCGGGGCACCCTGGACGTACTTGGCGTCGGCCGTGGCGATGACGTTCTTGCGGTTGGCGATGAGGATGTTCACCAGTTCGACCGGCTTCTTGGCCGGGAAAGCGGCCTTGAAGGCGTTCAGAACCTCTTCCGCGTTCTCCATGCCCAGGTTCTTCACGAAGGCCACGGCGGCGTTCCAGTCCATGTTCTCCATCTCGAGGTTCTCCTTGCTCAGGCCCATCTCGGAGGTGGTGGTGCAGAGCATCAGGGGCACGTTCTTGGCCACGTCGTCCTTG
>CAMVPS010000112.1:0-4728 GCA_947169405.1 uncultured Bacteroidales bacterium
CCACCTCCGTCATCCGCCTGGCCCAGAAGGGCCGTGCGGCGGGCCTGCACGTGATTCTTGCGACCCAGCGCCCGACCGTGGACGTGATTACCGGCCTGATCAAGGCGAACTTCCCGATGCGCATCGCGTTCCGCGTGACCTCCCGCATCGACTCCTCCACCATCCTGGACCAGCCGGGCGCCGACAAGCTCATCGGCCGCGGCGACATGCTGCTGTACAGCGGGGTGGAGATGGAGCGCATCCAGTGCGCCTTCATCGGCAACGACGAAATCGCCGCGCTCACCGACGCCGTCGGCAAGCAGATCGGCTACCAGAAATCTTACAATACTCCGTACTATCTGCCCGAGCCCGCCCCCGAGGAAGGGGACGAAGGCGGTGGCGGCATGGTGGACATGAAGCAGCTGGACGAGCGTTTCGAGGAGGCCGCCCGCCTCATCGTCACGAGCCAGCGCGGCTCCACTTCCGACCTGCAGCGCCGGCTTGGCATGGGTTATGCAAAGGCAGGTAGGGTGATGGACCAGCTCGAGGCCGCCGGCATCGTGGGACCGCAGAACGGTTCCAAGCCGCGCGAAGTCCTGGTGAAGGACTTCAACGAACTGGACCAGATCCTGAGCCACTTTTTGAACGGAGAACAATGAAAAGAATCGTCACAGGCCTCGCGGCCATCCTCCTGTCCCTGAGCGCGTTCGCGCAGGGCGGCATTCCCATCCTGGACCGCGTCCCGGGCCACCGGGTCCTGTTCCACTACACCTACAGCCTCTCCCAGGGCGGCCGGCCGATGACCCAGGTCACCGACGGCGACGTCGTCGTGGAGGACAATGCCTATCTCCTCTCGGGCCTCGGCCTGGAGGTGCGCAGCGACGGCACCACCCGCTGGAGCCTGGACCGCGCCGCGGAGGAGCTTCTCATCGAGACCGTGGAGAAGGAAGACCTCTTCACCAACCCGGCCCTCTTCATCAGCTCCTACAAGGGCTATATGGACAAGATCCGCGTGAACGGCTCCTCCGCCAATTCCCTGGACGTCACGCTCGTCCTCGACGAGGGTACGCAGGCGCGCTTCGTCCTCAAGAACATCGTCTTTGAGGACAAGCAAGGAAAAAGCGACTTCACGCTGAACGTGAAATCGCTTCCCGATTCTTACGTGATCACCGATCTTCGGTAGATCGTCGGAATGACATATCAGTCTGCGTGATTGCGCACGCAGCGTACGGAAAGGGCCAGCGAGCCCTTTTCTGCGTATGCGGAGCGCACTTCGTTCTCTTCCACGTGGATGTAGCGGAAGGCGGCCATCCGGCTCTCGTTCTCAGAGACGGTGGAGGTCCAGAAGGCGGCGTAGTCGTAGAGCCGCTTGTAGGTGGGGGTAGTGATGGCCGGGAGCGCGAAGCCGGCGGGAATGACGGCGAGCGCCAGGGTGTTCGTCCGGGGCACGTCGGGCCAGAATTCCCACATTTTCTTGCTGTTCAGGTAGGCGTCGCACATCAGGGGACCCGCGTCGACGCCCAGGAAGTCCCATTCCTCTTCGGTGGGGAGCCGCCAGCCTTCGGGGCAGGCCTCCATCGCCTCGTCCCAGGTGTAGTAGCGGCCGAGCGGATAGGAGGTGACGTCGGCGTTCTCATAGGCGAGGCCTTCGCCGGTCCAGGCGAGGTTGTTGCGGAACCAGTCCAGCTCGCCGATTTGGATGTAGTAGTACTCGCTTTCCCCCTCCTTGTCGCGGGGATCGGTGACATGGTCGTCCCAGAGCTCGATGCCGGTGCCCGTGAGGGTCTTGCCCAGGGCGGGGTCGATGACGATGATTGTCCGGGAGGCCGTGGTCGCGTAGTAGTTGTTGTCCGGGTCGGACGCCTGGCAGGTGACGGTGTAGTTGCCCACTTCTTCCACCTTGAGGGTGAATGTCTCCGCTTCCTGGTACTCTCCCGAGTTCACTTTCCATTTATAGGTGTACTTCTCCACGCCGGGTTTTTCTTCGGTGTAGTACACGCCGTGGGGCTTCAGGGTGAAGGTCTGGCCCGGGCGGGCGAAGGTGGCCAGTTCGAACTCGAGGCCGTAGAGATACGGTTTGACCACGGTCTCTTCCTCTTTTTTCTTGCAGGAGAAAGCGGAGAACGCGGCCAGGACCAGGGTTGTATAGAGCAGTAAACGTTTCTTCATAAATGTTTTTGCGTATCCAATCTGCAAATATCGTAATTTTTATCGTAATTTTGTGCAACTATCTTGCCGCAACCGCCTTGGAAATGAAAAAAACCGTCATCGCCCTCCTGTCCGCGCTCGTCCTGTCCGCCTGCGGACCGAAAGACCGTTTCATCCAGGTCACCGGTCACGCCCAGGGCGGCGTCTATACCGTCAAAGTGAACCTGAAAGGCGTTTCCGTGCCTCCGGAGGAGATCCGCGATTCGGTGGATGCCATCCTCACCCGCGTGGACACGACCCTCTCGGGCTACAACAAGGGGTCGCTCCTGTCCCGGTTCAATGCCGGGGAGACCATCCGGCCGAACGGCCTGTTCCTGGAGATGTACCGGGTGGGCTATGGCTGGTACGAGCGGTCGGCCGGCGTGCTGGACTTCGCGGCGGGCCCGCTCTTCGACGCCTGGGGCTTCGGCTTCAAGTCGGGCGAAATGCCTTCGGACGAGGCCGTGGCGGCCATCAAGGCCTCCTGCGGGATGGGCCTGCTGAAACCATCGATGACTCCGCGCGCGGACGGCACGCTGTCGGTGCGCGACGTGCGGCGGGACGGGACGGACGCCCCGGTCGTGCTCAATTACAACGCCATTGCGCAGGGCTACACCTGCGACCTGGTGGCGGCCTACCTCTATTCCATCGGCGTGAAGGACATGCTCGTGGACATCGGCGAAATCTGGTGCGACGGACACAATCCCGGCGGCAGGCCGTGGAACGTGGGCGTGGACCGGCCCTTTGACCGGCCGGACGACGGTACCGACCAGGTAGGCGCGGAACTGGACGGAGTCTGGAACTCCTCCTGCGCTCCGGCCGGCATCGTCACCTCCGGCAACTACCGCAAGTTCTATGTCCGGAACGGCCGCAAATATGCGCATTCCATCGACCCGCGCAGCGGCTATCCCGTGGACCATAACCTCCTGAGCGCCACGGTGGTGAGCCCCGACGGCGCGGCCGATGCGGACGCCCTCGCGACCTGGTGCATGGTCATCGGCCTGGACGCCGCCCGCGAGCTCTTGCTGGGCCTGGACGGCGTGGAGGGCTATCTCATTTACACCGCGGAGGACGGCGTCATGACCGAATGGGCCTCTCCGGGCTTCACATTGACGAAATAACCTGCAGGATCCAGACCAGGGTCCGGCACAGCCAGTCCGTGGTACGGACGAGGAATCCGGGGCAGCAGTGGATGCCCTGGAGCGCGAGCGTTGTCACGGCGGAACCCATCAGGAGGGTGGTGAAAGGCAGGGCGACGAGGTTCGTGAGCAGGAAATAGGTGGGGAAGGTATGGAACCGGAACCAGGCGAGGGGTCCGGTGAACACCTGGCAGGAGATGGACAGGGCTGCGGCCTCCCAGACCTTCCGGACCGGGTCGAAGCGCGAGCCTTTCGGGTACCAGCCCTCGAGAATCGGGAAGAGCAGGAAGATGCCCGCCATCGCCAGATAGGACAGCTGGAAGCCCGTGGAGGTGATGGCCGACGGGGTGATGACCAGCTGGATCAGCAGGGCCGTGGACAGGATCCGGAGCGGGTCCCGCGGCCGGCAGGCGATGCGGGCGGTCTCGTTCAGGAAGATGAACAGGAAGGCGCGGACGATGGAAGGGGAGGCCCCGGTCATCAGGGTGAAGAGGCCGGCGGCGAGAACGATGAGCGCGTAGCGGACGCGGCGGGCGCGCGGGCTGTTCCCGAGCGGCCACAGGAGTCGCGTGAGAAGGAGATAGAGGATGCCGATGTGCAGTCCCGACAGGGCCAGCAGGTGCGCGCCGCCGCTCTCCCGGAACACGCGGACGGTATCCTGCGAAAGCCCGCTCCGGTCGCCGGTCAGCAGCGCCTTCAGCAGGGGAGCCGTGCCCTCGGAGGGGAAGGGAATTCCGTCGATGAAAGCCCGCAGCCGGTCCGCCCAGGCCGATGTCCACCGCTCCAGGAAGGTGGCCGTGTCCGCGCCGGGGAATGCGTCCGCGAAGGCGCAGAAGGCGCCGAGCAGCACGAAGGCGGGGAACAGCAGGCCGCCGCGCTCCGTTTTCAGGACGATGACGACGAGGCTGGCGAGGACGAGAAGGAGGCTGGTGGAGAGGATGGAAGGGTCCGCCGGAAGGCGCAAAAGAAGGGCTCCGGCCGCGACTCCGGCCGTGAAATGGACTGCCAACGCCTCTATGCCTGCCCGCTCCGCCATTTCAGTCTTTTCTTTTGCGAAAGTAGCGATTATTTTATTAACTTTGCAAGGATTGACCGAAATTTAATTAAAGATTCATACTTATGATCATCCTTGTCATCAATTGCGGAAGTTCTTCCATCAAGTACCAGCTCCTCGACATGAAAAACGACGATGTCTACGACATCATCGCGAAAGGTATCGCCGAGAAGATCGGCCTCCCTGCGGGCATCCTCCAGTACGCCCCGACCGGCCGTGACAAGATCGTGAAGGACATTCCGATTCCCGACCACAAAGTGGGCATGGAACTCATCCTGGCGGCCCTTACCGATCCCGAGACGGGCGTCCTCTCCTCCCTCGAGGACATCGAGGCGGTGGGCCACCGCATCGTCCAGGGCGGCGACTTCT
>CAMVPS010000113.1:0-4710 GCA_947169405.1 uncultured Bacteroidales bacterium
CGAGCGGGATGAACACGAACATCGTCTCCGACAGGATCTTGTCCCGCTTGTGCTCAGGCATGAACTCGATGGTGCGGCAGTTGTGCAGGCGGTCCGCCAGCTTGATGAGCACCACCCGCGGATCGTCGTTCAGCGTCAGGAGGATGCGCTTGAAATTCTCCGCCTGGAGACTCTGGGCGCTGAGGTCCTTGTTCTCGGTGGCCAGGACGTTCTTGATCTTGGTCAGGCCGTCCACGAGGCTGGCGATCTTGTCACCGAAGCGGTCGCGGAGGTCGTCCACCGTGAAGTCCGTGTCCTCCACCACGTCGTGCAGGAGCGCGGCGGAGATGGACTTGTAGCCCAGGCCGATGTCGTCCACGACGATCTGGGCCACAGCGATGGGATGCAGCATGTACGGCTCCCCGCTGCGGCGGCGGACATTCTTGTGGGCCTCGTTCGCAAACGCGTAGGCCTGACAGACGGTTTCCAGTTCACGGGCGTCCGCGCACCGTTTGGAGGCCGATGCATACAGCACCTGCCAGTCTCGGTCGATGAGCTCGTAATCTTTCTCGGTAAACACGGAATAACTCATAGCACCTCACTCGGGTTCAGATGGTTCGCATGCTGGAAGGCATAGGACAGTTCAGCACCATACAGGATGATGGTCCATCCCAGGTTCAGCCAGATCATGAAGAGCGGGATGGCGGCGAGCACGCCGTAGATGGCGCTCTGCTTGGCGACCATCACCTGCGTCTCCAGGTAGAGATATTGCACGGCCGTGAAGCCGATGCCGGCAATGAGCGCCGCCTTGAAGGCCGGGCGCGTCTTGACCACGGCCGCCGGCAGGTACTTGTACATCGCCGTCAGGATGAGGACGGACGCGCCGGCGAACAGGGCCCAGGACAGGAAGTTTTTCAGATGATCCGAGAAGAACAGGCCGCTCGGAACGATATAGTCCAGCACCGTCGAATACACGACCGAGCCGGAGAAGAACAGGACGATCACGAAAGGGGACAGGATGAGGACGCCGATGCCGATGCCCAGCACCCGGAAGAAACTGCGTTTCTCCTTCGCCTGCCACACATTGTTGAACACGCGCCGCACCGTGAGCATCAGCCAGATGAGGATCCACAGAAAGGAGCCCATGCTGATGAAGCCGAACAGGCCCGACTCCGCCGTCGTAATGATCTTCTCCGAGGCGGAAAGCAGGTGGTCGATCAACCGCTGGTTGCTGATGTTCGCATGCAGGAAGGCGCTGAACTGGTCGGCGATGCCGATTCCGTTCGTCAGGTACAGGCCGATGGCGATGAACGGCACCACCGACATCATGCTCTGGTAGGCGAGGGCCGTGACCTGGTAGCCGATCTTCTGGTCGGAGAAGACCTTGAGCATCACGAATACGGTCTTGAGGTCCTCCACACCCCGCTTCTTCCAACGGGACAAGTCGTCCATGTTCAGGTACCACATGTCGTGCGTGATGAACCGGACGATTCGCTTGACGACAATGGTCGCCCAGCGGATCCGGACTTGCGTCCAATGCACGATGCGGTCAAACACTTTCATAGGACTAGAACAGGGTCAATTCGGTCTCCTTGTCATTCTGAGGGCCGTTCTCCTTGTCATTCTGAGGGAGCGAAGCGACCGAAGAATCTGGCAGAAGCTTCCGGAACGCTTCCTCGTCCAGGATCGGCACCCCCAGGGATTCGGCTTTCTTGATCTTTTCGGGGCCCGGCTTGCTGCCGGCGAGCAGGAAGGCGGTCTTCCCGGACACGGAGCCGCTGTTCTTGCCGCCATTGGCCTCGATGAGGGCCTTCATCTCGTCCCGGGAGACGGAGAAGTTGCCGCTGATGACGATGGTCTTGCCGGCGAGGGCGTCGGAGGCGTTCTCCGCCTTCCGGACCACGGCCATCTGCAGGCCGGCGGCCTTCAGGCGCTCGATCTCTTTCAGATGGCGCTCGTCGCGGAAATACTTGTACACGCTCTCGGCAATCACTTCGCCCACCTCGGGCACGGCGGCCAGCTCCTCCTTCGAGGCCTGCGCCAGCGTGTCGATGTCGCCGAAATGCCGCGCGATGTCCCGCGCCGTGGTCTCGCCCACGTAGCGGATGCCGATGGCGAACAGGACGCGCTCGAACGGCACGTTCCTGGACTCCCGGAGGCTGTCCAGGAACCGCTGCGCCGCGCGCTCCTTCCAGCCTTCCAGCATCACGAGCTGGCCTTCGCGGAGGTCGTAGAAGTCGGCTGGGGTCTTCACCAGGTCCAGGTTGTACAGCTGGTCCACGGTGGCGTCGCCCGCGAGCACGTTCATCGCCTTACGGCCCAGGAAGTGCACGAGCTTGCCCTTGATCTGCGTGGGGCAGCCGTCGGTGTTGGGGCAGAACCACTTGGCTTCGCCCTCGGGCTTCACGAGCGGCGTGCCGCAGTCGGGGCACACCTTCGGGAAGGCCGGGCGCTTCGCGCCGGGCTGCCGCTTGGATTCCTCCACGCCGGTGATCTTGGGGATGATCTCCCCGCCTTTCTCCACATACACCCAGTCGCCCTCGTGGATATCCAGCATCGTCATCTGGTCCTCGTTCACGAGGGTGGCGCGCTTGACCATCGTCCCGGACAGGAACACGGGTTCCATGTTCGCGACGGGCGTCACCGCGCCGGTGCGACCCACCTGGTAGTCGATGGACAGAATGGGCGTCAGGGCCTGCTCCGCCTTGAACTTGTATGCGACCGCCCAGCGCGGGGACTTGGCCGTATAGCCAAGCGTGCGTTGGGCGTCCAGTTCGTTGATCTTGATCACGATGCCGTCGGTGGCATACGGAAGCTGCTTGCGGGCGGTGTCCCAATGGGCGATGAAAGCCTCGATCTCGTCGATGCTGCGGCAGATTCGGCGCTCGTCGGAGACGGGAAGTCCCCAGGACTGGGCAGCCTTCAGGGCCTCGTCGTGGGTAGGGTAGTCCACCTGCCCCACCGGGATGTGGTACAGGGTGCACATCAGGCCGCGGTTCGCCACTTCCTCCGGGTCCTGCAGTTTCAGCGAGCCGCTGGCCGCGTTGCGGGGATTCGCGAACGGCTGGTCCTCGTTGGCCTCCCGTTCCCGGTTCAGCCGGTCGAAGGACTCGTAGGGCATCAGCACCTCGCCGCGGATCTCGAACTCCGCCGGCCAGCCCGTCCCTTTCAGCTTTTCGGGAATGTTGGCGATCTTGCGGGCGTTGGCGGTGACATCGTCGCCCACCACGCCGTCGCCGCGGGTGAGCGCCCGGAACAGCTTGCCGTTCCGGTAGGTCAGGCAGATGGCCGTGCCGTCGAACTTGAGCTCGCAGCTGTACGAGAACGGAATCTCCAGGGTCTTGGTGGCCCTTTCCGCAAATTCCTCCACCTCGCCGATGCTGTAGGTGTTGCCCAGCGACAGCATCGGATACTTGTGCGGATACTTCGCGAACTCCTTCCCGGCGCCCGCCTCGATGTTCTGGACGTCAGGCGTTTCCAGGTCGCTGCCCACGCGCTGGGTGGGGGAGTCCGCCGTCCGGTACTGCGGATACTGCGTCTCCAGGTCCTCCAGTTCGTGCATCAGCTGGTCGTACTCGTAGTCCGACATCGTGGGCGCGTTCTCCACATAGTACTTCCGGCTGTTCTCCCAGAGAACCGCCTTCAGCCACTCGATCCGCTGTTTCGCCTGCGTGAAATCCATAATCCGTGCACAAGAGTTGTAATTTACAAAGATAACAAATCTTTCTCAAATATTTTATATTTGAAAGCTCCAATTGCGGCCTCCCTCCCAAAAGATCACCCCCCTCTTCGCCACCAGTGCGCCCGGTGTCCCAAATCCGACACCACCGGCCGCATTATTGCCCTCTTTCCGCGCCCGGTGTCCCTTCTTGTGCACCACCGGGCGCACCCCGTGCAGATTCCGCCTAATAGCCGCACGGGAGTGCCCGTTCTGCGCGCTGTGTCGATGGTTGCGGTGCGCCAGAGCCCGTAATCGGCCCTTGGCGCACACGAAGGGGCGTTATGCATGCCCATAGGGGGTGCCGATGTGCGGCTGTTTGGCGAGAAGTGGATGTTGGTGGGGACCGTTGATCGTTTGTCTTTTGGAACGGTCTTTGCTGCGAGGCTGGTAACAAAAATCCTGGTTATCAGATGAAAAGAATAATCGGCTTCCTATTTGCAGTCGCGGTCATCGGTCTATCCAGAGAGGACCTGATGGCACAGCCGCTTCCGGAAGGTTTCGAGTGGGTTTACGGATGTTGGGAGAATCCCCGGACAGGGGACTGCTACATCATCGGCAAGGACGGAATCCGGGAAAACATGACCCGCCGCTGGGTCGGTCACTGTTTTCTGAAGGAATATCCGACCTTGGATGTGTGGGGCGAACCGCTCAGGCCGTATGAGTTCGCGTCTTTTGATGGGAGGAGGATTCTCTCCTATTCGGGCCCATTCGAGTGTGACCGATTCTTTGTCATCAGCAATCAGGTCCTCCAGGAGCCCGGGGAAAATGGTGACAGGTTCGTGAAGAGGCAGGCGCCACCAGCAAAAGGCAAGGCGGGGGCGGCAAATCGCGCCCTCGGGAAATGGAAGCTGGCCGAGACGGATGACTTTACGCTGGAGATTTCCGTATCGACTATCAAACGGAAAACGCCTTACGGAATACACGAATCGACCTATTCCGTCAGCGAAGAAGGGTATCTCATCACCGATTTGGATGTCTTCGTTTTCGAGGATGGCGTGCTCCATCATCAT
>CAMVPS010000114.1:0-4651 GCA_947169405.1 uncultured Bacteroidales bacterium
TCTTCCCAACCCTTGCGCGGCGGATTGCCCACGAGGAGGGCGTTCGCGAAGGGATCGTTCACGATGGTCTTGCTGGCCGCGTCGAAGGTGAGCTTGCGGCCGGTGCGGATGGCGACCACGCCCAGGGCGAAGGTCTGGCACATCGGGCCGAAGAGTTCGAACGGGGAGCGCGTCTTCTCCAGGCCCTGGCAGGCGAGAAGGAAGTTCGCGAAGTGGTTGGACGGGCTCTTGGGCACTTCCGGCAGGCGGGAGGCCATCTCGGCGGCCTTCTCCTTCGGGATGATCTCCAAGGTCGCGCCGTGGCTGCCGCCCTTGAAGGTCAGCTCCTTGGAATAGATGATCTTGCCCGGGCTCAGGGCCGACGGGGTAAAGGTGCCGTCCATATTCGTCGCGGGAACGTCGGCGGCGTTGTTGGTCGTGGGCCCATATCCGGCCGGGAGCGGCGGGAAGTTCTTCTGGCCGTCGTACCACATCATCTCCACCGGCGGCATGTCGCCGCGGGGGCCGAACTTGAAGCGGAGGGTGGTCTCCTGCGGGAAGAAGAAGTCGTTCGCGCCCGTGAGCTTCAAGGGCTCGATCTCATACGGCAGCCCCAGCTCCAGGAACTGGTGGCACGTGTCGATCAGGTGCGCCGCCCAGTCGCCGATGGCGCCCATGCCGAAGTCGAACCAGCCGCGCCAGTTGCCGGGATGGTACTTCCCGTTGTAGTCGTGCCACTGGGCCGTGGTGAGCCAGGTGTCCCAGTCCATGCCCGGAGGGAGGGGCTCTGCCTCCGGGAACTTCTTGATATTCACGTCATAGGGATGCCAGCGGCGCCAGTCGTTGTGGTGCGCGACGATCTTGTAGACGTCCTTGATGATGCCGGCGTCCTTCCAGGCCTTGAACTGGAAGTAGTTCGCCTCGGAGTGGCCCTGGTTGCCCACCTGCGTGGCGAGCTCGGGGTGCTTCCGCGCGGCGGCCATTAGCAGCTCGCACTCGTGGAAGGTGCGCGCCATCGGCTTTTCCACATACACGTGCTTGCCGCAGTGCAGGGCGAGCATCGCGACGGGGAAATGCGCGAAGTCCGGGATGGCGACGCACACGGCGTCGAAGTGGTCCGCGTACTCGTCGAAGAGCTTGCGGAAGTCCTTGAACAGCTTCGCCTTGGGGAACTTGGCGATGGTCTTGCGGCTTTCGGCGCTCTCCGGGTCCACGTCGCACAGGGCGACGATGTCGCAGAGGCCGGTCCGGGTGAAATCGTCGATGATCTGGGCACCGCGGTTCGCGATGCCGATGGCGGCGAGGCGCACCTTGGCCCCCTTGGCGGGCGCCGGGGAGGAGCCGTCGAGGCCCTGGGCGGAAAGGTGCTGCACGCCCAGGATGGCGCCGGCCGTGCCGAGGCCGGCCGTCTTCAGGAAGTTGCGTCGGGAAAGAGATTCCATAAGTTTCAGTGTTATGTATTGCACAAAAATAATGAAATCTTGGGGATTTCTTCATAAATTTGTGTGAACAATCCTGTCGTTTTCGTACCATCCGGATTTAATTATGAAGAAGTTTGTCCTTTCCGCCCTCCTCGCGGCCGCCTGCCTGGCCGCGCCCGCCCAGACCGCCCGTCAGTTCACCCTCCCCCTGAGCGACGACGGCGTGGCGCAGCTTGTCGTCTATCTGCCGGAACAGCCCACCGGCCGGGCTGTCGTCTGCTGCCCGGGCGGCGGCTACGCCGTCCTGTCCAACACCCACGAAGGGGCCGCCTGGTCCGAGTTCTTCAATGCCAAGGGCATCGCCTTCGCGCTGGTGAACTACCGCATCCCCCACGGGGACCGCACCCTGCCCATCGGCGACACCGAGCGGGCGATGCGGACGATGCGCGACAGCGCCGCCGTCTGGCACCTGAACCCCCGCGACATCGGCATCATGGGCTCCTCCGCCGGCGGACACCTGGCGTCGACCATCGCCACCCACACCCCGTACGAACTCCGGCCGGACTTCCAAATCCTCATCTATCCCGTCATCACGATGGGCCCCGGCACGCACCAGGGCTCGCTGGACGGCCTCCTGGGCGACCAGCAGCAGGATCCCGACCTGGTCCGCCTGTACAGCAACCAGTTCCAGGTGAAGACGCACCAGACCCCGCCCGCCATCATTATTCTCTCCGATGACGACGGCCTCGTCCCGCCCGTCCCCAACGCCATCGCCTACTATTCCGCGATGCACAACGAGGGCATCAGCTGCTCGCTGCACGTGTATCCTTCCGGCGGCCACGGTTACGGCTACATGCCCTTCTTCGCCTACCGGGAGCAGATGCTCTCCGACCTGTCCGCCTGGCTGGACAAGCTGCCCGCGCCGGCCCCGGACGCCGTCAAGGTGGCCTGCATCGGCGACAGCATCACCGACGGGCACGGGATCGACCTGCGCGACGTGAACGGCTATCCCGCCCAGATGCAGAAGATGCTCGGCGCGGGCTACTACGTCCGGAACTTCGGCCTCAGCGCCCGCACCCTGATGAATTCCGGCGACCTCCCGTATATGAACGAGGGCATCTGGCAGGACGCCCTCGCCTTCCAGCCGGACATCGTCGTCCTGATGCTGGGCACCAACGACTCCAAGGGGTACAACTGGGTCCACAAGAAGGATTTCGCCGGGGACCTCAAGAAAATGCTGGACGCCCTGCAGGCGCTCCCGTCCAAGCCCAAGATCTACCTGTGCAAGCCCATTCCCGCCATCAAGGACAGCTGGACCATCTCCGAATCCGTCATCACCGGGGAGATCGTCCCGCTGCTGGAAAAGGCCGTGAAGAAGGAGAAACTGGAAGGGATCATCGACCTGCACGCCGCCCTCGAAGGGCATCCGGAGATGATGCAGGACGACGGCATCCATCCCAACGCCGCCGGGGTCCGGAAGATGGCCGAGACGGTGGCGAAAGTCATCGACCCGGAAGCCAAAATCGAACAGCGGCCCTTCTGGATGATGCGGTAGCAGTTTTAAGCCCGGAACAACATCTTTGTTCCGGGTTTTTATTATATTTGTAGTTTGAATAAGACAGAAAAACGAATATGAAACGTATTGCGATTCTCCTCACCGCGCTGGCCCTCGTGGCCACCGGTTGCAACAAAGGACAGAAATTCACCCTGGCCGGCTCCCTGGAAGCGGCTCGCTACAACGTGGCCACCGACTCCCTGCTCCTGCAGAGCGACGGCCTCCCCACCATTCAGTCCATCCAGGTCAACGACGGGCAGTTCTCGTATGCGGGAACTGTGGAAAAACCCGCAGCCGCGACGCTGAAAGGCATCGGCCGGACGATTGTCACCAAGTACGTCGTCCTCGAAAAAGGTGAGATCACTTTCCAGGAGGGCTTCCCCTGCGGAACGCCGCTGAATGACGCCTACGGCGAACTCCTCCGTTCGCTCCAGGCGGTCGCGAAAGAGCATCCCGGCGACGCGGAAGCCGTCTATGCGGCGGCCCTTCCGATCCTCCGCACCTACATCTCCGACCACGCCAAAGACGCTTCCGCGGTCGTCGCCCTGATGTCGGCCCGCCGTTTCACGAAGCCGGAAGCTCTGGCCGAACTCATCGCCATGACCTCCCCGGAAGTCCAGAACGACGGCAACATCCACTGGATCAAGAAGCAGCTCAAGAGCGCCAAGTAACTCCTTTTCCGGACTATGCGAAGACTCCTTCTTTCGCTCGCCGCTCTCCTCCTCGTCGCGTCGGCCTGCCAGCGTGTCCATTACACGGTGATCGTCTCGCTGGACGGCGACCGCTGGGACTACCCGGAGCTGTACGAGATGCCGTTCTTCGACAGTCTCGCCACCGTCGGGGTGTCCGCTGCGATGGAGCCGTCCTTCCCCGCCTCCACCTTCCCGAACCATTACACGATGGCGACGGGCTGCGTCCCGGACCACAACGGCATCGTGCACAACAGCTTCCGGGACCCGGACGACGGCTCGCACTATGCGATGAACGACTCTTCCAAGCGGTTCAACCCCAAGTACTACCTGAAGGAGCCCATCTGGATCACGGCGCAGAAGCAGGGCCTGGTCACCGGCAACATCTACTGGCTGGGCGGCGACGTCGCCATCCAGGGCCAGTTCCCGACCTACTGGCGAAATTGGAACGAACAGCCTCACTGGACGTTCGAGGAGCGGGTGGACGAGGCCGTGCGGCTGATGAGCCTCCCGAAGAAGGAGCGTCCGCGCCTGCTGATGGTGTATTTCGACGAGCCGGACCACACCGGCCACGTCAACGGTCCCGTTTCCGCCGAAACGGCGGAGATGACCCACCGGATGGACAGCCTGATGCACGATTTCTACCTCCGGCTGCAAAAGCTTCCCTATGCGAAGAAGATCAACTTCATCCTCGCCGGGGACCACGGGATGACGGAAATCAGCCCGGACCGCTTCGTCTCCTGGGCGGAAGCCCTGGACGACAGCTGGGTCGAGGACATCACCGGGTCCATCCCCACCAACATCCACTGCAAGGAAGGCTGCGTCGACACGGTGTATAAAGTCCTTTCGCAGATCCCCCACATGAACGTGTACCGCCACGGCGAGCTGCCGGATTCCCTGAACTACGGGACCTCCGACCGCACCGGCGACATCATCGTCAGCCCGGACCTGGGCTGGCAGTTCAACTTCGCCCCGTCCCGCAACCGGGGCACCCACGGCTTCGCGCC
>CAMVPS010000115.1:0-4486 GCA_947169405.1 uncultured Bacteroidales bacterium
TCGGCCTTGCCCACGAGGAGCTTGTACACGTTGTCCACGTCCTTGAGGGACACGCCGTCGATGGCGGTGATGACATCGCCTTCCTTCACGCCGAGCCCGGGCTCCTGGAGCGGGGAACGGAGTTCAGGACGGTAAGTCGCGCCCTGGAGGATGCGGTCGATGCGGAAGCCGTCCTTGACCTTGGAGAGTTCGGCGCCGAGGAGGCCCATCGGGATGCGGGCCGGCTTCGGATAGTCGTCCGGGGCGGTGACGTAGGCGTGGCCGCTGGCGACTTCGGAGATCATCTCGCCGATGATGTAGTTCACGTCCAGCCGCGTCTTGGCGTACGGAACCAGGACCTCATACTTGGCCTTGACGGCCTTCCAGTCGCGTCCATGCATATTTTCCAGGTAGTAGCCGTCGCGGAAGGCGCGCCAGACCTCGTCGAAGAGCTGGGGCCATTCCTGGCTGTAGTCGACCGTCGCGACGAGGCCGTCGAAGGACACCTTGTCCTTCAGGCCCACCTTCGGGCCGGGGGCGGCCACGTACAGGTCGCGTCCCTTCACGAAGATGGCCTTCTTGTCGCCGCTGCGGACCGACATCCGGGCGTCGACGCAGTCCTCGTCCTTGCCCGTGGCGAAGTCGAAGACGCGGGTGCCGCGGCCGCCGCTGTACCAGAGCTTGGAACCGTCGCTATAGAAGCCCCGGCCATTGACCGGGAGCTTGACGATGCGGTCCAAGATGCCGTCCGGGTCGATCTTTACGGCCTTCGGGCCGGCGGGCTTGTCGGCCTTCGCCTGCGCGGGCTTGCCGCCCTTGGCCGGCTCGGCCTTCGGGGCCTCCTTCGGCGCGTCCGCCTCGACCTTCACTTCCGGGTCCTTGGCGATCAGCGGCGACGGCGTATCCTTGGCGAGCATCGCCATATAGACGCCGGACATGTCGCCATAGGCGTAGTTCCACTCGATGTTGCTGTATTGCGGGTTCAGGTCGCGGTCGGAGGTGAAAATCAAATACTTGCCGTCGGTGCTGAAGGTGGGGCTGCCGCTGTTGTACCAGCGCTCGGTCACCGGATATTCCTTGCCCTCGGCGAGGTTGTACAGGTAGATGATGTTCATCTCGTTCTTGGCCGGGCGGGTGTAGGCGATCCACTTGCTGTCCGGGGAGTACTGCACGCCGCGGAACTCGGCTTCGGGATTCTCCATCACGGTGCGGCGGGTTTTCGCGAGGGGATCGACCTCCACGAGGCGGTTCTTGCGGTCGCCGTACAGGATGTGCTTGCTGTCCGGGCTCCACTGGAGGGAGCGGATGTAGGTGTCGGTGCCCTTCGTCACCTGGACCGGGTCGCCGCCCTTCACTGCGTCATACAGGTAGATTTCAGTCTCGCCGGTGGCGTCGCCGATCCAGGCGATCCACTTGCCGTCCGGGCTCCAGACCGCGCTGCGGTCGTTGGAGCCGGGCGTCCGGCTGATGTTGCGGGTGACGCCGGCCTCCACGGGCACGTCGAAGACTTCGCCTCGGGCGGTCACGACCATCCGGGCGCCGTCCGGGGACAGGCTCATGCCCGTGCGATTGCCGGCCACGGCCTTGCGCTCCGTGCGGCCGTACACATCGTCAGAAGCGAGCGTGACGGAGATCTTCGTGGCCTGGCGGGTCTTCGGGTCCAGCCGGTACAGCCAGCCTCCGTTTTCGAAGACGATGGTCTTGCCGTCGGTGGAGGGGAACTTCACGTCGTACTCCTTGAAGTCGGTGACTTTCTCGGTCTTCTTTGTCTTCGTATTGTACACGAAGATGTTCATGATCATGTCGCGGTCGGAAGCGAAGAAGATCTCGTCGCCGATCCACATCGGGAAGATGTCCTGGGCGACGTTTTCGGTGATGTTTTCCACCTTGCCGGCCTTGGGGTCATAGACCCACACGTCGTCCGCCATGCCGCCCCGGTAGTACTTCCAGGTGCGGAATTCGCGCATCACGCGGTTGTAGGCCAGTTTCTTTCCGTCCGGGGACCAGGAGCAGAAACCGCCCTCCGGGAGCGGAATCTCCGCGGGCATCCCGCCCTCGGGCCCCACCGTCCAGAGCTTGCCGGGGAAGCCGTCGCCGATGCGGTTGCGGTATACGATCTTCTTTCCGTCCGGCGACCAGCCCATCACGATGTTGTTCGGGCCCATGCGGTCGCCCAGGTCGTCCCGGCCGTTGGTGGCGGTGTAGGTGAGCCGTACGGGCTCGCCGCCCGTGGCCGGGATCAGGTACACCTCGCGGTTGCCGTCATATTCGCCCGTGAAGGCGATGCTCTTTCCGTCGGGGGAGTACCGGGCGAACATCTCGTAGCCGATGTGCGAGGTGAGCCGGCGGGCGACACCGCCCTGGACCGGGACGGTCCACAGGTCGCCCGCATAGGAGAAGGCGACTTCGGTGCCGTTCGTGGCGGGGAAACGCAACAGGCGCGCCTCATCGGCACGCGCGGACACGCCCGCGGCAAGAGCCGCCGCCAGCGCAAGGATCGTAAAAGAATGCTTCATATCAAGTGTTTATGGTATTCTTCTACAAACATACGAAAAATTAGGGACTTTCAGTCACCTAATCGCACCGGATTCCCTCGACCTGTCCCTTCTTGCGCTGCAAGTTCTCCAGGTCCAGCGTCCCGTTCAGGAACGGGGCGGGGTCCGTCAGGGCGTCGGACTTGAGTTTCCCCGTGGACGGATCTACTGCGAAGGCGGCCATCAGGTCCAGGTGCTTGTTGGGGACTTCGGCGTCAAGGAAGGCGTTGCCCGTCTTGCCGGTGTAGCCGATCAGGTCTCCGGCGAAGACCCGGTCGCCCTTCGCGAAGGGCTTCCCGGTGCGGGGATTGACCGCGACCGGCGTCCCGTACCGCAGATGCGAATACTGCAGGTACACCTTTCCGTCGTATCCCTTCACTTCGTTCCCGGTGACGATGACATTCCCGAAGGATTTCTCTTCGTACCGGTCCGGATGGTCTGTTTCCGTCCGGATGACGACCCCGGAATACATCGAATAGACCGGGGTCCCGGGTTTCGCGTACAGGTCGATGCCCCAGTGATACCGGGGCGTTTCGTCCTCGTAGTACCCCCGCAGCGCCTTGAAGGTGCCATTGACATAGCTCCCGCTGGCGGTGGCGGCGACGGACATCTTTTTCAGGGGGTTCGCGACGCCCCGCTCCAGGTCCACGCAAGGACCGGCGTCCTCGTACCAGGCGGTCGCCTGGATGTCGTGCGTCACTTTCCAGGGGAAGTATGGCCGCTTTTCGCCGGCGAAATCGCCCGTCCATCGGCCGAAATCCAAGGAATAGAAGGTGTGCCTGGGGAAGCCTCCGAGGGTGGCCCAGCTTCCCGAACTGTACGTTCCGCATCCTTTCACGTCCACATAGTCCGGCAGGTTGGTCGTGAGGCGGACGGTATACTGCGGGTGGGAGATGAGGAGCGCGCTCTTTTCCGCCCGGTCCGTTTCCGGCTTCTCGGCCAGGCAGACCGCGCTCTCCAGCTCCCAGCCGTCGGGATCGTCGCCCGCCCGGGTTCCCGCCGGCCGGTACAGTTTCAGGTAATGCAAGCCGCTTTTCCCGGCAATCTCCTTCTTGGGCACGAGGAAGGATTCCCTGAGGAGGCCGCCCCGGTAGCTCTCCACCCGGAAGACACCGCCTTCCGGCGTGGACAGGAGGACGGCGCCCGTGAAGCCGGGCATTTCCAGGTAGTCGAAATCCGGGTGGTTGGCGGCGTATTGCGCCTCGGCGACCATCGCGGCGACGAACCGGTGGCGGACGCCGTCCTGGAGGGTTTCGACATAGAACTTCCGGATGACGGTGGCGGCCCCGATGTCGGGCGCGAGGTCCGCGCCGTACTCGGCGAGCGAGGGCTCTCCGTCGGGCAGGAAGGGAATCTGGGTGAAAGTAATGTCTCCGAAGTGGAGCGTCCGGGCCTTCCCCGTGTCTAGGAGGGAGCCCAGTGTGACTGCCCGGCTATCCGTCCGTGTGCCGGACCCGGGCAGGAGGTTGTACGAAGACAGGTTGCCGTAGAGTGGCACCTGGGCGGCGGGGATGCGGTGGTCCCGGACGGCGTCCGGCCCGCCGGCATCCGGGCCCGCCTCCTTGCCGCACGCGGCGACGAGGAGGAGGACGGCCGGAATCAAGAATCTTGTTGCAGTGCGCATGACCAGGGTTTTAAGGAAAACAAATCCGCGCCGCGGACCCTCCGCGGCGGAGTTACGAAAAACCCGGAAAAGACTCGGGGGCGGGCGCTCTCCGGCCGGAGAGCCCCTGTGGCTCAGACCCACAGGGTTCAGATGGGGGCGCCTGTAACCAAGGCTTGAATGCTACGTCCCGCACCCTTCGCAGTCTGAGAGCAAAGATAGGAGATAAACCGGAAAAACAAAAGAACGGCGCCCCGAAAAGGACGCCGTTCCTTGAACTTTTTCAGCCGGGGGATTACTCGGCCTTGCCGTCGGAACCGAGGACGTTCACGATCTTGTGGATGTACATCTTCTTCATCTCCTCGCGGGC
>CAMVPS010000116.1:0-4364 GCA_947169405.1 uncultured Bacteroidales bacterium
CAGACTCTTCCAGCGGGAGGAGGCGAGGGTGGTCGTGAGGACGGGGAAGCCGTTTTCGGCGGCGTAGCGGGCGGCGCGGAGGAGGCGGTACTTGAAGCATTGCAGGCAGCGCCCGCCGCGCTCGGGCTCGTGCTCGAGCCCTTCCGCGCAGCCGCCCCAGTCTTCGTGGTCGTACACGTCGTCCACGATGGGGATGCCCCACTTCTTTGCGTACCGGATGCACTCGTTCAGCCGGTGGTCGTACTCCTCTTTCGGGAAGATGTTCGAGTTGGAGTAGAAGATGGCCGTTTCAATGCCATTGTCCATCAGGCACTCGACGACCGCGCTTGAGCACGGGGCGCAACACGCGTGCAGAAGCACGCGCTTCGCCCCGAGGGGCACGTCGAGATGGACATTCGGTTTCATCGGGGGCAAAGGTACGGAATCTTTTTCGTATCTTTGCACTTCCCCAAACGAACTGTCATGGCCATCCATACCGAGAATCCCCAAGAGAACCTCCCCTCCAGAAAGAAAATGAACGGCTGGCTCGCCCTGAGCCCGCTTGTGGTGTTCCTGCTGGTGTACCTGGTGTCGTCCCTCGTGGCGCGGGACTTCTACAAGGTCCCGGTCGCGGCGGCGTTCATCATCGCATCGGCCTATGCGATGCTCATCACGCGGAGCGTGGACAAGACGGACGACAAGATTTCCATCTTCTCGTCCGGGGCGGGGAACCGGAACGTGCTCCTGATGATCTGGATCTTCGTGCTGGCCGGGGCGTTCGCGGCGACGGCGAAGGACATCGGCGCCATCGACGCGACGGTGAACGCCACGCTCCGGATCCTGCCCGGGAAGCTCATTTTCGCGGGGCTTTTCCTCGCGGCCTGCTTCATCTCGATGGCCATCGGCACCAGCGTGGGCACGATCGTGGCCCTGGTGCCCATCGCGGCGGGCATCGCCGCGGAAACGGGCGTGGGCGTGCCCCTGATGACGGCGGTCATCATCGGCGGAGCCTTCTTCGGCGACAACCTTTCCTTCATTTCCGATACGACGGTAGCGGCGACCAAGAGCCAGGGCTGCTCGATGCGGGACAAGTTCCGGGCGAACCTGTGGATCGCCGCGCCGGCCGCGCTCCTGGTGACTGTGCTGTATGTGGTGCTGGGCCTGAAAGTGGAGGCCGCGCCTGCCGTGCAGCACGTGCAGTGGCTGGGCCTGGTGCCGTACCTGCTCGTCATCGGCCTTGCCCTGGCGGGGGTGAACGTGGTGACAGTGCTCGCCATCGGCATCGGCGTGAACGGGATCATCGGCTGGTGCACGGGCGCCTACGACTGGATCGGCTGGATGACCTCCATCGGCACCGGGATCGGGTCGATGGGCGAGCTCATCATCGTCTCCCTCCTCGCCGGCGGCATGCTGGAGCTCATCCGGTACAACGGCGGCCTGAACTTCATCATCGACGGCCTCACCCGGCGCATCCGGGGGCCGCGCGGGGCCTATTTCTCCATCGCCGGCCTGGTGTCCCTGGTGAACTTCTGCACGGCGAACAACACCATCGCCATCATCACCGTGGGCCCGCTCGCGAAGGATATTTCCGACCGGTACAAGCTGGACCCGCGGAAGACGGCCTCCATCCTGGACACGTTCTCCTGCCTCGTGCAGGGAATCATCCCCTACGGCGCGCAGATGCTGATGGCCTCCGGCCTCGCCGGCGTCTCCGCCGCCTCCATCACGGGCTACCTCTATTACCCCTTCGCATTGGGCCTCGTGGCCGCCCTCTCCATCGTCTTCCGTTTCCCGCGGAAATACAGTCGCTGACCCGCCGATTTTTTGCCGATTTTTTGCCGTTTTTTGCTACCTTTGCAAAAATTCCGCGTGAGCCATGTCCTTTATCGATGAAAGAATTGCCCAGGAAGGCCTTACTTTTGACGATGTACTCCTTGTTCCGGCGTACTCCGAAGTCCTTCCGCGGGAGGTGAGCCTGCATACCCGCTTTTCCCGAAACATCAGCTTGAACATACCGGTCGTGTCCGCCGCGATGGACACGGTCACCGAGGCGCCGATGGCCATCGCCCTGGCAAGGGAAGGAGGCATCGGCGTGATTCATAAAAATATGAGCATTGCCGCCCAGGCGGCCGAGGTCCGCAAGGTCAAGCGTTCCGAGAACGGAATGATCAGCGACCCGGTCACCATCAACCAGGACCAGACCGTGGGCGACGCGCTCCGCTTGATGAAGGAGAACCATATCGGCGGCATCCCCGTCACCGACGGCGAGCGCCACCTCGTGGGCATCGTCACGAACCGCGACGTCCGCTTTTTCGACGACCTGGACGTTCCGGTCCGCGCCGTGATGACGGCCGACAACCTGGTCACCATTCCCGACTCCCGGACGGACCGCGACTACGTGAAGTCGGTCCTCCAGAAATACAAGGTGGAGAAGCTTCCCGTGGTGGATGCGAAGGGCTGCATCGTGGGCCTGATCACCTACAAGGACCTCATCAAGGAGCGCCTGCATCCGGAGGCCTGCAAGGACGCCAAGGGCCGTCTCCGCGTGGCGGCGGGCATCGGCATCACGCCGGACGCCCTGGACCGCGTGGCCGCCCTCAACGCCGAAGGCGTGGACGCGGTCGTCCTGGACTCCGCCCATGGCCACAGCAAGGGTGTAATCGACCTCCTGAAGCGCGTGAAGGCCTCGTTCCCGTCGCTGGACGTCGTGGTGGGCAATGTCGCCACCGAGGAAGGCGCCCGCGACCTCGTGAACGCCGGCGCCGACGGCGTGAAGGTGGGCATCGGCCCGGGCTCCATCTGCACCACCCGCATCGTGGCGGGCGTGGGCGTGCCCCAGCTGAGCGCCATCTACAATGCGTACCAGGCCATCAAGGGCACGGGCGCGACCCTCATCGCCGACGGCGGCCTCCGCTACTCCGGCGACGTCGTCAAGGCCCTCGCGGCCGGCGGCGACTGCGTGATGTGCGGCTCGATGTTCGCCGGCACGGAGGAGTCTCCGGGCGAGACCATCATCTACAGCGGCCGCAAGTTCAAGGCCTACCGCGGCATGGGCTCCATCGACGCGATGGCGGCCGGCTCCAAGGACCGCTACTTCCAGTCCGACAAGGTGGAACTCAAGAAACTGGTCCCGGAAGGCATCGTGGGCCGGGTTCCGTACAAGGGCACCCTCGCCGAGACGGTGTACCAGCTGGTGGGCGGCCTCCGCTCCGGCATGGGCTACTGCGGCGCGAAGGACCTGGAGGCACTCAAGAGCGCGAAGTTCACCCGCGTCACCGCGAGCGGCATGACCGAGAGCCATCCGCACGACATCACCATCACCAAGGAAACGCCCAACTATTCCCGCGGTGAATAAGATCCTGATCCTCGACTTCGGCTCCCAGGTGACGCAGCTGATCGGCCGCCGCCTGCGGGAGTTGAACGTCTATTGCGAGATCTTTCCCTATGATAAAATGCCGGCGCTGGACGACACCGTGAAAGGCGTCATCCTGTCCGGCAGTCCCTGCTCCGTCAGGGACGCGAACGCCCCGCAGTTCGCGCTGGAAAGCGTGAAGGGACGGCTGCCGGTCCTGGGCATCTGCTACGGCGCGCAGTACATCGCGCACCACTGCGGCGGCAAGGTCGAGGGTTCCCTCGCCCGGGAATACGGCCGGGCGATGCTGGACGTCATCCGTCCGGACTCTCCGCTGATGGACGGCGTCAAGGTCCATTCCCAGGTGTGGATGTCCCACGGCGACACCATCTCCCGCCTCCCGGAAGGGGGCGTCGCCATCGCCCAGACCGCCGACATCCCGTACGCCGCCTACCAGATCGTGAACGAGCCCACCTTCGCGGTCCAGTTTCACCCCGAGGTGTTCCATACGGAAGAGGGGACGAAGATCCTCGCGAACTTCGCCCTCGGCATCTGCGGCTGCGCGGGCGACTGGACGCCGGACTCCTTCATCGAGACCACGGTGGCGGACCTCCGCGCGAAGCTCGGGGACGACAAGGTCATCCTGGGCCTCAGCGGCGGCGTGGATTCCACCGTTGCCGGCGTGCTCCTGCACAAGGCCGTCGGCCACAACCTCACCAGCATTTTCGTCAATAACGGGCTCCTCCGGAAGAATGAGTTCGAAGACGTCCTCGCCTCGTACCAGGACATGGGCCTGAACGTCATCGGGGTCGACGCCTCCCAGGCCTTCCTCGACGCCCTCGCCGGCGTCACCGAGCCCGAGGCCAAGCGGAAGATCATCGGCCGCCTGTTCGTGGAGACCTTCGACAAGTACGCCCGGCAGATCGAGGGCGCCCGCTGGCTCGCCCAGGGCACCATCTACCCCGATGTCATCGAATCCGCCGGCATCCCCGGCATCGCCTCCAAGATCAAGAGCCACCACAACGTGGGCGGT
>CAMVPS010000117.1:0-4321 GCA_947169405.1 uncultured Bacteroidales bacterium
GCCTTCCTTGGTGGTGTTGTCGTACACGATGTACTTGTCTTTGGGGGAACGGCCGGTGTAGATGCCGGTCATCACGTTGATCGCGCCGAGTTCGGTCACCTGCCCCTTGTCGTAGCCCTCGAGACCGGGCTTGGTCTCCTCGTTGTAGAGGACTTCATACGTGGGGTTGTAGAGGACTTCCTTGACACCCTTGATGCCATACTTGGCCAGATTGATGTTTGCCATAAATATACGGATTAATAGTTAAAATCTTTAATCTTGCAAAAGTACCAATTTTTGAAGATATTTGCAATCGAAAGTCGGAACATTTGAAGGAAAATGACACCGAAAGAGACATTGAAGGCTTATTGGGGCTACGACAGCTTCCGCCCCATGCAGGAGCGCATCATCGAAGAGGCGCTCGCAGGCCGCGACGTGCTCGCCATCCTCCCCACCGGAGGCGGGAAATCGGTGTGTTTCCAGGTGCCCGCGATGATGCGCGACGGGCTCGCCCTCGTGGTCACGCCGCTCATCGCGCTGATGAAGGACCAGGTCCAGAACCTCGCCGGCCGCGGCATCAAGGCCATCGCCGTCCACTCCGGGCTCAACCGGCACGAGGTGGACCTCGCGCTGAACAACGCCGCCTACGGCGACTGCAAGTTCCTGTACGTCTCCCCCGAACGGCTCCAGACCCGCCTCTTCCAGAGCTACCTGCCGGTGCTCCCCATCTCGTTCATCGTCGTGGACGAGGCGCACTGCATCTCGCAGTGGGGCTACGACTTCCGGCCGGAGTACCTGGAGATCGGCGCGCTGCGCGGCAGTGTCGACGCGCCCGTCATCGCCCTCACCGCCACGGCGACGCCCGCCGTCGCCGACGACATCATGGACCGCCTCGGCTTCAAGGAGAAGAACCTCCTCAAGAGCGGCTTCGAGCGGCCGAACCTGTCGTACATCGTCCGGCAGAGCGAGGACAAGGCTGGACAGCTCCTGGCCGTATGCAACGGCGTTCCCGGGTCGGGAATCGTGTATGTCCGCAACCGGAAGAAGGCCGAGGAACTGGCCGGACTGCTCAAGAACGGCGGCGTTTCCGCGTCGTTCTACCACGCCGGCATCGGCTCCGCCGCCCGCGCCCTCCGGCAGGAGGACTGGAAGGCGGACAGGATCCGCGTGATGGTGTGCACCAACGCTTTCGGGATGGGCATCGACAAGCCCGACGTCCGGTTCGTGGTCCACGTGGACGTGCCGGACAGCCCCGAGGCCTATTTCCAGGAAGCGGGTCGCGCCGGGCGCGACGGCAAGCCTTCCTACGCCGTCCTCCTGTGGAACGACGGCGACCGGAAGCGTCTCGCGCAGATCGAACGCGTCTCCTTCCCCTCGCTGGAGTACGTCGAGGACATCTACCACAAGGTCCACATCTTCCACGGAATCCCCTACGACCAGGGGATGGGCCGGCAGCTGAAGTTCGACATCGGCGCCTTCTGCCGGCATTTCAAGCTCCAGCTCTCCCCCGCTTTCTACGCCATCAAATACATCGAGCGCGCCGGACACTGGATCTTCTCCGAGGACCTGGAAATCCAGACGCGCGTGCAGGTCACCGTGGACCGGACCGCCCTGTACGGGCTCGAGCTCCCGGACGCCCGGATGGTGCCGCTGCTGGAGACCCTGATGCGCTCCTACACCGGCCTCTTCTCCTACCTGGTGTCCATCGACGAGGAAACCGTCGCCCGCAAGAGCGGCCTGACGGTGCCGGAGCTGCGCCAGCTCCTGTACGGCCTCGCCGTCAACCACATCATCAAGTACATCCCCTCGGACCAGTCCGATGTCATCTTCCTCCTCCACGACCGCCTGCACGAAGGCAACGTGGACCTGATGCCCAAACGCTACGAGATGCTCCGGTCGGTCTTCCACGAGCGCGTGGAGACGATGCTCTCGTACGTGGCCGAGGAAGACGAATGCCGCTCCCGCTATCTCCTGCGCTATTTCGGGCAGGAGGAGAGCGCCGACTGCGGCCACTGCGACATCTGCCGCGAACGCGCGAAGAAGCCGCAGGACCTGGCCTCCCGCCTGAAAGCCTTCATCAAAGCCCCTTACACCCTCGCCGACGTCCGCGCCGCCTTCGGCACCGCCGACTCGGCCTGGGAAGATATCCTCCGCGACCTCATCGACCGCGGCGAAGTACCCCCTTATGACTGCTGAAACTATGAAAACGCCCCGACTCCTCCTGGCCATCGCCACCCTTTTCCTGACCGCCTGCAACTGTTCCAAGCCGGCCCCGGTCACCCCCGACGAACCCGATCCCGAGGTGAAGCCCCAACCCGTCCCCACACCCTCGTTCGCCAAGGGGGCCGACATCTCCTGGGTGTCGGAGATGGAGAAAGGCGGCCGCACTTTCCAGCTCAGCAGCGGAACGAAGGCAGACATTATGGACGTCCTCAAGGAGACGGGCGTCAACGCCATCCGGCTCCGCGTGTGGGTGAACCCCACCGGCGGCTGGAGCGGCAAGGACGATGTCGTGAAGCTCGCCACCCGCGCCGCCAAGGCCGGGATGGCGCTGATGGTGGACTTCCACTACAGCGACTTCTTCGCCGACCCGTCCCGCCAGACGATTCCTGCCGCCTGGGAGGTCGACAAGAACGACCTCGACAAGATGGCCAAACACGTCTCCGACCATACGACGGAAGTGCTGAAGGCCCTCCAGGACGCCGGCGTCACGCCCAACTGGGTGCAGGTCGGCAACGAGACCCGGAACGGGATGCTCTGGCCCGCCGGCCAGCTGTGGACCTCCTCCGGCAACATCCCGAACGGACGGAAGAACTTCGCGAAACTCCTCAACGCGGGCTATGACGCCGTCAAGGCCGTCTTCCCTTCCTGCACGGTGCTCGCGCACCTGAACAACGCCTTCGAGGACAACGCCTGGTGGTTCGAGCAGGTCCAGGCGGACGGCGGCAAGTTCGACGCCATCGCCCTGTCCCACTACCCCCAGACGGAGTCGGACTGGAGCAAATGCAACACGACGGCCATCCAGCGGATCCAGGCCCTGGCTTCGAAATTCAACAAGGATGTCATCGTCGCGGAAGTGGGCGTGAAAACGCCCGCGAACGCGACCCTGGCCGCCCAAGTCCTCTCCGGGTTCATGACGGAGGTGAAGAAGATCTCCAAGTGCAAGGGCGTCTTCTACTGGGAGCCCGAGGCGGACGGAAATTGGAAGCCGGCCGTGTACGGCACGCTGGGCTGGAACGCCTATGACATGGGCGCCTTCACGACCGACGGGAAGGCGACGGGGGTGATGGACGCGTTTAAATAGAGATTTCTCGGCAAGCTCGAAATGACAACTGGAACGGTCTCGAAATGACAACTGGAACGGTCTCGAAATGACAAAGGGCAACGGTTCGAAAGACTATTTGCTCGCCCAGATCCGGGGCGGCGGGACGCTGACGGGCGGCCAGCAGCTGAAGCTGTGCCTCGTGCTCAGCTACCCGGCCATCATCGCCCAGCTGTCGTCCGTGCTGATGCAGTACATCGACACGTCGATGGTGGGGCATCTCGGAGCCGCGGCGGGCGCTTCCATCGGCCTGGTTTCCACCTGCATGTGGCTGCTCATGGGCTTCTGCGGCGCCTGCGGCAGCGGTTTTTCGGTGCAGGTCGCGCACCTGATCGGGGCCAACGACTTCAAGACGGCCCGGGAGGTGCTCCGGCAGGCGCTCGTCAGCGCCCTCTGCTTCAGCGGCGCCATCGCCGTCATCGGGATGGCCCTCGCCGGGCCGCTCCCCCGCTGGCTCGGCGGCACCCCGGAAATCGTCCCCGACGCGACGAAATACTTCTTCATCGTCTCCGCCTTCCTCCCCTTCATGCAGCTGGACTGGATCTGCGCGTCGATGCTTCAGGTGAGCGGCAACATGAAGGTTCCCAGCTACCTGAACATCGGAATGTGCCTGATGGACGTGTGCTTCAACTACCTGTTCATCTACGTGCTGGACATGGGTGTCGTGGGCGCGGCCCTGGGCACGGGCCTGGCGGAACTGATTACGGCGATGGCGATGCTGTACTTCCTCACCGTCCGCTCCCCAGAACTCAACCTGCGGCAGGACAAGGGCTCTTTCAAGCCCACCGGAAAAGTGATCGCCAAGGCGGCCGGCATCGGCGGGCCGATGGCGCTGCAGAACATTCTCATCCGGGGCGGCTACATCGCATCGACCATCATCGTGGCCCCGCTCGGCACCATCGCGATTGCCGCGAACTCCTTCGCCATCACGGCGGAAAGCTTCTGCTACATGCCCGGCTACGGCATCGCCGACGCGGCCACGGCCCTGGTGGGCCAGTCCGTCGGCGCCGGCCGCAAGGA
>CAMVPS010000118.1:0-4312 GCA_947169405.1 uncultured Bacteroidales bacterium
TCGACATCGAGAGCACCGGCCTTAATATTGCCACGGACGGCATCATCGAACTGAGCTTCGTGAAGGTGATGCCGGAAGGGGGCGCGCCCCTCGTGAAGACCTGGAAGATCAAGCCCTGGGACTACAAGAACCGCCGCGTGATCCCCATCAATCCGAGCGCCTCGGAAGTGAACGGCGTGAAAGACGAGGACCTCGTGGACTGTCCCAAGTTCATCGAAGTTCTCCCTCAGGTGGCCGAATGGCTCGCCGGAAGCGATCTCGCCGGCTTCAACTCCACGAAGTTCGACCTCCCGCTCCTCGCGGAGGAGATCGAGCGCGTGCGGGACTACTGCAACACCCGCATCGAGGATGCGAAAGCCAGCGAGGAAGCCAAGAAGAAGGCCCGGGCGATGCTCGACTGCATCGACAAGATCGACCTCCACGACTGCAAGATGGTCGATGTCCAGAACATCTACCACCATATGGAACCGCGGAACCTCCGCGCCGCCTACCGCTTCTACTGCGGCGGCAAGGACTTCGAGAACGCGCATACGGCGGAGGCCGACACCCTCGCCACCTACGAAGTGCTCAAGGCGCAGCTGGACCGCTACAAGGAACCGACGGACATCCAGCAGGAAGCGCTGAAGAACGACGTGGACGCGCTGGCCAAGATCGGCGCCCGCGCCCGCAACGTGGACTTCGCCGGCCGCCTGATCCTGAACGACGACGGCGAGCCCACCATCAGCTTCGGCAAGCACAAGGGCCGCACCGCCCGCGAGGTGTGGGAGAGCGAGCCTTCCTATTTCGCCTGGATCGAGAACGGCGACTTCACGCTGGACACCAAGCGCCAGTTCGCCCGCCTCAAGCAGCAGTTCCAGCGCGAGCGCAAGGAATCCCTGAACCGTCCCGCCACCGCCGACGAACTCGCCGGCCTGGCCACCAAGTGGGGCGGGAAACTATTCTAATTCATAATAGTAATACCCCGGGACCTCCGTGCCGTCGAAGATGGCACGGAGGTCTTGCAATATCAGGTCCGGCCGGGCGGGTCCGGTTTCCCAGAAGGCGTTGCCGCCGCCCGGGGTGCTCTGTTTCGTGTTGTTCCAGACGGACTTCCCGAGAACGGGGAAATCGGCGAAGAGCGGATGGACGCTGCGGAGCTGGGCCTTGGTGGCGCACCAGCCGGGATTGAGCCAGCAATCGGCCTCCTGGGCCAGTTCAAAGGCCTTTTCCACGGAGATGACGGAGGACTCGAAACGGCCGGGGACGGCGCCGAGCACCGCGCCGCCGGCATCCTGGATGAGCCGCGTCATATAGTTGTCGCCGCCCGGGATGTACCATTGGTCCGCATAGGGGATGTTCACGAGGACTTTCTCGGGAGTATCGGTCTCTTTCACCAGCGAGAGGTAGCGGTCGCGGATGCCGGCGAAGAGGCTGTCCGCCAGCGCGGCGCGGCCGGTCAGGAGGCCGAAGAACTTGATGTATTCCGCCCGGGCCAATGGATGGCTCTCCAGATGCTCGTGGATGACCGCCGTCCGGATGCCCAGGTCCCGCAGCTTCTGCAGATACGGCGGCTCCGCGGCGGACACGGCATAGGTCAATACCAGGTCCGGCCGGAGCTTCAGGATGGTTTCGTAATCCAGCGCGGCGTCATAGCCCACATCGACCGCATGGGCCCGCACCTCCGGGTCCGACACATACGCCAGCCCCGATACGGCCGTCGCCACGGAATCGCACCCCAGTGCATCCAGGAAGCCGATATAGGACGAGGACATGCACACGATGCCGCGCACGGGCGCATCGACCCGGATCGTGTCCGGCGCGCCGCCATAGGGAGAAGTGACGATGGCCTTGTTCCCTTGCAGGTCGAACCACTGCGCATACTCCATCCCGCCGCTTTCGACGGATGGCCGGGTCGTCCGGCAGGACACGACTTGCCACGTTAACAACAAAACAGCCGCACAGCGCAATACAGCTGTAAACGCGGCACGGAAAAACGCCCAAACGGGGGAAAAGGCTGCCGCGTCAACACCTGGAAGGCGTTGGATTGAGGTTTTTCTGTAAACGCGGCACAGCATAGTGTTCCAAAATTACGGAAAAGTCCGTAGTTTTGCAAAAAAGGGACAGTCATGATCCACGTGGACAAAGTCAAACTGATGGACAGCGGCACGGTGCTCTTCCGGGCGGCGAGCCGGGAGGAAGCCATCGCGAAGGTAGTGCAGGCGCTGCAGGGCGCGAAGCTGGAAGAATACGCCCCGGGGGCTTTCCTGGCCGATTTCTCCGACGCCCTCTTCTACAGCGTCGTCCGCGCCGTCGTGGAGCCGATGTCGGAGGAGGGCCGATACGCGGCCAGCTTCCAGGAAGGCAACCGCTGCCGATGCGTCCTCTGGCCCTTCCCCTCCCGCCAGGCCTGGCGCCGCATGGACCGGATCAAGGCCGATCTTCGCGGCGAATGAGGAAGTCGACCCTGTCGAAACAAGAAAAATTATTTGGAATCAAAAAAATATTCCTATATTTGCAGTCCCGATTCACCGAAATCGGTCTTGCCACTTTAGCTCAGTCGGTAGAGCAGCGCATTCGTAACGCGCAGGTCGGGAGTTCGAGCCTCCTGAGTGGCTCTAAAAAGTCTGGACGTTTGTCCAGACTTTTTGTTTTATTTACCGGGGGAAGACCCCCGGACCCAACCGGAAAAAGGCACCTTGTGCAGAGATTGTGGAAATATTTTTTAATTTGTTGTTTATAAGTATTTAAAACAAAGTTGTTTATACTTATAACTTTTTTGTTATAGCCCAGAAAGGGCGGCAAAAGGCCGGAAGCCGGCCGTTATCTCGCAAAAATATCGTACCTTTGCCGAAATCTTTGTCAAGTCTATGAAATCGGATATCATTGTGATCGGAGGAGGAGCCTCCGGCCTGGTGGCGGCCATCGGAGCCGCGGAAGTGTTGGCCCAATCGGAGAACGGCGGAACCGTGACCGTGCTGGAGAAGATGCCCAAGGCAGGCCGGAAGGTGATGATCACCGGCAAGGGCCGGTGCAATTTCACCAACGTCAAGGAGTGGGGCGACTTCTCGGACCATGTCCGAACCGACACCAATTTCGTCAGCCCCGCGTGGCACAACCTCACCCCGGAGAAACTCATCGAGCTGTTCAAGGCCAACGGCCTCCGCAGCGTCGTGGAACGCGGCGACCGCGCCTTCCCGGAGTCCCACATGGCAGGAGACGTGGTGGACACCCTTCTCAGGGCGTGCACGCTCGCGGGCGTGAAGGTGGTCACGGGCTGCGAGGTCAAGACCGTGGACAAGACGAACCGCGGCTGGAGCCTGGACACCGTGAAGACAATCATCAAGGAGCGCCGCATTCCCAGCGACGACCCGCGCAAGAAGCCCCAGTTCAAGATCGAGACCAAGATCGAGACCGAGGAATACACCTGCTCGAAGCTCATCATCGCCACGGGCGGCCTGTCCTATCCGGGCACCGGGTCCACCGGCGACGGCTATATGTGGGCCGAGGAGCTCGGCCACAGCGTCGAGCCCTGCTATCCGTCCCTGACCGCCCTCGTCCCCGAGGGCTACAAGACGGAGCAGAGCGCCCTCGCGGGCGAGATCAAGCAGGCCTTCCGCGGCCGCACCGTCTATGGAAAGACCAAGGAGCGGAAGATCACTCCCCTGCCGGACTGGTATCCCAAGTTCGAGAAGCACATCGAGCGCATCAAGCCTCTGTCCGAGCTCGGCGAACTGTTCAACGGGAACAACCTGGAGAACGTCCAGCTCACCCTCTTCATCAACGGTGAAGAGGCCCAGAGCGAGTTCGGCGACATCGAGTTCACCGACGGCGGCCTGGAAGGCCCGCTCGGCTTCATGGTGAGCCGGAAGGCGGTGAACGCCCTCAACAACGGCCAGAAAGTGAGCGTCTCCATCGACCTCAAGCCTGCCGTGGAGCTCGAGAAGCTCGATGAGGACATCCACCAGAAATGGGAAGAGGTCATCAACGACGAGCGTTCGGAGGGCCAGAGCTTCCAGCGCCTGTTCCGCATCATGCTGGGCAAGCTGATGCCGTGGAACCTCACGCTGGCGTTCCTGAAGACCAATTCCAAGGTGAGCGTCGACACGCTCGCCGCCCGGATGAAGGACTGGCGGATGGACATCGCCGGCTTCGTGGGCTTCGAGCGCAGCGTCGTCACCGCGGGCGGCATCGCCACCGGCGAGGTCGTCGCGAAGACGCTCGAATCCAAGAAGCAGCCCGGCCTGTATTTCTGCGGCGAGGTGCTGGACATGGACGCCGACACCGGCGGCTACAACCTCCAGCTCGCCTTCTCCACCGGCTACCTGGCCGGCCA
>CAMVPS010000119.1:0-4241 GCA_947169405.1 uncultured Bacteroidales bacterium
TCAATAAATCAACGAATTATAAAGATGTCACCAACCAGAAATGGCAATTATATCACAAATGTTTCTTTTTTTATGTGACCAGCGGTCACATAAAAAAAGAAACGTCGGCCTTCACAGGCGGACGCTCTACTAACCACATAATTAATAACACTAAAACTAATAACCAATAGAATGATTCCGTCAAGAGAACCTTGCTTCCTCATTCCGGATACAAAGGTACGACAATTATTTTGATTTGCAAATTTTTTTCAAAAGTTTTTTTTGAAATTTTTTTACAAATTTTATAACTCATTGATTATCCGTATGTTAATATGAAACTAATTTTCAGGAGCACAAAGACAAATAACGGCAAAACTTGGCTTTTTAGAAATAAAACAACGGAGGGAGGCCGAATCGGTCTCCCTCCGTGCCCGTACACGAAAAGATACGGTTACAATCTCTAACTACAGGAGTTTCTTCCTGAGACAGTCGATCATGTCCACAGTCATCGAGTCGAGGTCGAAGGTGGGCTTCCAGTCCCATTCGGCGCGGGCGCAGCTGTCGTCCATCGAATCCGGCCAGGAGTTCGCGATGGCCTGCCGGACCGGGTCCACCTCGTAGCGGACCTTCAGGCCCGGAATGTATTCGCGGATCTTCGCGAAGAGGGTTTCCGGCTCGAAACTCATCGAGGCGATGTTGAAAGAGTTGCGATGCACCAGGCGGGAAGGATCGGCCTCCATCAGCTGCACGGCCGCGTGCAGGGCGTCGGGCATGTACATCATATCCATATAGGTGCCGGGGGCGATGGGGCAGACGAACTCCTCCCCTTTCACGGCGGAGTAGTACACCTCGACGGCGTAGTCCGTGGTGCCGCCGCCGGGCAGGGTGACATTCGAGATCAGGCCCGGGAAGCGGACGGAACGGGTGTCCACACCATATTTATGGAAATAGTAGTCGCTCAGGAGCTCGGTGGCCACCTTCGTGACGCCGTACATCGAGCGGGGGCGCTGGATGGTGTCCTGGGGCGTGCCCACGTGCGGGGTTTCCGGCCCGAAGGAGCCGATGGAGCTCGGGGTGAAGACCGCGCACTTCTTCTCGCGGGCGACTTCCAGGATGTTCAGGAGGCCGTTCATCTGGATGTCCCAGGCCAGCAGGGGCTTCTTCTCGGCCACGGCCGACAGGAGGGCGGCCAGGTTGTAGATGGTGTCGATCGAGTACTTCCGGACGATGGCGGCCAGGCCGGCGGCGTCGCGGACGTCGGCCAGTTCGGCCGGGCCGCTTTCCAGGAGGACGCCTTTGGGCTCGGCGCCGGGGATGTAGCCGGCGACCACGGTGCTGCCGGGGATTTCCCGGCGGATTTTCATCGTCAGTTCGGAACCGATCTGGCCCGTGGAACCTATGACAAGGACATTTTTCATCAGTGCTTGATTTAGTCATACAAATTTATGATTTTTTCGGAGAAAAAGGCACGATTCTCCCGGAAATTCTTTAAATTTGAAAGCAGAAAACACAAAACCACCTATATTATGTACGGAAAATTCCAAAAGCACCTCCAGGACGAACTGAAAGCCATCGAGGAGGCCGGTCTTTACAAGAAAGAACGCAACATTGCTTCGGCCCAGAGCGCCGAAATCACCCTCCAGGACGGCAGCAAGGCCCTGAACTTCTGTGCCAACAACTACCTCGGCCTCGCCGACAGCCCGCGTCTCGCCGCCGCCGCCAAGAAAGCGATCGACGCGCGCGGCTATGGAATGTCCTCCGTGCGCTTCATCTGCGGCACCCAGGACATCCACAAGGAGCTCGAAAAAGCCATTGCGGACTATTTCCATACCGATGACGCCATCCTCTACGCGGCCTGCTTCGACGCCAACGGCGGCGTGTTCGAGCCGCTGCTCACCGCCGAGGACGCCATCATCTCCGACTCCCTGAACCACGCCTCCATCATCGACGGCGTCCGCTTGTGCAAGGCCCAGCGCTTCCGCTACGCCAACGCCGACATGGCGGACCTCGAGGCCAAGCTCCAGGAGGCCCAGGCCTGCCGCTTCCGCATCATCGTCACCGACGGCGTCTTCTCGATGGACGGCAATGTCGCCCCGATGGACAAGATCTGCGACCTCGCGGAGAAGTACGACGCCCTGGTGATGGTCGACGAGAGCCACTCCGCCGGCGTCGTGGGCCCGACCGGCCACGGCGTCGCCGAGCAGTTCGGCTGCTACGGCCGCATCGACATCTTCACCGGCACCCTCGGCAAGGCCTTCGGCGGCGCCGTGGGCGGCTTCACCACCGGCCGGCAGGAGATCATCGACATGCTCCGCCAGCGCTCCCGTCCGTACCTGTTCTCGAACTCCATCCCGCCGATGATCGCCGGCGCCGGCCTGGAGACCTTCAAGATCCTGAAGGAATCCAACGAGCTGCACGACCGTCTCGTGGAGAACGTGAACTACTTCCGCGACAAGATGATGGCCGCCGGCTTCGACATCAAGCCCACGCAGTCCGCCATCTGCGCCGTGATGCTGTACGACGCTCCCCTGTCCCAGAAATTCGCCGCCAAGATGGCCGAGGAAGGCATCTTCGTCACCGGCTTCTACTATCCGGTGGTGCCGAAGGGCCAGGCCCGCATCCGCGTGCAGCTGTCCGCCGCACACAAAAAGGAGCACCTGGACAAGGCCATCGCGGCCTTCATCAAGGTAGGCAAGGAACTGGGGGTGATTTAGACCCTCACGTCGGTCTGCGACCTCCTCAGGATGACAGGTCTCAGTTCTTCTTCACCGGAGGCTTGAAGACGACGAACTCGTTCAGCACGAAGCTGAAACAGCCCGAGATACAGAGGGCCAGCAGGTTGCAAAGAACGGGTTCGTACGTTGTGCCCTGGAACCAGTCCAGCGCGACGAAGAGCAGGTGGAAGCCCTGCATGATCAGCAGCTTGATGAAGAAGACGCCGGTCGCCGTAGCGTTGTAGCCCGCAAAATGTCGGAAGAAAGAACGCACGCTCCGCTGGGAGATGCGCTCGCGCCAGACATAGAAATAGGCGATCAGGAAATTCGTGAGGACGGCCAGCTCGAAGGAGATGACCGGAGCCACCCAGAATGTCCACCAATACCGGTCCTGCAGGAACGCGGCGGAAAGCCACCAGTGCACGCCCAAGTCCACCAGCGTGCCGGCGCCGCTGGTGATGGTGAACACGGCGAATCGCTGGAGAAGTTCCCAGATCCGTTTTTTGGTCGATGCTTTCATCGGCCCAAAGATAAGGACTTTTTTCGGGAATAACTTGCGATTGTCCCCCCAAATGGCTACTTTTACAAACAAAAATGGAACCATCTGACAAATACTTGATCGACGTAGGCGCCCTCTTCCGCAGCAAGTTAGGGGAAAAGACGCCCAAATGGCTTATCCGGCTGGGACGGAAACTCCTGCACGAGGACTTTCTGAACTCGATCCTCCGTCAGGGGTACACCGGCGTCGAATTCGCCGAGAACACCCTGAAATGCATGAACGTCACCCTGCAGGTGGAGGGCCTGGAAAAGGTCCCGACGGACAGGCTTGTCACGGTGGCCTCCAACCATCCGCTCGGCGGACACGACGCGCTGGCGATCGTCTCCATCTTCGGACGGATCTACGATGGCAACATCCGCATCATGGTCAATGACTTCTTGATGGCCCTGAAGCCGTTAAGCGGCATTTTCGTCCCTGTGAACAAGATGGGCGGCCAGTCCCGGAACCTGTCGGCCCAGACCGACGGCATCTTCCATTCCGACGCCCAGGTCCTGATGTTCCCGGCCGGCAAGTGCGCCCGCCGCGAGCACGGGAAGATCGTGGAGATGCCCTGGAAGAAGACCTTCCTCACCAAGAGCGTGGAAACCCACCGCGACATCGTCCCGATGCACTTCTACGGCCGGAATTCCTGGCGGTTCTACTTCGTGGACTGGATCGGCAAGGTCACCGGCGTGAACAAGAAGTTCCCGCTCGCGATGATTCTGCTGGTCGACGAGATGTACCGGGGACAGGGCAACACCTACCGGGTCGTCATCGGCGACCCGATCCCCTGGCAGACCTTCGACGACAGCCGGAAGCCCGCGGACTGGGCCGCCTGGGTCAAAGAACGCGTAGAAAACCTATAGAACGAACCTTGTACTGAACCTGCCTCATGAAAAAGATCATCGACCCCATTGACAGGGAACTCCTGAAAGCGGAACTCAACCAGGAGACACACCTGCGGGAAACGAACCGCGCCGGCAACCAGCTCTATGTCGTCGGCCCCGAAG
>CAMVPS010000120.1:0-4198 GCA_947169405.1 uncultured Bacteroidales bacterium
TCGTCCATCGCCGTGAGGAGCTCCACCGCGAGGCGGCCGGACTCCATCCGGCCGGCGGCGTTGATGCGCGGGCCGATCTTGAAGACGATGTCGTCGATGGTCACGTGGCCGGGCTCCAGCTTCGCGAGGCTCAGCATCGCGAGGAGGCCCTTGCGGGGATTGTCGTTCAGCCGCTTGAGACCGAAGTGCGCAAGGACGCGGTTCTCCCCCACCATCGACACGAGGTCGGAGGCGATGGACACCACCTGCAGGTCCAGCAGGGGTTCCAGGGTCTCGAAGTCGATGCCGTATTTCTGGGAATAGCCCTGGACGAACTTGAAGCCGACGCCGCAGCCGCACAGGTCGTCGAAGGGATAGTGGTCGTCCTCCCGCTTGGGGTCCAGCACCGCCACGGCGCCGGGGAGCTCGTCCTCCGGCAGGTGGTGGTCGCAGATGATCACGTCGATGCCCTTGCTCCGGGCGTACTCCACCTTCTCGATGGCCTTGATGCCGCAGTCCAGGGTGATGAGGAGGTCGACGCCGTTGTCAGAGGCCCAGTCGAGGCCCTTGTACGACACGCCGTAGCCCTCGTCATAGCGGTCGGGAATGTAGTATTCCACCCGCTTGGTGAAGCGCTTGACGAAGGAATAGACCAGGGCGACGGCCGTCGTGCCGTCCACGTCGTAGTCGCCGTAGACCAGGATCTTTTCCCCCCGGGTGATGGCCTCGTGGAGCCGTTCCACGGCCTTGTCCATATCCTTCATCAGGAACGGGTCGTGGAGGTCGTCCAGGCTGGGCCGGAAGAAACGGCGGGCCTGCTCGAAAGTTTCCACGCCGCGCTGGACCAACAGCTCCGCCAGAACCCGGTCCACGCCGAGCTCCGTCGCAAGTCGTCCCACTTTTTCCGGGTCCCCGGCTTCGTGGACGGTCCATTTACGTTCCGTGATGCCCATAGTCGTACAAATTTACGCAAAACTATCGGCAAAAACAAGAAAGAAACCGGGCGAATTGCCTAGATTCCGTCGATGGAAAGGCCGTCCTGGTCCGTCAGGTCGGGCTCCGGTTCGTTGAAGGGAAGAAGGAAGGGGTTGGAAGCGGCTTCGCGGGCGATGGAAGTCGGGTGTCCGTGGCCGGGCAGGACGTCCGTATCTCCGGGCAGGACGAGGAGCTTCTCCCGCAGGGATTTCATCAACGCGTCATAGTCGCCGCCGTCCAGGTCCGTCCGGCCAATGCTGCCGGCGAACAGGGTGTCTCCCGACAGGAGGACGCCCCACGCCTCGCACAGGTAGCACACGCATCCCGGCGTGTGTCCCGGGGTCGCAATCACTTTCCAGTCGACGCCGCCGGCGTGGATGACCGTTCCGTCCGCCGCATCCTGGTAGTCGAACAGTTCGACGGTCTTTTCCAGCTTGAGCCGGTCCAGCATCGCGGAATGGCTGCGGAGGACGGGGTCGTCCGCCGCCGACATCCAGACCGGGCAGCCGCAGCGCCGGGCCACGGAGGCCGCGCTCCAGGCGTGGTCGAAGTGCGCGTGCGTCAGGAAGACGGCGTCGGGCCAGAGACCGTTCTCGGTGAGGAAGGTGAACACCATGTCCTCCTCGTCGGACCGGTAGAAACCGGGATCCACGACGACGCAGGCATGGCCTGCGTCCTCCCAGCACACATAGCAGTTGGCCCCCAGCGGGTTCACCGGAAAAATCTTGATCTGAAGCATGGCGTCATTCGGTTTACCTTGCAAAAATACGGAATATTTCCCTAACTTTGTAAAGATAACCCCTCTCTCCCATGCATATCGGAATCGCAGGCAACATCGGCAGCGGCAAGACGACGCTCACCACCCTCCTCGCCCGGCACTACGGCTGGACGCCGAAGTTCGAGTCGGTGACCTACAACCCCTACCTGGCGGACTACTACGCCGACATCAAGCGCTGGTCCTTCGCCCTGGAGATGTACTTCCTGAACAAGCGGCTGCACGACGTCATCGAAATCGGCAAGTCCAAGGACGTCATCATCCAGGACCGCACCGTGATGGAAGGCGTGAACATCTTCGTGGCGAACAACTACGCGCAGGGGAACCTGTCGGAGCGGGACTACCACACGTTCATGGATTCCTACAACGTGATGATGGAAGTGGTGAAGCAGCCGGACCTGCTGATCTACCTGAAGAGTTCCATCGAGCACCTCGTCGCGCAGATCGCCAAGCGCGGCCGCGACTACGAGCAGGGCATCTCCATCGAGTACCTCGCCGGCCTGAACGAGCGCTACGAGGAGTGGATCGGCGGCTACACCGGGCGCCTGATCACCATCGACGTGGACAACCTGGATTTCCTGAACCGTCCCGAGGACTTCGCCCTCATCACCGACCGCATCGACGCGGAACTGTATGGTTTGTTCTGAAATAATTGCTACTTTTGCGTAAATATACTGAGTTATGCATATCGCCATCGCCGGAAATATCGGCAGCGGAAAGACCACGCTGACCAAGATGCTCGCCGCCCACTACGGGTGGACCCCCAAGTTCGAGTCCGTCGACTTCAACCCCTACCTCGCCGACTTCTACGAGGACATGGAGCGCTGGTCCTTCAACCTCCAGATCTACTTCCTGAACAAGCGTTTCCAGGACGTGGTGGAGATCTCCAAGCAGAAGGACATCATCATCCAGGACCGCACCATCTACGAGGACGCCCGCATCTTCGCGCCGAACCTCCATGCGATGGGCCTGATGTCCACCCGCGACTTCGAGAACTACAGCGACCTGTTCGACCTGATGATGTCCCTCGTGAACCCGCCGGACCTGCTGATCTATCTCCGCAGCTCCATCCCGAACCTCATCGCCCAGATCCAGAAGCGCGGCCGCGAGTACGAGCGTTCCATCCGCATCGACTACATCACCGGCCTGAACCAGCGCTACGAGGACTGGATCAAGGACTACAAGGCCCGCCTCCTGGTGATCGACGTGGACAAGATCAAGTTCGAGAACAAGCCCGAGGACTTCCAGTACATCACGGACAAGATCGACGCCGAGCTCTTCGGCCTTTTCCCTGCCGAATGACGGCGGGGTTTTTACGTTAAAACCTATACCTGATTATGACAGAAAGACCCACGATCATCGACTTTGTCGAGAAAAACACCCGACAGTTCGCCGACCACGTATACCTGCGCGAGAAAGTCAACGGAAAATGGACGGAAATCACCCAGGAACAGACCCGGAACGAGGCCTACCGCATCGGCGCCGGCCTGATTTCCCTGGGCGTGAAGAAGGGCGACAAGATCGCCCTCCTGTCCGAGAGCCGCGCGATGTGGATCCTGGCGGAGATCGGCGCCCTGTACGCCGGCGCCGTCGACGTTCCCCTCTCCGTGAACCTCGGCGAAGGCAAGGACCTCGTCTTCCGCATCAACCACTCCGAATCCAAGTACATCTTCGTCTCGGGGAACCATCTCCCCCGGATCCGCGCCATCCTGGCCGAATGCCCGGACGTGGAGAAGGTCATCGTGTTCGACGACACCGCCTTCGACTATGACAAGCTCGAGCCCAGGGAGATCCGGATGTCGGAGATCCAGAAGATGGGCGACGAGTTCCTGAAGGCCCACCGCGACGAGTTCGAGGCCCGCTTCAAGTCCATCGGCCCGGACGACTACGCGAACATCTCCTACACCTCCGGCACGACGGCGGACCCGAAGGGCATCCTCCTGACGCACCGCAACTACACCGCCAACGTCGCCCAGGGCAACTCGGTCATCTCCATCGGCCCGGACTCCACGATGCTCATCATCCTCCCGCTGGACCACTGCTTCGCGCACGTAGCGGGCATGTACACGATGATGGGATACGCCGGCTCCATCGCCTTCGTGCCCATCGGAAAGAACGCCCTCGCCACCCTGCGCAACGTCCCGGCGGCCATCGCCGAGACGCGCCCGCACGTGATGCTGTCCGTTCCTGCCCTGGCCCGCAACTTCAAGAAGAACATCGAGACCGGCATCAAGAAGAAGGGCCCGAAGGTGGAGAAACTCTTCAACTTCGCCCTCAACAACGCCATCAAGTACAACAAGGAATACTACAACCGCGGCACGGGCGGCACCTTCTGGCGCAAGCCCCTCGTCGCCCTGTTCGACAAGATCCTGTTCAAGCAGGTGCGCGAGAGCTTCGGCGGCCGGATGCAGTTCTTCGTGGGCGGCGGCGCCCTGCTGGACATCGAACTCCAGCGCTTCTTCTGCGCCG
>CAMVPS010000121.1:0-4121 GCA_947169405.1 uncultured Bacteroidales bacterium
ATGAGTCGCCGCAGTGGAAGCGGACGTTCGTGCTGGGAAGCGACGAGTTCCTGGGCTTGACCTATTGGGACAAGGAGGAGCTGGAGTTGAACATTCCGGAGGTCCAGGCGGCGACCCGTGCTGCGCTGTTGTGGCAACCGGTCATTCAAAAAGGAGAGCAGCCCGTCCAGGCGGCCGGAATCGAGGCCGATCCCGATTTCTTCCAGGTTTTCCCGGAGTATCACCTCTTGGAGGGAAGCTTGGAAGACTTCGTGGGCAAGGAGGATGTCTTCATCAGCACATCCCTGGCTCGGAAGATAAATGCACAGGTCGGCCAAACCATCAAGGTGGACAAAGAGGACCGTACCGTCAAGGGCATTTATGCCGATTTCGACGGCGCTTTCTTCATGCCGGCGGACATCATCACGAATATCACGAACAGCTGGGCGGTCGAACAGGGAAAGGTGTTCAACAGCATCGGCAATTACACCACCTGGTTCCGGGTGCGGGAGGATGCGGACCTTGCAGACGTGCAGGCCAAGGTGAAAGCCCTCCTGCACAAGAACTATGACGCCTCCTGGGGCGCTGAGAAGGTAGATGCTTGGAAGGCATACCGCATGGACGAAGCGTTCTTCTTCACCGGCAGCAGCAACGGGCTGACCCGCACGGGGAATGTCCAGATGCTGCGCCTCCTGACCGTCGTCGTCTTGCTGCTCCTGCTGTCGGCCATCTTCAACTATGTGAACCTGAGCCTGGCGTTGACGGGCAAGCGGGCCAAGGAAATGGCCACCCGGAGGCTCCTCGGGGCCGACAAGACCGGCATTCTGTGGAAATATATCGGCGAATCCGTGGCCTTCACCGCCGTCTGCTTCGCCGCCGCCCTGATCCTGGCCGACCTGCTGGCGCCGATGGTGAACAGCCTGGTCTCCAACAGCGATCCTGACGAGCTGATGCTGGGCATCGGCGACACCAGCGTGCGGCTTTCCTTCATGATGACGCCGGGGTACATCCTGGCGTACCTCGCTGGCATTCTGGTCCTGGGTGTCATCAACGGGCTGCTCCCGGCTTTCGCCGCCTCGCGCTACGAACCCATCGACGTCATCAAGGGCACGCTCCGGCGCCGGAACAAGATGATTCTGAACAAAGTGTTCATCGTGGTCCAGAACGTCCTTTCGGTCTTCTTGATCGCGATGGCCCTGGTGATGGAGGTGCAGATGCGGCACATGTTGACAAGGCCGATGCATGCGGCGACGGACAACCTCTATTACATCGAGTATTCCGCCCAGAACTATGATGCCATGCGGCTTTTCAAGGACAAGGTGGAGCGGCTGCCTTTTGTGACGAAAGCCGGCGTGGGGCGCGGCATCCCGGGCCTCATCAACATGACGATGGGCATCAAGGTGGACGAAGAACATCGCGTCGATATGCCCGTCATCGTCTGTGACTCCACCTATTTCCAGCTGCTCGGCATGGAAGTGGAGGAGGACTTTGGCCATCCGCTGACGCATTCGCTCTGGATGAGCCGCTCCGCTTTCAACGCAGCGGCGGTATCGGACACATCGACCGTCTTTCCCCGGAGGATCAATATGAATGGCGCCCAGCCGGAGTTCATCGGGGGAGTGGTGGCGGACTATCCCACACGGCCGGCCTCGGAAAGCACTCAGAACCCCAATGGCGGTGTCATTGTCACCCGGGTCGAAGAACTCTATTATGCCAATTGCCTCCTCATCGGCACCACCGGGGAAGATAAATCCTATGAAGACCAGATTCTGCAGGCCTATCGGGAATTCCGCCTGGAAACCTCCGGTGTAGAGGAGCCCGCTTGGCGGTACGGGTTTGTCAAGGACATCAACCGCAAGCAGTTGGCTCCCGTAAAGCGGACCCTGCGCCTGGTGGAACTCTTTGCGGCGCTTTCCGTGCTGATCGCCCTGCTGGGCCTGCTGGCGATGAGTACCTATTTCGCCGACGAGAACACCAAGCAGATCGCGGTGCGGAAGGTATTCGGCTCGGATGTCTCGCACGAGACCTGGCGGAATGTCCGCAGCTATATGGTCCTGACCGGCATCGCCTGCCTTGTCGGCATTCCGCTGGCCATCTGGGCCGCCCGCCTCTATCTGCAGCGCTTCGCCTACCGGGTGGAAGGCTACGGCTGGGTGTTCTTGGTGGCGGTCCTCATTTCGATGTCCATCGCCTTCGGTACCGTCCTCTGGCAAACCCTCAAGGCCGCCCGGACCAATCCGGCGGTGGAACTGAAGAAGGAATAATCACTGTCCGCCGAGACGGGAAAAGAAGGTGGCGACGTCCGCCCAGGTGCGGAGCGGGTCATCGCCGAAGGTGAGGACCGTGCCCATGAAGCCGTCGCAGCCTTCGCGCGTGAGGAGATAGTCTCCCATCAGGAGTTCGGGATGATTGCCCACGATGACCCGGTTCCAGGCCGGTACGCCGATATGGGCCTCGGCCCATTTCACATTCTCGCCCCAGAGCTCCGGCCTGTTCGGGTCCTCCCGGCAGACGATGTAGGTGTCATACATCTCCGAGAGCTTGTGGAACACTTTGAAGGCCTCCCCAATGGGGAGGTCGTTCCGTACATCCCGGAGGACACCGTCCATTTCCACCATCAGGGAGCGCTTGGAACGGCCCTCCTGCTTGTCGTCAATCCATTGGATGACAGGAAGTAAGGCCCATAAGAACGTATGGTCGTTGAGCTGGTGCTCGCCGTCGAAATGCAGCGCCTGCGGATAATGCTCCGCAAACTCGTCGAAGCAGTTCACCATCGTGTCCTTCGTGCCGAAAAGGCCCCATACGCGCTCCGGCTCCACGACGGAAAAACGGGCGTCAGAAACGGTCCGGTAATCCTCGACCAGGGCTTTCGTGACCATGAAGGATGTCTGGCCGTCCTGCCTCTGGCTATGGAACTCCTGCTTGCCCAACCCGTTGTTTTTCAGGATGGTATCAGCCAGATGCAGCGCCGGATTGACACAAATGCGGTCAAATCCCACCAGTTGCTCCGTGTACATGCCGCCCATGGACGTGCCGATGATGAGGTCCGGCTGCTCCTTCGCGCAAAGGTCCTTGAGCAGGTCGATGGCCGCGAACGGGTCCACAGGCAGGTCGGGCGCGATCACCGTCGCCTGCGGCAGCAGGAGCCGAATCCGCCCCACCGTCCCGCTGGCGCCGGACGACGCAAAACCATGGACATACATTATTTTCTTGCCGGCGAACAGCGCCGGCCGGGCATATTCATACAGTTCCATGGTGCGAAGTTGGCAAGAAAAGGGATAATCAGTCGATGAAATCCTCGATTTCCGCGAGGTTCGCCTTGCGGCCCTTGGCGTCGTCCACGACGAGGATGGTGCCGTCGTAGCGTTTGGCTTTCCGGCTGATTTCCAGCGGGTTGAAGCCAGGGGAGACGAGGATGAGCCCTTTGATTTTCTTGGGGTTGTCGAAGGCGACGGTCGCGGCCGTCAGGCAGCCGTTGGCTTCGCCCATGAGGTAGACTTTGTCCGGGTCCGCGTGGCGGAGGTTCCGGATGCCCTTGAGGACGGCTTCCAGGTCCTTGGCGCGGGCCTTTTCACCATCACCCTTGAAATCGAAGCAATAGGCCACGGCGCCGGTTCCGGCGATGGAACGGCACCAGCTCTCTCCGTAGGACTTGTCCTGGCAGTAGATGACGACAGGAAGCTTCTCCCCAAGAAACTCGGAGGGACGGTACACTTTGCCGGTCACCAGGCTGTCCTTGTAGCCGTAGAAACTGAGTTCCTCCACATCCAGCTTGAGGCCGGTTTCCTTCGCCTTGACCGTATCGCGGGGCGCCTGGGACTTGACCCACCAGTAGCCGCCACCCAGAAGCGCGGCCGCAATCGCAGCGATTGCGGCCGTGATTCCGAGGCGGGAGGCGATGGAGACGCCCACCTTTTCCACGAACTTGTCCACGTTCGGGGGATTATTTCTGCGCCTTGCCCTGGTTCGCGACGGCGTTCATCTTGGCGGCGATGGCCTCCTGGTCTCCCAGGAAGTAATCTTTCACGAGCTTTCCTTCGTCGTCGAACTCGAACACATAGGGAACGGCGGTCGGGAGGTTCAGGCTGACGATGTCCTCGTCGGAGATGTTCTTCAGGTACTTGATGATGCCGCGGAGGGAG
>CAMVPS010000122.1:0-4108 GCA_947169405.1 uncultured Bacteroidales bacterium
GGGGAACCGGCGTCTCGCCGAGGGCGAACAGGGCTTCCTTGAAGTCCTCGTACGGACCGTCGTACAGGAAACGCAGGGTGCGGCCGCGGGAGGTGGTATTGTCGATGACCTCGGCCACGAGGGACTCGTCGTCGCCGAAATACAGCTTGTTGCCGATGCGGATCTTGCGGGCCGGGTCCACGATCACGTCCCACAGGCGCTGCTCGCGGTTGAGCTCGCGGAGAAGGAAGACGATGATGTCGGCCCCCGTCTTCTCCTTCTTGCCGTAGAGGCGGGCCGGGAATACCTTGGTGTCGTTGAGGACGAACGTGTCGCCCTTGCCGAAATAGTCCACGATGTCCTTGAAAAGCCGGTGCTCGATTTCTCCGGTGTCCTTGTGGAGGACCATCATGCGGGCCTCGTCCCGCCAGCGAACCGGCTCCTGGGCGATGCGGTCCTGCGGCAGCTCAAATGCGAATTGCGAAAGTTTCATGGTTGAAGTACTTGTCTTATTGCGATACTCTTATATTACGTCTCCCGACGGAAAAAAGTTTCACATTGTCAGATCCGCGCCTCGCGGAAGACTTCCACGATGGAAGGATAGGTGTTCTTGAGGAAGGGCGGAAGGCTGGATTTCGCGACCCAGGCGGCCTTGGTGATGTCTTCTTCGCGCTGGGGGGTGAGGTTGGTGGGATCCGTATACAGCATATCGTACCACCAAGTGTGCTTGAGGTGCCACAGGTTGTCGCGGAAGTAGCAGTGGTCGGTGATGCAGATCAGGCGCCGCAGCTGGAGCTGGTCCACGCCGGTTTCCTCCTGGACTTCGCGGAGGGCGGTCACCTCGATGTCCTCGCCGGCCTCCTGATGGCCCTTGGGCAGGTCCCAGAGGCCGCTGCGGGAGATCAGGAGGTAGTCGCCGCGGCGGTTGGACACCAGGCCGCCGGCCGCATTGACCTCCTTGAATTCGGCGCAGAGGCGGCGGTAGGTCTTCTGGGCGTCGGCCGAGGGGATGTAGATGCGCTGGAGGGTGTCCTGGACCTCGAACATCCGCACGAGGGCGTGGATGTCCAGCTTGTCCCCGAGGTGGAATTCGACCGAGTTCGGATCCGAAAGGGCCTCGTCGTCCGGGGCGCAGATGACGATGCTTCTTTTCCCGAAATATATCTTGTGCATAATATTTGCTATATTTGCGTGCTGCAAAGATAGTTTATTATGACCGAAATTGAAAGCAAGCACGGGATCGTTTCCCGCCAGCCATACGAGCTGTACATGTCGTTCGTGGACATGCGCAACTTCCTGCAGATGCTCCCCGAGGACAAGAAGAAGGACGTCCAGGCCGATTACGACACCATCACCGCGACGGTGCAGGGCTTCAACATCGGCGTGAAGGTCCACGAGCGCGTGCCCTATTCCCGCATCGAACTGGTGGACTACGGCGCCCCCTTCGCCTTCCACATCGAGCTGCACTTCGACCCGGCGCCCGAGAATCCCTACCAGACCGAGTTCTGGGTGAAGCTGGAGGCGGACCTGAACCTGATGATGAAGATGATGCTGGGCGGCAAGATCAAGGCCGGCCTGGACAAGGTCGTGGACGGCCTCGTGGACGCGTCCAACGGCAAGATGCCCGAGGGCTTCGACCCTTCCCAGTTCAAGTTCTGATGCTCCCCGAGGCGTTCATCCGGAATCTTTCGGAGGAGCTCGGCCCCGACCGGGCGCGGACGGTGCTGGACGCGCTGTCCGGCGAGCCTTCCGTCTCCGTCCGCCTGAACCCAGCCAAATTGACAGCCTGCCCTTTCCCGGACGCGGAGCGCGTTCCGTGGAGCCCTTATGGTTATCTCCTGAAGGAGCGCCCCAACTTTACGCTGGACCCCCTCTTTCACGCCGGGTGCTACTACGTGCAGGATTCGTCGGCGATGTTCGTCGGCGAATTGTTCCGCGCCGCGCTGGACGGCTTCGGCCCGGGCGTGACCGTCCTGGACCTCTGCGCCGCCCCCGGCGGCAAGACCACCGACCTCGCCGCCTCCCTCCGCGAACGCTTCGGCGACCGCTTTTCCCTCCTGGCCAACGAAGTGATGCGGAACCGCTTCGGCATCCTGCGCTCGAACGTCCGCACCTGGGGCGATTCCCGTGTGGGCGTCGTCTCGCGCGACCCGTCGGCCTTTTCCGGTAAACCCGTCTTCGACCTCATCGTCACGGACGTCCCCTGCTCCGGCGAGGGAATGTTCCGCAAGGATGAGAAGGCCGTGGAGGACTGGTCGCCCGAGACGGTGGACTTCTGCGCGGCCCGTTCCCGCCGCATCCTTTCGGACGTCTGGTCGGCCCTCAAGCCGGGTGGCGTCCTCATTTATTCTACCTGCACCTTCAACCGGCAGGAAAACGACGGCACCGTGGCGTGGATTGCGTCCGAACTGGGCGCAGACATCGTGGACTGCGGGGATTTCCCGCCGGTCGCGCGGACGGAGCACGGCTACGCCCTGCTGCCGGGATTCGTCCCCGGCGAGGGCCAGTACGCCGCCGTCCTCCGCAAGCACGGAGAGCCGGACAACGTCCGCACGGCCGATGTCTTCTCCCTCTTCAAGGCCGACCTGCCCGTCTCGCCGCCGGATCCGTACCCTTGCTTCGACCTGGACCGGGAAACCGCGTTGCAGTACCTCCACGGCGACGCCATCCGCATTCCGGACGCCCCCCTGGGGCTTTTGACATTGACCTACGAAGGCCACCCGCTCGGCCCCGGGAAGAACCTCGGCAGCCGGTGCAACAACCTCTATCCCAAAGACCGCAGAATCAGAATGGATATCCGATGAAAAGAATCCTCACCCTCTTCCTGGCGCTCGCGCTGCCCCTGACCCTCCTCGCCCAGACTCCGCAGGAGGACTATGTCCGTCGATACAACAACCTCATCAGCCGCGTCGGCCCCGCCGGCGTGGGCGTGGAAACCCTGCTGGACAAGTGGGCGGAAGAATATCCGGACGACACCCAGCAGCTGCTGGCCCGCTTCTCCTTCTGGTTCACCAAGGCGCAGACCACGAAGGTCATCCAGCTGCCCCAGGACCGCTACCTGGGCCGCGAACCCCTGCTGAACATGAAGGATTCCCTGGGCCGGAAGAACAATTTCTTCGAGGACACGGAGTATGACGACGAGTCCTTCGGGCTTTCGCTGGAGGCCCTGGACAAGGCCGTCGCGCTGAAGCCGGAGAAGCTGGACTTCCGCCTGCTCCGCATCGACGCCCTCATCGCCTACGAGAAAGGCAGCCCGGATATGGCCCTTTCCGCCCTCAAAGCCCTGGCGGACGAGAACTACAAGCGGCATCCGGCCTGGACGCACGAGTCCCTGGAAAAGGTCGATGACGAAGTGTTCAAGGCCCTCATCCAGGACTACTGCTTCACCTTCTTCCGCCTGGGAACCGATTCCTCCGCCGAGGCCTTCAAGAGCCTCTCGGAGCACATGCTCACGTACAGCAAGGACGACCCGCTCTTCCTGGACAACCTCGGTTCCTACTGGCTGGTGTCCAAGAAGGATTTCAAGAAGGCCCAGAAATACTACGACCAGGTGCTCAAGAAGCATCCGGACGACATCACCGCCATCCGCAACGGCATCCTCCTCGCCCGTCAGAAGAAAGACGTGAAGCTGGAGAAGAAGTACCTGGCGATGATGGCCCAGTACGGCGAGACCGAGACGGACAAAGCCTCCGCCTCTGCGCGTCTCCAGGCGCTGAACCAGAAGAAATAGCTATTTCCTGTGTTCGTGCTGGTAGAGCTCCCAGCTGTTGAATAGGTTCTGCCAGATGGCATAGAGACCCCCGGCGACGGAAGTCACGGGGGTCAAATAATTGTATCCCAGCCAGATGAGGAAACCGGTGTTCTTCTGGCCGAGGCCCTGGCCGGCGGTGATGGAGTCCACGCGGCCCTTCCCGATGCGGCGGCCGAGGAAGAACTGGAGGGCGCAGGTGGCCATCGACACGGCGACGATGCCGGCGAGGGCCCAGGTGCCCGGATAATTCATGAAGAGCGCGTGGGTGGCGAGCACCATCGCGAGGGTCAGTCCGAAGAACCAGATATAGAAGGAATTGGGCGCGAAGCGCATCAGCCGGCGCTGCAGCTTGTGCGTGGTGTACCGGATGGTCCAGGC
>CAMVPS010000123.1:0-4058 GCA_947169405.1 uncultured Bacteroidales bacterium
CTCCTCTAAGGATGTGGTAGCGGACACCCGGAAGGTCTTTCACACGACCGCCGCGAACCAGCACGATGCTGTGTTCCTGGAGGTTGTGGCCTTCGCCCGGGATGTAGGCGTTGACCTCTTTCGCGTTGGAAAGACGGACACGCGCGACTTTACGCATCGCGGAGTTCGGCTTCTTAGGGGTCGTCGTGTAAACACGAAGACACACGCCACGCTTCTGAGGGCAAGCATCCAGCGCACGAGACTTGCTCTTCACTTCGAGCTGCTCGCGTCCTTTGCGGACCAACTGTTGAATAGTAGGCATAAATGTTTGTAAATAAATAAATTAGGTTTTGTCCCAATGCTTCGGGAGTCTCCTTCCCGCTATTTTGGGGGTGCAAAGATACGTAAAAAAATTTAATTAACAAAGTTTTCAACAGGCTTCCCCCGGATGTAATGTGCGGATTTTACCGATTATTTCGTATATTTGGGGTATGAGAAGATTGCTTTTGCTGGCCGCCCTCGCGGCCGTCGCGTGCGGAGCGCGCGCCCCCAAGGAAGAAACGATGGCGCAGGTACGCGAGCGCGTGTTCGCGGATGCGCAGGCGCAGGCCGTTTATATGGACAGCCTCCTTACCGTCATGGCCGGCCCCGACCGGCCCTCTCTCTGCCCCCGGAACTTCCGGGACGGGAAACTGGTCACGTCGGACATCGACTGGTGGTGCAGCGGGTTCTACCCGGGCGTCCTCTGGATGGTGTACGAGCAGACGGGCGACGAAGCGTTCCGCGACCTGGCCGTGAAGCACACCCTGCCCCTCGCCGAACTCCTGAACCACAAAACCGACCATGACATCGGCTTCCAGCTGATGTCCTCCTTCGGCAAGATGGCGCAGGACTGCGATCCGGAATTCCTCGGGGGCGAAGGAATCTCCCCCGACTCCGTCCTCACCCGCGGCGCCGCCGCCCTCGCGTCCCGGTTCCTGCCCACGGCCGGGGTCATCCGCAGCTGGGACCACGGCAAGTGGAACTTCCCCGTCATCATCGACAACATGATGAACCTGGAGCTGCTGATGGAGTACGGCGACCGCGAAGTGGCGGAAAAACACGCCCTCACCACGATGAAGAACCATTTCCGCGAAGACGGGACCTGCTACCACCTGGTCGATTATGCCGATGACGGCACGGTCCTCGGCAAGCAGACGGTCCAGGGGTTCGCCGACGAATCGGCCTGGGCGCGCGGCCAGGCATGGGCCCTGTACGGGTACGCGATGATGGCGCAGAAGGAGAAGGAGGCCGGCCACATGGACCTGGCGGACACCTTCTACGGCGTCGCCGCGAAGCTGGAAGACTGGCTGCTGCCCCGCCTTCCCGAGGACGGCGTCCCGTTCTGGGACTTCTCGCAGACGGACTACCGGGACGCGTCGGCCGGGGCGATCATCGCCGGCGGCCTGCTGAAACTCCGGGAGTACCGCGGCGCGAAGGATGACGGCAAGGGGCTCCGGGCGGCGGAGCGGATCCTCCGCACCCTCGCCTCGCCGGAATACCTCGCCGAACCCCGCACCAACGGCGGCTTCCTCCTCAAGCACAGCGTGGGCCATCTCCCCAACAAATCCGAGGTCGATGTCCCCCTGACCTATGCGGATTACTACTTCCTCGAGGCGCTGACCCTGTACCCGTATGCGGAGTAGGTGGACGCTGCTCGCCGGGCTGCTGCTCGCCGGCGCGGCGGCCTTCGCGCAGATTCCCGAGCCCGGGGCGCACCCGCGGCTGCTGATGCGGGCGGGGGAAGAGCCGAAGGGGGTGACGGAAGGCCTGTTCAAGGCGGCCGACAGCGTGATCGTCTCGTTCAGCCGGAAGACGCTGAAGCAGCCGCCCGTGGAACGGACCATGATCGGCCGCCGGCTCCTTCACACCTCCCGGACCGTCCTGAAACGCACATTCTGGCTCGGATACACGTACCGGGTCCATGGCGGGGAGGCGTATGCACGGCGGGCCATCGACGAGATGCTGGCTGCCAGCGCGTTCCCGGACTGGAACCCGTCGCATTTCCTGGATGTCGGCGAGATGACGATGGCCCTCGCCATCGGCTACGACTGGCTGTACGACCGGATGACGCCGGCCGAACGGGAGACCGTCGCCCGGGCGATCATCGACAAAGGCCTCAAACCCGCCGGGAACAAGGCCGATGCCTGGTTCTACCGCAACGAGAACAACTGGAACTCCGTGTGCAACGCCGGCATGGTGTACGGCGCCCTCGCCGTGTGGGAGGAGGATCCGGAATTCTGCCAGTCCATGCTGGAGAAATCCCTGGAATCCAACAAATTGGCCTATAAGGCCTATGCGGGCGGCGGCTACCCCGAAGGCTACAATTACTGGGGCTACGGCGCATCGTTCCAGATCATGCTGGAGGCGGCCCTGGACCGCGCCTTCGCGGACGGCTACGTCCGCTCCCCGGAAGCGGAAGCCGGGCTCGCCGCCCTCGTCGCATCGGCCGATTTCATCCGGTTCACCCGGACCCCGGCCGACCATTGCTACAGCTTTTCAGATTCCTACCGCCGGGCGGACGGGCAGTATATGCAAGCCTGGATCTTCCGGCATACGGGCGACGCCTCCTTCCTTTATCCAGAGCTGCGCTACATGGAGGCCTCCGGATACCGCAGGCTGTGCGAAGACCGCCTGTTCCCGATGTACCTCATCGCGTTGGGCGGCGACGCGCCCGCGCGCATTGACCCGCCGGCCGGGCGCTATTACCAGTGCGGCGGCACGACGCCCATTTTCGTATACCGGAGCGGCTGGGAGTCCAAGGATGACAACTACCTGGGCGTCAAGGGCGGCCTCGCGATGTCCAGCCATTCGCACCTGGACCAGGGCTCGTTCTACTTCGAATCCGACGGCGTCACCTGGGCGACGGACCTCGGGATGCAGGACTACAACTCGCTGGAATCGAAGGGCGTTGACCTCTGGGACATGCTCCAGGACAGCGAGCGCTGGACCGTCTTCCGCATCGGCCCGTTCTCCCATAATATCCTGATTGTCAATGGGAAAGTGCCCAAGGTGAACCAGGTCATCAACTTCCTCCGCACGCGGAAGCCGGACACGCCGTCCGCCGCGGATCCCGCCGGCGCGGAGCTGTACCTCCGGCCGATGTACGACGACGACCTCGCCTACTACCTGCGGGAAGTGCTCTTCGACGGCCAGGACCTCCACATCGTGGAGCACCTCCAGGCCGGGGACTCCACCTGCGTCATCCGCTGGGCGATGGCGTCCGAGGCCGATGCCTCCCTACCACACGGGCCCGCCGAGCCCGCCATCCTGCTGCAAAGCGGTCCGCATCGACGCGAACTGACGGCCGAATTCCTGGCCCCCTACCTCTCGCGGTTCTTCCCGAACGCCCCGAAATCTATCGATGCGGATACCCCTGTCCTCACCCCGCACCGCTGGCCCACGACCTACGACCCGGAAACGCTGGATGTCGACGGAATGAAATACCTCCACCCCACCGACATCGCCAACCCCGGCACCTCGCTCGTCGGCTACACCTTCACGCTGCTTCCGCACCAGAAGGTCGTGCTGCACGTGAGGCTTTAGCGCTCGTAGGCGAGGCGTTCGGTGCCGTCTTCGAGCCAGATGATGCCGCAGTAGGTGAAGCCGTACTTCTCGATGAGGTGCTGCATAATGCGGTTGTCGCGGTGCGTGTCGATGCGCAGGTGCGCAAAGCGCAATGCGGCGTAATCAATGATCGTTGAAAAGATTCCGTGCACTTCCGGATAGCTTGCCATCCGGTGGATGACGCCGTACGGCTCGTCGGTGAGCCAGGCGCCGTCGATGACGTCGTAGGTTGGTTCCGGGGACGGGAGGAGGGCGAAGTACGCGACGATGCGCGGGGCGGCGAGATGCCCGGTCAAGCCGGGCATGACGGGTTTTCCTTCGTCATGGCCGGCCCCGACCGGCCATCTGTTTTCGATGACAAAACCTCCTCCGCGGGCGATGTCGCGGAGGAGGAGGGAGTCGTCGGGGAAGCCGGGGGCGGACCACTGGGAGAGGTTGCCGTCGGCGCGCATGATGCCCTTGGCGGCCTCGAA
>CAMVPS010000124.1:0-3984 GCA_947169405.1 uncultured Bacteroidales bacterium
CCCGGCCCATCGATTTCCGGGCCTTGTCCCGGGCGGCGGTGAGGACTTCGATGAGCTTTTCGTTCTCCCAGGGTTTCACGAGGAAATCGAAGGCACCGCGTTTCATGCCTTCCACCGCCAGGGCGATGTCGGCATAGGCCGTAAAGAGGACAACTTCCACTTCCGGCACCATTTTTTTGATCTCCCCCGCCCAGTAAAGCCCCTCGTTGCCGGTGTTGATGCTGGTGTTGAAATTCATGTCCAGCAGGACCACGTCCGGCCGGAACTGCTCCAGGGAGGAGACCAGCGTCGCCGGCGACGGAATCGTCTTCACCTCGGCAAAATGCACAGGCAGAAGGATTTCCAGCGCCCGGCGGATGCCCAGGTTGTCGTCGACGACCAGTATTTTCCCGATTTTGGAAGCCATTGCCACAAACTAAGTCGTGACAAAGATACAACTAATTCCCGAAATGGAAACGCACGCCGAGGTTCACATTCCAATGCAGCGGCTTCTCCGTATAGGCCGAGCGGACCTCCGAGCCATTGTCGAAATGATACTCGACACCCGGGGTGAAATACAGGCCGAAGGAAGGGCTGAAACGGTATTCCGCGCCGGCATTAGCGCCGACGGACCACAGCAGACCGCCCGTGTCCGGTTTCGGATTCTTGATCGTTTCCGCCATCTGCCCGTCCACCCAGGTATTCGTCCAAGAGGAGCTCAGAAGGCCTTTTTCCACCATACCGCCCGCACCCGCATAGAGCCAGAGGCCTTTCCACACGTTAAAGCCTGCCTCCAGGCGGAGTGGGACGCCCAGATAGCCGAGATCTTGGCCGACGACCGTCCGGATGGGGCTGGCGGCTTCCTCGAATTCGCTGTTCAGATAAGTCCAGTTCAGGCCGCTCACAAGATTCAAGTGCGGCGTCAGTTCCCAGGCCGCGGTCACGCCTACCCGCAACGGGGCCGAGTGATGAGCTTCGAAACTGGACGCCCGGTTCGATGCCAGCGTACGCATCAGCCCGCTCACGTCATTCTTGACATTGCTTCCCGTAGCGCGCGTCCCCAGATACTCCCCGGTCCGGTTCATCCCATACCCCTGCAACTGCTCCTTCGAGGCCTGTCCCCCGTTTCCGTAAGCGCCGATACTGAAGCGTTTCCGAGGGTTGTCCGGTATCAACTCCGAGGCAGGGCCTTCATGTGTCAGCACGTCCTGATCGTCATGCCCGACCTGATCGTCTTGCTCGGCATGGCCGTCATGCCCGACTTGATCGGGCACCGCTATCACGGTCCATTCTTCCCGGTCCTTTCCAGTCTGCTCAGCTGCCTTCTTGAGAGCCTCTTCGGTCATGGACTGAGACCACGCATCCAGCTCCTCTTTTGATAACTTCTCGCCCATTTCCACCGTGGCGGTTATACTTTCGAAACCGGTCTTCATCCCGTCGATGGGAGACACCGGATTCGCTTTGACTACACCGGCCTCCGCCAGCAGGGTTTGGCGGGAGGCGACGGCGAAGGGAACGGACTTGGAGCCGGTCGCTGAGCTGGTCGAAGCATCGAAATCATCGGTCGTTTCGACAGGCTCAACGACCGTATCGACAGGCTCGGCCTGGACCGATTCGGCCAGGGTGGCCTGCTTCTGCAGGCCGGGCGTCTCCAGCGTCTTCTCCGGAGGGAGGAAGACGACGAGGGCGACGGCGGCCGCGGCCGCCAGGCCGGAGGCGATCCAGACGGGGAGCATCTTTCTGCGCGGCTTCCCGGCAATCCCCTGCTCTATGCCCTCCCAGAGCCCTTCCGGCTCCGGGGAAGCATAGTCCGAGAAGCGTTCCCGCAGACTCTTTTTCCACTCGTTATCCATTGTCCTTCAATTTGATATAATCCTTGATCCACCGGGCCAGCATCGCCTTCGCGTGGAAAAGCTGGCTGGCGGAACTGTTTTCCTTGATGCCCAGCAATGAGGCGATCTCCTTGTGGGACTTGTCCTCGAACACGAAGAGGTTGAACACGGTCCGGTATCCGTCCGGAAGCTTCCGAATCATCCCTTGGATGACGTCCAGCGGCACCGCGTCGAACGCGGGCTCTTCCTCGTCCATCGGCTCCGCCATCGTCGCCGACAGCGGCAGCGGCTTCTTCCGCCGCAGGAACTTGAGCGAATCGTTCACGACGATCCTTGTCAGCCAGGCCTTCAGCGACCCTTCCCCGCGCCAAGTGAACTTGTCCATCGACTGGAACACTCTGATGAACGCCTCCTGCAGGATGTCCTTGACCTCGTCGTCGTCCGGGATATACCGGGCACAAACAGCGGTAAGATACCCTACATACCGATCGTAGAGCATCCTCATCGCGGTCTTGTCCTGCCGGCGCACCTGTTGCACCAGCTCTTCCTCGGACCGGCTATTTCGGAGACTGATATTCAACCGTCAGCCGTTTCTTCGTTTTATTCAGATCGATGTAGTCCAAATGCAGTTCCACGGTCTTCCCCTCCGTATCCGGCAGCAAACCGGATACGTCGAAGCAGACAATCCCGTCGGTCAGGGAGCCTTTGCTGTCCCCGTTCGCCTCATGCACGAGCCGATAAGTATTGGTTTCGACGCCGGGATAGATCGAAAAATCATGTTTTACGCTCCCGGAAGCAGGGATCGAATAATGCAAAGTCAGGAAGCCGTCCTCCAGGGAGGTAATCCAGTCCATCAGGATGTCCACCGGATCCCCGCTGCGCGCCTGCATGTCGTAACGGATTTCGCCCACATCCAGCGGCGAGGCCCATTCCACCAGGATGGCGTCCGTGCAGAAATCGGCGAGGTTCTCCGCCACCACATAGCGGTACTGTAGGAACACCCGCGTACCATCCTTGACGTCCGCAATCTCATTGGGATTCATCACCTGGCTGCAACTCTTCTCGTCCAGCCGGATGAACCGCACTCCATCCCGGGAACGCACCGTCCCGATGGCCAGGTCATTGCTCGTCCCCTTCTGCGAATCGCTGTAGCCATAGTTCCCGTCCGGGGGAAGGAAATCGTAACTCTCTCCCTTCGAGCAACTCGCAAGCAGCCAAAGGACGCCGACAACCACCGCCGTCCAACCTATATTTCGCATGTAATTCTGTCTCATACAACCAATAAATCCTCCCATTTACAATTCTTGCATGAATCTATGCAATAATTGTGAAATTTGGGAGGGGTCAGGGGTGTCCGGGGGCTTGTCCACCCCCGGACAAGTATAGGGGGAGGGGCCCGTTGGATACAAGTTCCCGCCTTGGCGGGGACGCAGGAGACAATGGGAGGGGCCGGAGCGAAGCGGAGTCCCCCGGACACCCCTGACCCCTCCCCTATCTTCAGAGTTACTGCGCGTCCTTGAACTTGAGGATCGGGTTGCGGGCCGCGGCGGTTTCGTCGGGACGGCTGATGGGAGCGCAGTGCGGGGCTTCCTGCAGGATCCGGGGATCCTCGGCGGCCTCGGCCGCAATCTTGTGCATCACGTCGATGAACGCGTCGATGGTCTCCTTGGATTCGGTTTCCGTGGGTTCGATCATCAGCGCCTGGTGGAACAGGAGCGGGAAGTAGATGGTCGGCGCGTGGAAGCCGAAGTCCAGCAGGCGCTTCGCCACGTCGAGCGTGGTGGCGCCGTGGACGTCGTCGTGGGCCCCGTCGTTGATGAGGCCGTCGAAGACGAACTCGTGCTTGCACACGCCCTCGATCGGGAGCTTGTACGCGTCCTTCAGGCATTCCTTGATGTAGTTGGCGCTCAGCACCGAGTACTGGCCCACCTTCTTGAGGTTCTGCTTGCCCAGCATCAGGATGTACGCATAGGCCCGCAGGATCACGCCGAAGTTGCCGTGGAAGCCGGAGACCCGCAGGTCGGGCAGGCAGTCCACCAGGTGTTCGGCGACGCCCACCGGGCCGGAGCCCGGACCGCCGCCGCCGTGCGGCGTGGAGAAGGTCTTGTGCAGGTTCAAGTGCATGATGTCGAAGCCCATGTCGCCCGGACGGACCACGCCCATCAGCGGGTTC
>CAMVPS010000125.1:0-3908 GCA_947169405.1 uncultured Bacteroidales bacterium
TGGAGCTCAGCGCCAAGAACGCCAAGGAGTTCCATTTCCACAGCATCAAGCAGCGCGAGCACACGGACCCGGACCAGTTCCGCCTGAGCGTGATGGAAGAGCTCCGGAAGGCCCTGGAGATGAAGGAGCTGCCGCACCATATGGAGTGCTTCGACAACTCCAACATCCAGGGGACGAACCCCGTGGCCTCCTGCGTCGTGTTCCGCGACGCGGAGCCCTCCAAGAAGGATTACCGCCGGTTCAAGATCAAGACCGTCATCGGCGCCAACGATTTCGCGTCGATGAAGGAGGTCGTGAACCGCCGCTACGCCCGGATGCTGGAAGAGGCGCCGGACGACCTGCCGCAGCTCGTCGTGATCGACGGCGGCAAGGGCCAGCTGGACGCGGCCTACCAGGCGCTCGCGGAGCTCGGACTGACGGAGAAGCTCACGGTCGTGGGCCTGGCGAAACGCCTGGAGGAGGTCATCCGCGTGGGCGACCCGTACCCCCTGTTCATCGACCGCAACTCCCAGGCCCTGAAGGTGCTCCAGCGTATCCGCGACGAGGCTCACCGCTTCGGCATCACGTTCCACCGCAACCTCCGCTCCAAGGCCGCCATCCAGAGCGCCCTGCGCGAGATCAAGGGCGTGGGCGAAAAGACCGAGCAGCGCCTCCTTCTCCACTACGGTTCCGTCGCGAAGATCGCCCAGGCGCCCCTGGAGGACCTGTCGGCCCTCGTGGGCGCGGAGCTCGCGGTGAAGATACACGATTACTTGAATGAATAGAGATTTCTCGACAAGCTCGAAATGACAAAAGGGTAGCTCGAAATGACAAAGGTAGACGACAAGACTTTCAACAAATGGTTCAACACCTTCATCCTCGTGGGGATGGCGGTGGTGACGGTGGTCGTGACAGCCATCAAGTTCAAGGATGCGGACAGCGGAAAGGCGATGCTCCTGATCTCGGCCTTCGGGTCGCTGATGGGCGTCCTGTGCACGGTCCTGGCGGCCAACGGCCGGATTCTGACGTTCCTGTTCGGGATCCTGGACGTGTCCATCTACGGGGTGATGTGCCTCATCGGCACCAAGTACGGGAATGCGGCCCTGCATCTGCTGTATTTCCTGCCGATGCAGTTCGTGGGGTATTTCCAGTGGAAGAACCGGGGCGCGCACGAGGAAAAGAAGGTGCAGGCCCGGCGGCTCAGTGGGAAGCAGTGGCTGCTGTACGGCGGCATCTTCCTGGTGGGTCTCGTCGCCACCTACTTCATCCTTGCCGCCTTGGACAAGAAAGAGGCGGCGGGCGTCATCAAGTGGGTGGCGATGGCCGACGCCTTCTCGATGATGTGCAACATCCTGGGCCAGTATCTCCTGTCCACGGCCTATATGGAACAATGGTATTTTTGGATCCTGGTGAACATATCGACCATCATCATGTGGGTCCTGACCATCCGCCAGGAACCGGATTCGGCCTTTGCGCACATCTACATCGTCAAGTACAGTTTCTACCTGCTGAACTCCCTGAACGGCCTCCGGATCTGGTACAATCTGAGCCGCGGGGAAACGGCATGATGTTTGATTTGGGATGGATTGCTTTCATTTTTCGGAAATTTTTGCTTACTTTGCAGCATAAATGCGAAAACGGTAATAAAACTATAAACTAAAATCTGACTGTTATGACAAACGAAGAAATCGTAAAGCAGGTCAAGGACATCATCGTCGACAAGCTCGGCGTTGAGGAATCCGAGGTCACCGAGACCGCCAGCTTCACCAACGACCTGGGTGCCGACTCCCTGGACACCGTCGAGCTCCTGATGGAATTCGAGAAGGTCTTCGGCATCAAGATTCCCGATGAGGAAACCAGCGGAATCGACACCGTCGGCGCCGCCATCGAAAAAGTGACTGAGAAGCTCGGCGAGTAATCGCACGACGCATCAAAAAGAAAATCCGACTCGAAAGAGCCGGATTTTTTTTTGATAATATTTACCGGGGGAAGACCCCCGGACCCCCTCCGTCGGCTTCGCCTCCGAGGTTACGAGTCTTTGAACTAGTTTTGTTCTTTCATTTGCCGAGGGTAACCCCGGACCCCCTCCGTCGGCTTCGCCTCCGAGGTTATGAATCTTTGTGACTTGTTCTGTTCTTTCACTTCCGAGGGTAACCCCCGGACCCCTTTTGGGGATCAGCCTTTCGGGACGGAGAAGGTGACGCGGAAGGTGGGGACGCGCTTGGCGCCGGGGAGGAGAAGGAGGCAGGAGGCCGGGTTCGTCGCGGTGGAGGCGGGGCCGTTGAGGATGGCGCGGTAGTAGCGGTCCTTGTCCAACTCCTGGGTGGTGGTGTAGGTGGTCTGGTTCATCGAGTTGAGCAGACTGGACATCATCATCATGTTGTAGTAGTTGGAATAGCCGCCGTAGCCGCCATAGCCGCCGTAGCCGTAACCGTAGCCGCCATACCCGTAACCGCCGTAGCCACCGTAGCCGCCGCCGTACAGGTTGTTGTAGTACATCGCGTACATCATCTGCTGGTAGTAGGCTTCCTGCTCGGCGTTGCCGTTGGCGTTCGCCACGGTCTCGCTATGGACGGTCAGGAACCAGATGTCGGCGTCGTCCTTGGTGTCGAGGTCCTTCCGCTGGAGCAGCTGCTGCATATGGTAGGTGATGTCGGGCGCGTAGGCGCGGTTCGCGCGGTCCAGGTTGCCCTGGTTCTCGGAGGAGGCGCTGGCGTCGGTCAGGCCGGCGAAGGTGACGGTGCCTTCCTTGTCCGTCTTCCGGATGGTCGGGCTGATGATGGGCGGGAAGAGGGTCACGAGATCCTCGTCCGCCGGCGCTTCGTACGGGAGGATGAGGCTGGCCTTGTTGATGACGGTCTTGGCCGGGTCGCCGCCGCGCTGGACGATGGCGTCGACGACCTTGCTCCGCAGCTGGGCCGCGGGGATGACGGGCTTCAGGCCGCCGCCGCCCTCGATGCGGATTTCGCCCTCGGCGTGCGCTTCGGGGGCCTCGTGTCCGGTCCGGTTGAAGACGTACTGGTAGAACTGCTTGTTGCTCTCCAGATACTCGGCTTCGTCATACAGGGTAGGCTCGCCCGGGATGAACAGGAAGGTCGTGTCTTTCCGGACCCCGTTGTAGGTGGACCGCACCGTGAGGCGGCCGACGTTCTCGTTCCGGTAGTAGTAGTTGTTGCTCACCGACAGGCAGGACAGCTCGAACAGGTTGATGCGGCCGCCGATCCCTTCCGGAACGTCGCTTTCGATGTAGATGCCCGGAACTTCCTGGATGTATTCCTTGTACTTGTTGATGGTCTCGATTTCGTCCCGGCTCGCGAGGACGGGGCCCAGGCGCTTGAGGACGTCGACATACTTCTGGCCGTATTCCCGGTTGAACTCGAAGCTCAGGGAATCCTCGCCGTCATAGACGGGGATGCCGCGGGTGACGATCTCGCCGCCGTGGGGGACGATCCGGTTGGTGCCGCTCTTCTTGCTGCTGAGCGTGTCGGTCAGGGAATAGACGAACAGGTTCTGGAGGATGTGCTCCTGTCCTTTGTGGGCCGTGGAAATCGTGTCGGCCTCGAAATGGACCATGAAACGGACGAATTCGGGGTCGGTGCCGAGGTCGAGGGTGTCCAGGGCGGGCACCAGGCAGAAGGCGGTGGACCGGGTGGTCAGGCCGAAGGTCTCGTCGCGGATGGCGCCGATGGCCAGGCGCTTGTCCGAGAAGCCGGACAGGTCGTCGGCCCGGCGGAGGCGGATGTCCTCGATCGGGAATTCGACGGTATAGGTATCGTACAGGAGGCTTTGGTCGATGAGGTCCTTGCCGATCTCGGTGCTGGTCTTGAAGCAAGCGGTCAGCGCGAAGGGAAGGACGGCGAGGAGAAGTGCTTTCCTACAAGCGGATTTCATTTCGATAAACTGTCGTAAAAGGCGTTGTACTGGTCCAT
>CAMVPS010000126.1:0-3902 GCA_947169405.1 uncultured Bacteroidales bacterium
GCTGGTCGGTGAGAAAATGCTGGCCGAGGGCCTTCTTGGCGCGTACTTCCATATCAAATCGGTTATCCCTGCAAAGATACTCATATTTTTTTGCTAATTTTGTAAGTTAATCCGAAGTTAAACCGAAGATAAAGATATGTATCGTACACACACTTGCGGAGAACTCCGCATCGCGAACAAGGGAGAGCGCGTGACGCTCGCCGGATGGGTCCAGAAAGCCCGCAAACTGGGCGGCATGACCTTCATCGACCTCCGGGACCGTTATGGCATCACCCAGCTTGTCGTGGAGGCCGACGCGCCCGCCGACCTGGTGGACACCGCCACCTCCCTCGGCCGTGAATTCGTGATCCAGGCGGTCGGCGAAGTGGTCGAGCGCCAGGCCAAGAACAGCAAGATGCCCACCGGCGACATCGAGATCAAGGTGTCCGCCATCCACATCCTGAACAAGTCCGTCACCCCGCCCTTCACCATCGAGGACGAATCCGACGGCGGCGACGACCTCCGGATGAAATACCGCTACCTGGACCTCCGCCGCGGTCCGCTCCGCCGGGCTTTGACCCTGCGGCACCGCGTGGCCCACGAGATCCGCAACTTCCTGGACGCCAAGGGCTTCATGGAGATCGAGACCCCGTACCTGATCAAGTCCACGCCGGAAGGCGCCCGCGACTTCGTGGTCCCGTCCCGGATGAATCCGGGCCAGTTCTACGCCCTCCCGCAGAGCCCCCAGACCTTCAAGCAGCTGCTGATGGTGGCCGGCTATGACCGCTACTTCCAGATCGTCCGCTGCTTCCGCGACGAGGACCTCCGCGCGGACCGGCAGCCGGAATTCACCCAGATCGACTGCGAAATGTCCTTCGTGGAGCAGGAAGACGTCCTGAACAACTTCGAGGAGATGATGCGCACCCTGTTCAAGAACGTCCTGGGCGTCGACATCCCCAACCCGCTCCCGCGGATGACCTGGTACGACGCGATGGACAACTACGGCTCCGACAAGCCGGACGTGCGCTTCGGGATGAAGATCCACGAGCTCACGGACGTGGCGAAGGGCAAGGGCTTCGGCGTGCTGGACGGCGCGGCCTACATCGGCGCGATCGCCGTGCCCGGCGCGGCCGAATACACCCGCAAGCAGGTGGACGAGCTGACCGAGTGGGTCAAGCGCCCGCAGGTGGGCGCCAAGGGCCTGATTTATATCCGTGTCAATGCGGACGGCTCCTTCAAGTCCTCCATCGACAAGTTCTACGGTCCCGAGGATCTCGCGAAGATTGCCGCGGCCGCCGAGGCGCAGCCCGGTGACCTCCTCCTCGTGATGTCCGGCGACAACAAGCGCAAGGTCCAGACCATGCTCGGCGTCCTGCGCCTGGAGATGGGCGGCCGCCTGGGCTTCCGCGACCCGAAGGTCTTCGCCCCGCTGTGGATCGTGGACTTCCCGCTCCTGGAGTGGGACGACGAGACCCAGCGCTTCTACGCGATGCACCACCCCTTCACGGCTCCCAAGCCGGAGCACGAGAAGTGGTTCTACTCCAACGCAAAGGAGGACCTCGAGCGCGTCTGCGCCAATGCCTACGACTTCGTCCTGAACGGCTCCGAGCTCGGCGGCGGCTCCATCCGGATCCACAACGCCGACATGCAGAAGCGCATGTTCGAGGTGCTGGGCATCGGCCCCGAGGAAGCGGAGCTCAAGTTCGGCTTCATCATCAACGCCTTCAAGTTCGGCGCCCCGCCGCACGGCGGCCTCGCCTTCGGCTTCGACCGCGTGTGCGCCCTGATGGGCGGCTCCGACTCCATCCGCGACTACATCGCCTTCCCGAAGAACAACCAGGGCCGCGACGTGATGATCGACTCCCCGTCGGAGATCGACCAGGTCCAGCTGGACGAGCTCCAGATCGCCCTGAACGTCAAGACGGCGGAGTAGCTTTTCGGGGTCTGCGGATTGTTGTTTTGTAATTGTTTGATTGAACGTATTTTACAGAATAACAATCCGCAGACCTCCCGTTTTTTCCGAGGGGCTGCAGATGCCTCTGACAGAAACGATTGAATAATAATAACTTATAAAACCAGGTCCCGCAGACCCCGTGAGGTTGAGGTATGATTACGCGTCACGAAGCATACGACCTTTCCGCGCAGAACACCTTCGGTATGAGGGTGTCCTGCCGTTTGTATGTGGAGGTCACGGAGCCGGAGGACCTGCTGACGCTGGACCTCGACGCCCTTCCGCAGCCCCTTTTCGTGATGGGCGGCGGCTCCAACCTCCTCTTCACCGGCGACTTCCCCGGCACGGTCTTGCATATGGCCAACCAGGGGATCACATTGAATCCTGTCATTTCGACCAAGGCCGAAGGCCGCGCGGAGAAATCTGCCACTGTCGCCGCGGGCGTCGTCTTCGACGACTTCTGCGCCTGGGCGGCCGCCGAGGGCCTCTGGGGCCCGGAGAACCTGTCGCTGATTCCCGGCGAGGTGGGCGCCAGCGCGGTGCAGAACATCGGCGCGTACGGCGTGGAAGCGAAGGACATCATTGACACGGTGCACGCCTTCGACCGGCAGGAGCGTCGCTTCGTGGACATTCCGGGCGCGGACTGCGGCTACGGCTACCGCACCTCGCGCTTCAAGACCGACTGGAAGGGCCGCTACATCATCACCGCCGTGACCTTCCGCCTCTCCGCCGCCCCCCAGCCCAAGCTGGACTACGGCGGCGTCCGCAAGGCGCTCGGCGACCGGGAGCCTGCTCCGCAGGTCATCCGCGAGACGATCATCGGCATCCGGGAGCAGAAGCTGCCGGACCCGAAGGAGATCGGGAGCGCGGGGAGTTTCTTCTGCAACCCGGTCATCGACAAGGAGCATTTTGCGCGCATCGTCGCCCTCGCGAAGGCGGAGAATGGCCCGGAATATGAAGTGCCGCACTATGACGTGGGGGACTGCGTGAAAGTGCCTGCCGCCTGGATGATCGACCAGTGCGGATTCAAGGGAATGCGGCTGGGCGGCGCGCAGGTGTATCCGAAGCAGCCGCTCGTGATCGTCAATGCGACCGGGACGGCCACTCCGGATGAGATCATCGCCCTGGAACAGCGCGTCATCGGCACGATCAAGGACAAATATGGCATAGAACTCCACCCCGAAGTAGAGCACGTGTAATATGGGAAAATTCATCATCGAAGGCGGACACAAGCTGTCCGGCGAAATCACCCCGCAGGGCGCGAAGAACGAAGCCCTGGAAGTCATCAGCGCAGTGCTGCTGACGGCCGATCCGGTCGTTCTCTCCAACGTTCCGGAGATCTTGGACGTGAAGAACCTCATCGGCCTGCTGCAGGGGATGGGTGTGAAGGTCCAGCGCCTGGAGAAGGGCACCTACCGCTTCCAGGCGGACGAGGTGGACACGGCGTACATCGAGACGGAGGAGTTCGTGAAGAAGTGCGCGGCGCTCCGCGGGTCGGTGATGGTCGTGGGACCGCTGCTTTCCCGCTTCGGGCACGCGTGGTTCGCGAAGCCGGGCGGCGACAAGATCGGCCGCCGGCGCGTGGACACGCACCTGTCGGGCATGGTCACCCTGGGCGCTGACATGGAGTATGACGCCTCCCGCCGTGCGTTCCATCTGACCACCAAGGACCGGCTGACCGGCCGTTATATGCTGCTGGACGAGGCTTCCGTAACGGGTACGGCCAATATCGTGATGGCCGCTGTCCTTGCGCGGGGCACGACCACCATCTACAACGCCGCCTGCGAACCGTACCTGCAGCAGCTGTGCAAGATGCTCAACCGGATGGGCGCGTTCATCGACGGAGTGGGGTCCAACCTCCTGCGGATCCACGGCGTGGAGAAGCTCTACGGCACAAACCACCGCATTCTGCCGGATATGATCGAGGTGGGCTCGTTCATCGGCATGGCCGCCATCAACCAGAGCGAAATCA
>CAMVPS010000127.1:0-3881 GCA_947169405.1 uncultured Bacteroidales bacterium
CGAGGGAATCGGAGATGCCGAGGGTGATGTCGCTCTTCACGGCGACGTTCGGCGTATAGTCCAGGTCGCATTCCGGATCCGGGCAGTCCAGGTTGATGGTCGGCGGGATGATGCCGTCCCGGAGGGCCATGATGGTGGCGATGGCCTCGGCCGCGCCGGCGGCGCCGAACATATGGCCGGTCATCGACTTGATGGAACTGATATGGGCCTTGTAGGCATAGTCCCCGAGGGCCACCTTGTAGGCGATGGTCTCGGCGACGTCATTCAGGTGCGTGCCGGTGCCGTGGGCGTTGATGTACAGGTTGTCCTTTTCCGGGTCGAAGCCCGCCTCTTCCAGGGCGAGCTGGATGGCCCGGGCCTGGGTGCTTCCGTCCGGACGCGGCGCGGTGGCGTGATAGGCGTCGCAGGTGTTGCCGTAGCCCACCATCTCGCCGTAGATCTTGGCGCCGCGCGCAAGGGCGTGGTCCAGGGACTCGAGGATGAGGACGGCGGCGCCGTCGCCCATCACGAAGCCCTGCCGGTTCGCGTTGAACGGGAGGGAGGCATATTTGGGATCGGTGGCGCGGGAAAGGGCCTTCGCGTTGGCGAAGCCGGCCACGCCGATCGGAATGGAGGCGTGCTCGGAGCCGCCGGCGATGATGGCGTCGGCATAGCCGTGCCGGATGGCGCGGTACGCCTCGCCGAGGCAGTGCGAAGAAGTGGCGCAGGCCGTGACGATGTCCAGGCACGGGCCCTTCGCCTGGTGCTTGATGGCGATGTGGCCGGCCGCGATGTTGGAAATCATCGTCGGAATGAACAGCGGGGAGACCCACTTGCCGGTGGGATCCTCGACCATCTTGGCCGTCTCGCGGTACTGGATCTCGAAGCCGCCGATGCCGGAGCCCACATAGACGCCCAGGCGGAACGGGTCGATGTTCGCCTCGTCCCCTTCGGACTTCAGCCCGGAAGCCTCCATCGCCTGCCAGGCGGCGGCCATCGCGAACTGCGTGAACTTGTCCTGCTTGCGGACGAAAGCCTTGTCGATATCGTAACGCTCCGGATCGAAGTCCTTCACTTTGCCGGCGATCGTGACGGGCATGTCCTTGAAGTCCTCGACATAGTCGATGCCGCAGACACCGTCCACGAGGTTCTTCCAATAGGTCTCGAGGTCATTTCCCACGGAGGAAATGATGCCCATGCCGGTGATAACTACTCTTTTAGGTTCCATAATTTCAGTACAACAGACTGCAAATATACGAAATATTCCGCAATTACCACTCCACGAGGGCGGCCGCAGTCAGGAGCCCCGCGCCGAAGGCGCTGAAAATCAACTTGTCACCTTTCTTGAAAAGGCCTTTCCGCTTGCACTCGTCCAGCAGGATCGGGCACGAGGCGGATGAGGAATTTCCGTGGTCCGCGATGTTGGTCGGGAACTTCTCCTCCGGGACGGCCAGCCGCGTCCGGATCCCCTCCACGATGCGGAGGTTCGCCTGGTGGATCATATAATAATCCACGTCATTCACGCCGAGGCCGGCTTCTGCCAGGACCGCCTTGATATCCTCCACGGATGCGGTGACGGCGAAGCGGAACACTTCCCGGCCCTGCATCTGCAGGGGAACGCCGATTTCGGCCTTGGTGACGAAGGGCGTGGGTTCCAGCGGACGGAACTGCCAGATCTTGTCCGGGTCGGGGCGGGCGCCGATGCGGACGGCGCGGACCCCCTCCCCTTCCGTGAGGACGACGGCCCCGGCGCCGTCCCCGAACAGGACGCAGGTGGCGCGGTCATGCCAGGAGGTCATCCGGCTGGGTTCCTCGGCGCAGACGACGAGCACGTTCTTCACCTTCCCCACCTTGAAATAGGAATCGGCGATGTCCAGGGCGTAGATGAAGCCCGGACAGGCGCAGTTGATGTCGATGCAAGGGCATCGCAGGCCGATGGCCGCGGCGATGATGCAGCCCAGGCCCGGGGTCATATACTCGTTGACCACATTGGAACAGAGCAGGAGGTCGATGTCCTCCGGCTTCTTGCCGGCGTCGGTCAGGGCCTTCAAGGCGGCGTCGCAGCCCAGGTCCTCCAGCCGTTCGTCGGAAATGACGTGGCGGGAACGGATGCCCGTCCGGCTCACGATCCATTCGTCGGTCGTGTCCAGGAAGCCCTCCAGGTCGGCGTTGGTGACCACCTTCCGCGGCAGGGCGCTTCCGGTACCGAGAATCTTCATGTCTGAGTAGGTTTTAGTATCGGATGCAAATGTAGGCCGACGAATCCGATTTATGAAATAAAAGTGGTGAAAACGGGCGCACGCGGGCGCATCTGGGGCGAAATCGCGCAAAAAGGGGTGAAATCTCGGTTTTTTTCCGTAATTTTGTTTTTCTATCTGATGGAAGAAGGCAAGAAAAAATACATTCCCGGCTACCTGCGGGAACGCTACCAGCTGCTGGGCACGGTCACTTTCGCCGCCCTGTTCTCGGTGGTATTCCTGCTCGTGAGCATCCCCTTCTCCAACAACGCGTGGTTCCGCCTCGGGAACAGCACATTCTTCGGCTTCACCGCCATCTTCGCCTTCCTGTCCCTGAGCATCCTCATCATCAGCCGCGTGGTGATGTACAAGACCCGGAACCGCCTGCGGATGACCTACTGGGGCTACACGGCCTGGTGCCTGGCGGAAATCCTCCTGATCACCACCCTGTACACCATCTTCACGGTGACCATCGCCCAGCCCGAGGACCAGGGCGGGCTCGTCATCTTCCTGCACGCCCTCGTGTATGCGTTCGTGTGCCTGGGCGTCCCCTTCCTCATCGCGGGGATGTTCTTCACCATCATCGACCAGAACCGGACCATCCGGCTGATGAACATGCAGGACGTCGTCACCGAGGAAACGCCAGCCGAAGGCGCCACGGACCAGAAATTCACCCTCTTCGACAACAACGGCGTCCTCAAGCTCTCCGTCTCAAGCGCGAACCTCTACTACGTGGAGTCGGACGACAACTACATCAAGGTCTGGTACTCGGACAACAAGGGCGACCTCCAGACCTACATGCTCCGCTGCCGGCTGAAGACGGTGGAAGAGAGCTTCGCAGGCTCGGACCTCCTCCGCTGCCACCGGAAGTTCATCGTGAACATGGGCAAGGTCAAGGTCCTCCAGAAAGTGGGCGCGACCTACGAGATCACCCTCGACAACGAGGCCATCGCCCCGATCCCGGTCACGAAGACCTATATCGAGAACGTCCTGAAAGTCTTCCAGGAAAAGGAATAGATTCTCACGTCGGTCTTACGACCTCCTCAGAATGACACGGTTGTCGGCCTACGGCCTTGGTCGCAATGGCAAGGGTTCTGTCATTTCGAGCGCAGCCCGAAGGGCGAAGTCGAGAAATCTACTTATTCGTGAGTCTTGAATCTATCTTCCGCGAGCCGCTCCCACTTGGTGCCGGGGCGGCCGTAGTTCGCGTAAGGGTAGATGGAGATGCCCCCGCGCGGGGTGAAGAGACCGGTGACCTCGATGTATTTCGGGTCCATCAGCTTGATGAGGTCCTTCATGATGGTGTTCACGACGTCCTCGTGGAAATCGCCGTGGCTGCGGAAGCTGAACAGATAGAGCTTGAGGCTCTTGGACTCCACCATCCGGACGTCGGGGACGTAGCTGATGCGGATCTCCGCGAAGTCGGGCTGGCCGGTGATGGGGCACAGGGTGGTGAACTCCGGGCAGTTGAAACGGACCCAGTAGTCGTTGTCGGGATGCTGGTTCTCAAAGGTTTCCAGCACTTCGGGCGCGTAGTCCTGGCTGTAGGACGTCTTGTGGCCCAGGCTCTTGAGGGCTTCGGGATTGCGTGCCATCTTATGCTTCCTCCTCTCCGGCTTCCTTCAGGCGCTCGGCGTTCTCCGCGATCTGGAGCTGGTCGATGCA
>CAMVPS010000128.1:0-3879 GCA_947169405.1 uncultured Bacteroidales bacterium
ACCAGTGGGCCGTGCCGCAGTGGTTGGTGACGATGTCCATGATGACCTTCAGGCCTTTCCCGTGGGCCTCGTCCACGAACTGCTTGTAGTGGGCGTTGTCGCCGAAGCGCGGGTCGATGTGGTAGTAGTCGGCGCAGGCGTAGCCGTGGTAGGACTCCTTCGGCTGGTTGTCCAGCAGCAGGGGCGTGCTCCAGATGGCCGTCGCGCCCAGGTCGGCGATGTAGTCCAGGTGGTTGATCATGCCCTGGATGTCGCCGCCGTGGCGGGCCACCGGGTCCTCGCGGTCCACCTCGTCGGGCGTGGCGGGGACGTGCCAGGCGACAGCCGAACCGTCGTCGTACTCGCCGCCCTGCCAGGCCGTGTCATTGTCGAGGAAGGCCGAGGAGAAACGGTCGGGCATGATGAGGTAGATCATGTCCGCCGTCGTGAAGCTGGCGCGGTCCGCGCTTCCCTTCTCCCGCTCGCGGATCAGGTAGGGATACTTGACCTCCTTCTCTCCGTCGTTCACGACCAGGTAGTAGGTGCCCGGGGCGGCATCGGCCTGGATTTCCACGTCCACGAACAGGTAGTCCGTGCTGGCGGCCTTGTGCGCCGCTTTCGCGACGACGCCCTTGCCGCCCTCGATGCGGATTTCCTTGGCGCCCACGTCCTTTCCCTGCACCATCAGCTGCAGCGGAGTCTTCATCCCCGTCCACCAGCTGAGGGGTTCCACGCGCGTCACTTCCTCCGGAGTCGCATCCGGAACACTCGCCGGGTCGAAGGCCGCCTGGCAGCCCGTGAGCCCGGCCGCCACGGCCGTCGCCATAAGGATTCGTCTCATCATTATTTGGTCAGGACCACATACTCGCCCGGCGCGAGGGTGAAGTCGTTCATGCCTTTCTGGTAGGTCTTGCCGGTGAAGACTTCGGTATACTTGCCGTCCAGGTTGACAGGAAGCTTGACAGGGGCGGCCTCCAGGTTCTTGAAAGGCGTACCGCCGGTCTCGGCGGCGGGACGGTTGTCATTGGATTCCTTCGCTTCGCTCGGAATGACAGGCTCGTCCGCCGGGGCGACGCCGAAGTTCGCGAGGACGATCACCTTGTTGCCCTTCACTTCACGCTGGAAGGCGACGATGCCGTCCAGGCCTTCGGGGATTTCCCACCAGACGATGTCACCGCCCTTCTCGCCGGCGGCGAGGGCGGGATTGTCGTGCTTGAGGTCCACGAGCTTCTTCCAGAAAGTGGTGTACTCGTTGGCGCTCCAGTCCGTGATCGGGTCCTTCTCGAAGAATTCCAGCCGGCGGGAGAGGCCGATTTCCTGGCCGGTGTAGATGAGCGGCTGGCTGCCCGGCAGGGTGAAGCACAGGACGGCGCAGGCGTTCGCCGCGGCGCCCTCGCGCTCGAACTCGGTGCCGGACCAGGAGTTCTCGTCGTGGTTGGAGGTGAAGGTCAGGCGGAAGGCCTCCTTCGGGAAGCGGGCGGCGTCGCGGGTGACATATTCCTTGAGGTCGTTCACCGTCTTGCGGCCCTGCGCCAGGCTGTTCAGCAGGTGGTGCAGCTCCCAGGCGTAGTTTGCGTCGAAGGTCTCGGTGGCGTCGGCCAGGTTGTCGCGCTCCGCCTCGGCGAGGAGGTAGATGTCCGGATAGTCCTTGTTCATCTTGGGGAGGATGCCCTTCCAGAAGGCGGCGGGCACCTCGCCGGCGGCGTCGCAGCGGAAGCCGTCCACGCCCTTCTCGAGCCAGAAGCGCATCGCGTCGTCCTGGGCCCACCACACGTCCTCGTTGTCGTAGTTGAGGCTGCGGGTGTCGGTCCAGTCATATTCCCAGATGGCGTTGCCGTCCGCGTCGCGCTCGTAGAAGTCCGCGGGCTTTTCCGTCATCCAGACATTGTCCGGGGCGGTCTGGTTGGCCACCCAGTCCAGGATGACCTTGAATCCCAGCTTGTGGGCCGCGGCGAGCAGGTGCTCGAAATCCTCCATCGTCCCGAATTCCGGGTTCACTTTCTTGTAGTCGGAAATGGCATAGTAGGAGCCGAGGGTGCCCTTGCGGCCCTCGGTGCCGATCTCGTACATCGGCATCAGCCAGAGGATGTCCACGCCGAGGTCCTTCAGGCGGGGAAGCTGGGCTTCGACACCCGCGAAGGTTCCCTCCGGGGAGAACTGGCGGATATTCACTTCGTACATCACGGAGCTGTAGGTCCAGTCCGGATGGACGGACGGCGTCTTCGTCTTCTTGCAGCCGGCGAGCGCCAGCAGGGCGACACAGATAAACAGGAGCTTTTTCATACGTGCGTGTTATTAATCGGGTTAAAGGTACGAAAAAAAACGGGAGACCCGACGCAGGAGGCGCGGATTTCCCGATGAAACAACCGTTTCGGCGGACGAACCGTCAGCGGAGCGAAGCCTTCGCGGCTTCCACCGCCGCAATCACCCGGTCGCACCAGGCGTCGAAGGCCGGATCCGCCTGCTGGCATTCCGGATGGGCGAGGATGTAGCCGATGGTCCGGCGCACCCCTTGGTCGAAGCGGACCGTGGCCTTGAAGCCCGGCACCGCGCGCTTGAGCTTGCGGTTGTCGAACAGGACCGTGTTGGCCTTGTCGCCGAGGAGCCCGCCGCGGTAGTCGTACGGGCCGACCGCATCCAGGAACTCCGAGGACACGTGGACCGCCTTCAGGGGCACGCCCAGCGCGTCCGCGATGGTCTGGTAGATCTGGTTCCAGGTAAGCGTGTCGTCGGAGGTGATGTGGAACACGTCCCCGATCGCGTGGGGATTGTCCATCAGGCCCACGAACCCCTTCGCGAAGTCCGTGTTGTGCGTGAGGGTCCACAGGGACGTACCGTCGCCGTGGATGATCACGGGCTTGCCCTCCAGCATCCGCTTGAGCACCTGCCAGGAACCGTTGTCCCCGTGGACCCCGAGGGGCACGGACCAGTCTCCGTAGGTGTGCGACGGGCGGATGATCGTCACCGGATAGCCCTCCTCGCGGAACCTGCCCATCAGGAAGTCCTCGCAGGCGATCTTGTCGCGGGAATACTGCCAGTACGGGTTCACCAACGGCGTGCCTTCCGTGATGACGGGGCTCGTGAGCGGCTTCTGGTAGGCCGATGCGCTGCTGATGTACATATACTGCTTCGTCCGCCCCCGGAAGAGCCGCCAGTCGCGCTCCACCTGGGCCGGGACAAAGCCGATGAAATCGCACACGCAGTCCCACTGCGTGCCTTCGAGGAGCCTCTCCACGGCCGCCTCGTCGTTGATGTCGGCCTTCAGGACCTTCACGTTGGCAGGAACCTGGGCGCTCCGGGTCCCCCGGTTCAGGAGCGTGAGCTCCCATTCCCCTTCCGCGGCCAGTTGCGCGGTGATGGCGGTACTGATCGTGCCGGTGCCGCCGATGAACAGTGCTTTTCTTTTCATTTCCAATCTATTTCGTCCATAGGATAGCGGACGCCCCACTCCTGGCGGAGGCCGTCCATCAGTTCCATGATGTACAGGGTTTCGTCCAAAGGCATCTGCGGCGGCTCCGTGAGCCCGGCCGCGAGGGCGTCCCGGCAGGCGACGAACTGGTACTCGTAGCCCGTGATCTGCTTCGGGACCGGGATCGTCTCCACGAACACGCGGTCCGGCCCGTTCACCGTGATGCGCTGCGGGTTGTTGACATTGTCGATGATGAGGTTCCCCTCCGTCCCCGCGATGACGCCGATGTTGTCGCCCACGCAGGCGGCCGAGGACTGGACATTGGCGAGGACGCCGTCGGCCAGCACGAGGGAGATGGCGTTGGAAAGGTCCATCCCGGTAGGCGTTTTCACGCACTGCGAGTTCATCGACACGATCGGGGCGTCGCAGAACATCCGCACGAAGTTCAGGCAGTACACGCCGAGGTCCAGCAGCGCGCCGCCGCACAGGTC
>CAMVPS010000129.1:0-3859 GCA_947169405.1 uncultured Bacteroidales bacterium
GCCAACACGACGGCCGACCCGATCACCATCAACCGCCTCCTCGCCGAGATGGTCGATGCCGGCTGCGGATACTGCTTCATGGAAGTGAGTTCCATCGGCGTGGAGCAGGAGCGCGTGGCGGGCCTCAAGTTCGCCGCAGGCATCTTCTCCAACCTCACCCACGACCACCTGGACTACCACAAGACCTTCGCGGAGTACCTCCGTTGCAAGAAGCTCTTCTTCGACAACCTCCCGAAGTCCGCGTACGCGATCGTCAATGTCGATGACAAGAACGGTCCCGTGATGGTCCAGAACACCGCCGCGAAGGTGGTCACCTACGCCTGCAAGCGCCCGGCCGACCACACCGCCCGCATCCTGGAACAGAGCTTCGAGGGGATGCTCCTCCGCATCGACGGAAAGGAGACCTGGAGCCGCCTCATCGGCGCGCACAACGCCTACAACCTCCTCGCCATCTACACGACCGCCGTTTGCCTGGGCACGGACCCGGACGAGGTCCTCGTGGCCCTGTCGGGCCTCCAGTCCGCCCCCGGCCGCCTGGAGAACCTCCGCGGCCCGCGCGACCTGGCCGTCGTGATCGACTACGCCCACACCCCGGACGCCCTGGAGAACGTCCTGGGCACCCTGCGCGACGTCGCCCCGGAGCGCCAGCTCATCTGCCTGTTCGGCTGCGGCGGCGACCGCGACAAGACCAAGCGCCCCGAGATGGCGCAGGTCGCGGCCCGGCTCGCCGACCGCCTCGTGGTCACCTCCGACAACTGCCGGACCGAGGACCCGGAGGCCATCCTGAATGACATCCGCGCCGGCCTGGACTGGGAGGGCCTCGCCAAGTCCGTGTTCATCACGGACCGCCGCGAAGCCATCCGCACCGCCATCCTCACCGCCCCCGAGGGCGCGACGATCCTGCTGGCCGGCAAGGGCCACGAGGACTACCAGATCATCGGGCACGAGAAACTGCATTTTGACGAAAAAGAGATAGTGACTGAAACCTTCAAACTGATCCTGTAATGATTTACCATCTGTTCCGATATCTCGAGCAGGCCGGGGTGGACATCCCCGGCATGGGACTGATGCACTACCTGTCCTTCCGGGCGATGATGGCCACGGTGGCGGCGGTGCTGTTCACGATGCTCGTGGGCAAGCGCATCATCCGCATCCTGCAGCGCCACCAGATCGGCGACGTCCCCCGCGACCTGGGCCTTGACGGCGCCGAGCTCAAGAAGGGCGTTCCCACGATGGGCGGCATCATCATCATCCTGGGCCTGCTGACCGGCGTCCTGCTGTTCTGCGACCTGACGAGCATCTACGTGATCCTGCTGCTGGTGAGTACCCTCTGGTGCGGCGCCCTGGGTTTCGCCGACGACTATCTCAAGATCAAGGACAAGAAGAGCGCGAAGAACGGCGTCCGCGACGCCAAGAAGCACGACGGCCTCCCCGAGAAGGTGAAGCTCCTGGGGCAGGTGGCGCTCGGCTTCCTCGTGGGCCTGACCGTCTGGATGAGCCCGGACATCGTCGTCCGCGAGAAGGTGGCCGATCCGGCCATCGAAGTCGTCACCGGACGTTCCGACCTGGACGTGAACACGGAGACGCAGGTCACCACCGGCCGCTACCAGGAGGAGGATGCGGTGAAGTCCACCAAGACCACCATTCCCTTCGTCAAGCGCCACGAGTTCGACTACCGCTGGCTCTCGCCCTTCAAGGGGGCCTGGGGCTGGTATGCGAAGTGGGCCATCTACGTGCTGATGATCGTGGTCGTGATCACCGCCTGCTCCAACGGCACCAACCTCAGCGACGGCCTGGACGGCCTCGCGGCCGGCACGTCGGCCATCGTGGGCGTGGTGATCGGCATCCTCGCGTGGCTGAGCGGCAACCTCATCGACTCGAACTACCTCAACATCATGTACATCCCCGGCACCGGCGAAGTCGCGATTTTCATGTCCGCCTTCGTGGGCGCGCTGGTCGGCTTCCTCTGGTACAATTCCTACCCGGCACAGGTGTTCATGGGCGACACCGGGAGCCTGACCATCGGCGGAATCATCGGCGTGAGCGCCGTTCTCATCCGGAAGGAGCTCCTCCTCCCCCTGTTGTGCGGCATCTTCTTCGTGGAGAGCCTCTCGGTGCTCCTGCAGCGGGGCTGGTTCAAGTTCACCCGGATCAAGCGCGGCCAAGGCCGTCGGATTTGGTCGATGACTCCCCTCCACCACCATTACCAGGCCTGGAAGAAGGTGAAGGGTCCGGAACCCTGGACCTATGTGGAGTCGATTCCCGAGGGACTCAACAACCGGATCCCCAAGCCGAACGGCGGACACGGGTATCACGAAGTGAAGGTCACCCTCCGGTTCTGGATCGTGCAGATCCTCCTGGCCGTGTCCACGCTGGCCCTGTTGAAAATCAGATAAGAAAAAGAAAAGAAAAAACAAGATATGTCAAGAATCGTCGTTCTGGGCGGCGCCGAAAGCGGAGTGGGCGCGGCCGTCCTTGCAAAAGTGAAAGGTCACGAGGTCTTCCTGTCCGACAAGGGGAAGATCAAGGACGAGTATGTCGAAACCCTGAAGAAGTGGGAGATTCCCTATGAGGAAGGACACCACACGGAGGAACTGATCCTCAACGCCGACGAGGTCGTCAAGTCCCCGGGCATCCCGGGTACTGTGCCGATGGTGCAGAAGCTCCGGGCGCAGGGGACGCACATCGTCTCCGAGATCGAATTCGCGAGCCGCTACGACAGCGCGAAGAAGATCTGCATCACGGGGTCCAACGGCAAGACCACGACCACCTCGCTGATCTACTACCTGCTGCAGAACGCCGGCCTGAACGTGGGCCTCGGCGGCAACATCGGCAAGTCCTACGCCTACCAGGTCGCGACCGAGCACTTTGACTACTACGTCCTGGAAATCAGCAGCTTCCAGCTGGATGACGTGTACGACTTCAAGCCGGACATCGCCATCATCACGAACATCACCCCGGACCACCTGGACCGCTACGACCACAAGATGGAGAACTACGTGGCCGCGAAGTTCAACATCACCAAGAACCTCACGCGCGACGACTGCTTCATCTTCGACAGCGACGACGACATCACCATCGGCCACCTGGACAACATCATCCTGCGCTGCAAGATGCTGCCCTTCTCCCAGGAGAAGGAAGTGGAGCAGGGCGCCTTCCTCCGCGACGACAAGATCGTCCTCCGCTACGAGGAGGAGGAGACCGACCTCTACCTGCAGGAGCTCGCTCTCGGCGGCAAGCACAACATCTACAACTCGATGGCCGCCGCCCTGGCCGCCAAGGCCTCCGGCATCGACAACGAGGTGATCCGGAACTCCCTGGCCACCTTCCAGCCCATCGAGCACCGCCTGGAGCCCGTCCTCTCGATCAAGGACGTCCTGTACATCAACGACTCCAAGGCCACCAACATCGACTCGGCCTGGTACGCCCTCGAGTGCCAGAAGCGCCCGGTCGTCTGGATCGTGGGCGGCACCGACAAGGGCAACGACTACTCCATCCTGAACGACCTCGTGCGCGAGAAGGTGAAGGCCATCGTGTGTCTCGGCGTGGACAACGCGAAGATCCACGCGGCGTTCGGGTCGATGGGCAAGCCGATGGCCGACGCGCTCTCCGCCGAGGAGGCGGTGCGCAAGTCGGCGGAATTCGCCGAGCCGGGAGACGTGGTCCTCCTCTCCCCCTGCTGCGCGAGCTTCGACCTGTTCAAGAACTACGAGGACCGCGGCCAGCAGTTCAAGGAAGCGGTCAGGAAACTGTAGATTTCCCGACTTCGCTCGAAATGACAAAGGAAGGTCGAAATGACTATGGCAAAGGAGAAGAAAAAAGGTAAAAGAAGGAACATCTGGAACTGGATGGACGGGTT
>CAMVPS010000130.1:0-3842 GCA_947169405.1 uncultured Bacteroidales bacterium
AATCTAAGGCCTCGTAACTAATGTTAAACCGTCCAACTTTTGGGGGTCACATCATCACGGCGCCGGGCTTTTCGTTTTCTTCCCGTTTCACGGGTCTGCGGATGACGGGTTTTTAAGTTGTTGTGTTACAGTGCTTTGCGAGACGCCTTGCCTCAGGCCCTGCGTTTTGATGGTTCTTCGTCAATTTCGGTGCAGGATCTTCTGTGCAACTTTTTGTCAATCAGCTTATTGGGCAAGGTCTGCGTTCATTTTGGGCAAGATCTGTTTTTTACGGACAGGCCTTGCCCATTCATTATGGCCTACGCCGCACTGTGTGGTAGATTCGGCGGGCAAGGTCTGCCCATTGAAATCAGACTTTGCCCAAAAGTATGAATGACCTCGCCCAAAGGCGCCTCAGACCTTGCCCGTCGTGATCCGCTTACTTTTCCCTTGCACCGAAAATGACGAAGAACCTTACAAACAGGGGGTCTGCTGGGAATATAATAGTAACTTGCTGGTTCATAGTGTATTGCTAATTTCGCCCATGCAGACCCCTCGGTTGAATCCATTACTCCGCGATGGGCGCTTCGCCCGGCGCCTCCGCCGGTGCGCCTTCCGGCAGGATGGCGGCGCGGAGGCGGATGAGCCGGGAGAGGATGGCGCCTTCGGTGCGGCCGAAGACGGAGGCGAGTTCGGCGAAGGAGACACCATCGCGGTAGAGCTTGACCAGAGCGTGCTCGTCCTCGGGCGTCCAGGGCTTCGCCGCCGGCTTCGGGACGTACAGGCCCAGGGACTGGAGTTTCAGCTTGATGGCATTGGGGGAACGGCCCAGCTGGGCGGACATTTCCGCGCGGGCAACCCCGTCGGCGGCCATCTGCTTGAGCTCTTCCGCCTCGTCGGCGGTCCAGGGTTCGTTGAACTTGGCGTAGCGGCCTTTCAGGTCGGAGTACTGCTCGGGCGTAAGAAAGAATGATTTCATAATCAATAACTTAAGCATTCCGGACGGCGGACGGGGCGCCCGGTTCCCCGGTCATTGGGAGACGGGGGCAAGTTAGGCAGGAAGAGCCGTGTTCGCAAAAAGGGAAACGGATAAAAAAGAAAACCGCCGCCTCAGCCGCCTGAGGCCGTGATTCCGGCATCGACATTTACACAAAAATCAAGGAATTTTGCGTAAAAAACCCTATCTTTGAAAATTGAACAACCACAAATCGACATGGTAAGAGTAAAACCCTTCGCGGCCATCCGCCCGCCGAAAAACCTGGTCACCGAAGTGGCCGCACCCCCGTATGACGTCCTGAACTCCGAAGAGGCCCGCGCGATGGCCGGAGAAAAGTCCCTCCTGCATATCACGAAGCCTGAAATCGACTTTTCCCCCATCGCTGGCGAGCACGAGCAGCGCACTTACGACAAGGCCGTGGAGAACTTCAAGGCCTGGCGCGCCAAGGGCTGGCTGGTCCAGGACCCGAAGCCCATGTACTATGTCTATGCGCAGACGATGGGTAAGCGCACCCAGTTCGGCCTCGTCCTCTGCGCCCATACCGACGACTACGCCGAGGGCATCATCAAGAAGCACGAGCTCACCCGCAAGGACAAGGAGGACGACCGCATGATCCACGTCCGCATCCAGAACGCGAACATCGAACCGGTCTTCTTCGCCTTCAAGGACAACGCGGAACTCGCCGCCATCGTCGCGAAGGCCGCCGCTGGCAAGCCCGAATACAAGTTCGTGGACGAAAACAAGTTCACCCACACCTTCTGGGTGATCGACGACGATGCCACGATCGCCCGGATCACCGAGATCTTCACCACCCAGGTCGATGCGTTCTATGTGGCCGACGGCCACCACCGCACCGCCGCGGCCGCCCGGGTGGGCGCCGAGAAGCGGGCCCAGAACCCGAACCACACCGGCAACGAGGAATACAACTACTTCATGGCCGTGTGCTTCCCGGAGAGCGAGCTCGCCATCATCGACTACAACCGCGTGGTCAAGGACCTGAACGGCTTCACGCCGGAAGAGTTTCTGAAGGCGCTGGAGGAGGATTTCGAGGTGAGCCTCGCCACCAAGCCGCGCTGCGGCCGCCCCGCGAAGCCGTACGCTCCGACGCAGCTGCACAACTTCTCGATGTACCTCGGCGACAAGTGGTACAGCCTCACCGCCAAGCCCGGCCGCTATGACGACAACGACCCGATCGGCGTCCTGGACGTGACGATCCTCTCCAACCTGGTGCTGGACAAGCTGCTGGGCATCAAGGACCTCCGCACCGACAAGCGCATCGACTTCGTCGGCGGCATCCGCGGGCTCGGCGAGCTCGCCCGCCGCGTGGACTCCGGCGAAATGAAGGTCGCCTTCGCCCTCTACCCGGTCTCGATGCAACAGCTCATCAACATCGCCGACACCGGCAACATCATGCCGCCCAAGACCACCTGGTTCGAGCCCAAGCTCCGCTCCGGCCTCGCGATCCACGAGCTGGTGTAGCAGCGTCACACACAGGTTTGCAGATGTGTAATCCGTAAGCCTCTGTTAGATAATAACTTACAAATAGCGAATCCGCAGACTCACCGAAAAAACAGGGGGTCTGCGGATACTTGTTTCGTAATGTGTTAAAAACCAGGTATTTCGGAGATGCCTATCCGCAGACCCATGCCAGAGGTAGGATGAGGTAGGGGCTGGGAGCCCGTGCGGGCGGCTAGTTCGCGACCTCGCAGAGGAACTTGATGCGGACGAGGCGGATTTCGAGGTCCTCGTAGTCGCTGCGGAGGGCGGCGAGGGCGTCCTCCAGGGAGTCGGACTCCGCCTCTTCCTTGAACCAGTCGTAGATTTCGGCCACGACGTCCTCGTCCAGGTGCTCCTCGATGTAGTAGTCGATGTTCAGACGGGTGCCGGTGGAGACGATGGCCTCGATCTCGGTGAGGAGCTCGTCCAGGTCCAGGCCCTTGGCGGCCGCGATGTCGTCGAGGGCCATCTTGCGGTCGATGCTCTGGATGATGTAGACCTTGTTGCCGGACTTGGGGGCGACGGACTTCACGACGAAGTCGTCCGGGCGGAGGATGTCGTTCTCCTCCACGTAGCGGGCGATGAGGTCCAGGAAGGGCTTGCCGTACTTGCGGGCCTTGCCTTCCCCGACGCCCTGGCAGCCGCGAAGCTCCTCGAAGGTGAGGGGATAGAGGATGGACATGTCCTCCAGGGACGGGTCCGTGAACAGGATCCAGGGCTGGAGGCCGCGCTTGCGGGCCTCGTCCTTGCGGAGGTCCTTGAGCATCGCGAGAAGGGCCTGGTCGCCGCCTCCGCCGCCGCGGGCGGCCGCCGGGTCGTCGTCCTCGTCGTCCCCTTCGGAGGAGAAGGTGCGGTCCTCCGCCAGCATCAGCTCGTGGGGGTTGAGGAAGAACTCCAGGCCTTCGTCGGTGGCGCGGATGAGGCCGTAGTTGTCGATGTCCTTGTCCAGGAAATGCAGCACGAGGCCCTGGTGGATGACGGCCGACCAGAAGCGCACGTCCCGGTCCTTGCCGGCACCGAAGAGCTCCAGCTTGTCGTGGTGGTAGGACTTGATGAGGGCGTTGGGGACGCCGGCGAGGATGCCGGCGATGTGCTCGATCTTGAAGTGCTCCGGCAGGGACTCGATGAGCTCGATGACGAGGGACATTTCCTCACGCCCGTCGAACTTTGCCTTCGGGTGCAGGCAGTTGTCGCAGCAGCCGCAGTTGTCCTGCGGATAGTCCTCGCCGAAGTAGTTGAGCAGCAGCTTCCGGCGGCACTGGCTGGACTCCGCGTAGGCGACGGTCTCGCTGAGCAGCTGCTTGCCGATCTCCTGCTCCGCCACGGGCTTCCCCTGCATGAACTTCTCCAGCTTCTGGATGTCCTTGTA
>CAMVPS010000131.1:0-3766 GCA_947169405.1 uncultured Bacteroidales bacterium
AGAACAGCTTGCTGCACAAAAAAAGCCCGGCTGCTGCCGAGTGATTGGAGGCCATTTGGGCCGACTCATCCCCCTTCCAGGGGGACCGAGGGGGTGTTGCCCCTGGGGGCAGCGCGAAGCGCGGGGGTGAGAACAGCTTGCTGCACAAAAAAACCAGCCGCTTTTGCGACTGGCTTTTTTGTGGAGCATAGGAGAATCGAACTCCTGACCTTTTGAATGCCATTCAAACGCTCTACCAACTGAGCTAATACCCCGTTTTTCCCGTCCGGTGTACCGGTTTGGGATTGCAAAGGTAAGGAGATTTTTTGGTTTTGCAAACTTTTCGCACGATTTTTTGCAAAAAATCTTTGTTGTGCGGGCGGGGGTGCAACGTACGTGGAAATTGACTATATTTGTAGGATAGAGGAGGACAAGAAATGAAGATTGTCGCTGATGCGAATATTCCCTTCCTGGAGGGCGTGTTGGAACCTTACGCGGAAGTGGTCTACAAGGACGGGCGGGAGATCCGCCGGGAGGACTGCCTGGATGCCGATGTGCTCATCACCCGGACCCGGACGCGCTGCAATGCGGAGCTGCTGGAGGGGACGGCGGTGAAGATGATATCGACCGCCACCATCGGCACGGACCATATCGACCTGCCTTGGTGCGCGGAGCACGGGATCGAGGTGTACAATGCGGCCGGATGCAACGCCGGCGGGGTGATGGACTACGTGTTCTCCGCCCTGTACGGGGTGGCGGCGCGGAAAAAGATTCCGCTGCAGAACGCGAAGCTCGGCATCGTGGGCGTCGGGCACGTGGGCAAGAAGGTCGAGCGCGCCGGCCGGAAGCTGGGCTTCGAGATCCTGCGCTGCGACCCGCCCCGGGCCGAGAAGGAAGGCCCCGAGGACTTCTACACCCTGGACGAGCTCCTCGCGGAGGCCCAGATCGTGACCATCCACGTTCCCCTGGACGACACCACGCGCGGGATGTGCAACGACGACTTCTTCTCCAAGATTCAGCCGGGCGCCATCTTCATCAACGCGGCGCGCGGCGAGATCGTCGATGAGGCCGCGCTGCTGCGGGCCCGCCCGAAGCTCGGCGCCCTCGTCATCGACACGTGGTGCAACGAACCGGACGTGGACCAGCGCCTCCTCATCGAGTGCGACGTCGCCACGCCCCACATCGCCGGCTACTCCTACCAGGGCAAGCAGAACGGCACCGCGATGGCCGTCCGCGCCGTCGCCCGCCGCTACGGCATCCGCCCGCTGGAGGACTTCTACCCCGAGACCGAGAACCTGGACCTGCATCCCGTGGTCTTGGAAACGGCGGGCAAGAGCCAGGGCGAGATCGCGTCGATGCTCCAGTACAACTATCCCATCTTCACGGACGACTTCATGTTCCGGACCGAGCCCCAGGGCTTCGAGATGCTCCGGAGCCACTACCAGTACCGGCGGGAATTCTACATCGAATAATCAACAAATACCAAACTGATAACCATGTTCAACCAGAAAGACACCAACCAGATCCTGCAGCGCGGCGCCACCGTCCGCGGTGTGGAGGAACAGATCGAACACTTCAAGAAAGGCTTCCCGTGGATGAAGATCGTGGGCCCGGCGACGCCCCAGCGCGGCATCCGCGTTCTGACCGACGCTGAGGCCGACGACGCCATCCGCTACTACGAAGGCGCCCAGATCGCCGGCAAGTGCAAGTTCGTCCCGGCTTCCGGCGCGGCTTCGCGTATGTTCAAGGACATCTTCGCCGGTCTCGCCACCCTCGAGAAGGGGGAGGACCTCCCGGCCGACGCCGCCGGCGCCAAGCTCGCCGCGCAGATCGAAAAGTTCGCCTTCTACACCGAGGAACTCTTTGGCGCCAAGGAGGATACCGCCGCTTACCGGAAGTCCGTCCTGAGCAAGGTCCTCACCGACGAAGGCCTCGGCTACGGGTCCAAGCCCAAGGGCGTGATCAAGTTCCACCGCTATGAGGGCGGGGAAGTGCGCACCGCCATCGCCGAGCACCTCGTGGAGGCTGCGACCTATATGCGCAACGCCGACGGCACCTGCAACCTGGTCGTCACCATCTCCCCGGAGCACCAGCCCCTGTTCGAGGCCGCCCTCGCCGAGGTCCAGCCCGTCTTCGAGGCCCGCTACGGCGTGAAATACAACGTCACCTTCACCTTCCAGGACAAGGCCACCGACACCATCGCCGTCGACGCGAAGAACAAGCCCTTCCGTACGGACGACGACGCCCTCCTGTTCCGTCCCGCCGGCCACGGCGCCCTCATCTACAACCTGAACAAGGTCGACGAGGAGCTCGTGTCCATCAAGAACATCGACAACGTCGCCCACGAGAAGCTCCTCGGGACCACCGCCCGCTACAAGAAAGTGCTGATGGGCGAGGCCCTGAAGGTCCGCGACCGCATCTTCGACTACCTCCGCAAGCTGGACGCCGAACCCACGGTGCAGCTGTGCAACGAGATCGAGAACTTCCTGGACAAGGAGCTCTGCGTCCAGCTTCCGCTCGCCCGCGGCGAGGAGGAGCGCGTCGCGATGCTCCGCGCGAAGCTGAACCGCCCGGTCCGCGTGTGCGGCATGGTCCGCAACGAGGGCGAGCCCGGCGGCGGCCCGTACATCATCGCCGGCAAGGACGGCGCGACCTCGCTCCAGATCCTCGAGAGCGTCCAGATCAACAAGGAGGACGCCGGCGCGGCGCAGGCGATGGCCCATGCCACGCACTTCAATCCCGTGGACCTCGTGTGCTGCCTGCGCGACTACAAGGGCGGCAAGTTCAACCTCCTCGAGCACGTGGATCCGGAAGCCGGCTTCATCAGCTCCAAGAGCTTCCAGGGCCGCGAGCTTAAGGCCCTCGAGCTCCCCGGCCTGTGGAACGGCGCGATGAGCGACTGGAACACGCTCTTCGTGGAAGTTCCCCTCGAAACCTTCAATCCCGTGAAGGTCGTCCTGGATTTGCTCCGTCCCGCGCACCAAGCCTGAAAATTGTGCGAAATTGCTTTGAAATTATAATTTAAAGGCGTAATTTCGCAAACAATTTGTAACCACATACCTAAATTACATGGAAATCAAAAACGCCGTGGCCGGCACCTTGGAGTCTGGGGACATCATGGTCCAGATCGCTCCGGGCGACGGCTTGCAAGTGGAACTTCAGAGTTCTGTCGCCGCCCAGTTCGGACGGCAGATCAAGGCGCTGATCACCGAGACCCTCACCGGTCTGGGCATCGAGAACGCCTATGTCAAAGCCACGGATAAGGGAGCCCTCGACTGCACCATCCGCGCTCGTGTAACTGCGGCCGCTGTCCGCGCAACCGGGAAAGACGTATGGAAAGACTGAGGAGAACGATGATGTTCGTTCCCGGCAACAACCCGGGAATGATGGCCGATGCGCACATCTACGGACCCGACTCCATCATGCTGGACCTCGAGGATTCCGTGACCATGGCCGAGAAGGACGCCGCCCGTCTGCTGGTGCATAACGCCTTGAAATCCATCGACTTCGGCGGCACCGAAATGGTGGTCCGCATCAACCCGCTGAGCACTCCGTACGGCCGCAAGGACGTCGAGGCCGTGGTCAAGGCCGGTGTCGACGTGATCCGTATGCCGAAGACCGAGACCGCCGACGAAGTCCGCGAGCTCGAGGCCGAGATCATCAAGGTCGAGACCGAGCTCGGCTGCGTGGGCCGCACCCTCATCATGGCGGCCATCGAGAGCGCCCTCGGCGTGGTCAACGCCTACGAGATTGCCACCGCCTCCAAGCGTATGATGGGCATCGCCCT
>CAMVPS010000132.1:0-3761 GCA_947169405.1 uncultured Bacteroidales bacterium
TCAATAAATCAACGAATTATAAAGATGTCACCAACCAGAAATGGCAATTATATCAAATAAAACAAAAAAGAGACAGTTTCTTGAGGAAACTGTCTCTTTTTTAGTACTGGGTAGGAGAATCGAACTCCTATTGCGAGATTGAGAATCTCGAGTACTAACCGTTATACGAACCCAGCAGATTGGGAATACAAAGGTACGGCTTTTTTTCGAATTTCCAAATTTTTATTTTAGAAATACGAAAAAAACCGCCAGGATGAGGCAGAAGAAGGCGGCGACGTGGTTCCATTGCACGGGCTGACCCTTGAAAAGGAAGGTGACGATGATGGTGAAGACGGTCAGGGAGATCACTTCCTGGATCACTTTGAGCTGCATCAGGTTGAAGGGACCGCCGTTCCCGTTGAAGCCGATGCGGTTCGCCGGGACGGTGAGGCAGTACTCGAAGAAGGCGATGCCCCACGAGAAGAGGATGATGAGGATGAGCGGCCAGCCGGTGGAGATCTTCATCTCCTGGAGTTTGAGATGACCGTACCACGCGAATGTCATGAAGACGTTCGAGAACACGAGCATGATGACGGTCCAGATGCCTTGCTGCATAATCATTTTTGGATTTGGGGCGCAAATTTAATACTTTTGTAAGATAAATGAAAGAGACAATGACCCTCATCAAATCCATTTCCGGCATCCGCGGCACCATCGGTGGCGCTCCGGGCAACGCCCTCACCCCTGTCGATATCGTCAAATTTACCGCGGCGTACGCCGCCACCCTCCCCCAGCGGAAGCCGCAGCCGAACGGCGAGCGGTACAAAGTCGTCGTGGGCAAGGACGCCCGGTTGTCGGGCGACATGGTGGAACAGCTCGTCGTGGGCACCCTGATGGGCTGCGGCATCGACGTCGTCAAGTGCGGCTTCGCCTCCACCCCGACCACCGAGATGGCCGTCCTGTTCGCGAAGGCCGACGGCGGCATCATCCTGACCGCCAGCCACAATCCGCGCCAGTGGAACGCCCTCAAGCTCCTGAACGACAAGGGCGAGTTCCTCACCGCGATGGAAGGCCAGGCCGTCCTGGACCTCGCCGCCTCCGAGGAGTTCTCCTTCGCGGAGGTCGACAACCTGGGCACGGTCGAGGAAGAGGATTTCACCGACAAGCATCTGGACGCCGTCCTGGCCCTGCCGGCCGTGGACGTGGAGGCCGTGAAGGCCGCGAACTTCACCGTCGTGGTGGACGCGGTCAATTCCGTGGGCGGCATCATCATGCCGCGCCTGCTGGAACGCCTCGGCGTCAAGTGCGTGGAACTCAACTGCAATCCCACGGGCGACTTCGCCCACAACCCGGAGCCGCTGCCCGCGAACCTCGTGGACCTGTCCCGCACCGTCGTCCGCGAGCAGGCGGACCTCGGCGTGAGCGTGGACCCGGACGTGGACCGGCTCGCCTTCATCTGCGAGAACGGGGACCCGTTCGTGGAGGAATACACCCTCGTAAGTGTCGCCGACTACCTGTGCGAGCTCGCCGAAAAGGCAGGAAAGCCCATCGCCACCGTCTCCAACCTCTCCTCGACCCGCGCCCTCCGCGACGTGACCGAGGCCCACGGCGGCGTCTATTACGCCTCCGCGGTGGGTGAGGTCAACGTGACCACCCAGATGCACCGGGTGAACGCCCTCATCGGCGGCGAAGGCAACGGCGGCGTCATCTACCCGGCCATCCACGCCGGCCGCGACGCGATGGTGGGCGTGGCCCTCTTCCTGTCGAACCTGGCCCACAAGAAGATGAAGGTCAGCGAACTCAAGAAGACCTACCCGCAGTACTTCATCGCCAAGAACAAGATCCAGCTCAGCGACGCCGCCCTCATCGACCGCATCCTCTCCGAGCTCAAGAAGATCTACGCCAACGAGGACATCAACGACATCGACGGAGTCAAGATCATCTTCGAGGCCAAGAAGGAATGGGTCCATCTGCGCAAGTCCAACACGGAGCCCATCATCCGCATCTACGCGGAGGCCGGCACGATGGAGCGCGCCGAAGCCCTCGCGAACGAGGTCATCGCCGTCGCGAACAAGATCATCGGCTGATGTTCTCCTTCCGTACCACCCCCCTCGAGGACCAGCTGGACCGGACCCTGCAAGAGGGCCGGATCGGCTGCTTCTGCACGCAGAACTGCTGGGACACCGGCCGCAGTCGCTGGATGTACGACATCTTCCGGCAGCGGGGCAACCTGCAGGTCGTCTTTTCGCCCCGCGACGCGGAGCTCACCCCAGGCACGAACCACATCGACTTCGACCTGGAACGGCTGCAGGGCCTGAACGCCGTCGTCGTGGAAATCCAGGACGTGGGCGTCCGCTACTTCAACTACACGAAGGACGTGATGCGGCTGATGGAGATGCTGCAGCTCCTCGGCGAAGACGCCCCCTCGCTCTATGTCGTGGACCATATCAACCCCTCCGGCCGCGTGGTCGAGGGCACGATTCCGGCCGTCGTGGGCGAGATGTTCGTCCCGAAGGTCGCCCATCGGCACGGACTCACCCTCGGGGAGCTCGTGAACCTGTACGCCGGCGAGATCGGCGCAAAGTTCCCGATCCACATCATCTCGGCGCGTGCGACGGATTCCAACCGGCAGCTGCTGCCTTGGACCATCGCGCCCGCCTCCGACATCCCGGGCCTGTTCAGCTCCTACCTGTACAGCGGCGGCGGCCTGTGGAACAACACGACCGTGACGCCCGGCATCGGCACGGCACGCCCGTACGAGTATATCGGCGCCCCCTTCGTGCGTCCCGGCCTGCCCGTGGACCTGCCCGTGGTCGAAGGCGCGATCCTGCGGCCCTGCTCCTTCACGCCGGCCGCGGGCCGCTACGCCGGCGAGCGCTGCCAGGGCTTCCAGATCATGCTCCTCCCCGGCGAGGACTACCACAGCCTGATGCACACCCTCCGCCTCATGCGCTGGTTCACCGAGCACTACTCCGCCTTCGAGTTCGAGGAAGCCTTCTGGACCAAGCTGGCGGACCCCGTGCTGGAAGAATACCTCAAGGGTTCCATCCCCTTCGACGTCGCCCGCGAGCACATCAAACTGGAAGAGCAGAAATGGATTCGCAAGGCCAAACGCTATCTCCTGTACGACGATCAGCCGTATCGGATGAAATAGCCACTGTCATTCCGGGCTTGACCCGGAATCTCAAAAAAGATTTGGAGGTGTCCCTGAAAAACACTATCTTTGCGGTCCAAAATTGTTAACAATTAGTTTTTTTACGTAAAATGAAGAAAGGAATCCATCCCGAAACCTACCGTCTTGTAGCTTTCAAGGATATGTCGAATGACACCATCTTCGTCACGCGTTCCTGCGCCCCTTCCAAGGAGACCATCGAGGTCGAAGGCGTCGAGTACCCGCTGGTGAAGCTGGAGATTTCCAACACTTCCCACCCGTTCTACACGGGCAAGGTGAAGCTCGTTGACACCGCCGGTCGCGTCGATATGTTCTACCAGAGATACAAGAACCGCAAGAAGTAAGTTCTTCCGGATCAACAGGTTACAAGAAGTCCCGCTCGAGAGAACGGGACTTCTTCGTTTATGCCTGACCACCACCTGCACGCTTCGTCTGCCATTTCCCGCCGCCCCCCATCCTCCTGTCGCGCGCCCGTCCTCAAAAAAGGCCGTATTCGAGGACGAAACGGGCAGATTTGTATCCTCATCCTCAAATCTGGGCTATTTTGAGGACGAGTGTCATTTCCTGATTTAGGTTGACTCCGATAGGAGCCTTTCCCTGATAGAAGTTG
>CAMVPS010000133.1:0-3695 GCA_947169405.1 uncultured Bacteroidales bacterium
GATTCGAGGCGGTTCACGGTGTCGCCGGTGTGCCGCTTCTCCTTCCCCAGCCATTCGGCATAGAGCAGGTTGGAGTAGAGGCCCTTCCGGATGATGAAGTTCATCTTGGAGTTCGTGAGGTTTTCCACCCGGACACTGACGGCGGAGACCACAAGGCGGAGGACGACGACGCCGAGGACGACGGCCGTCCACAGGCCCAGGCCTCCCGCCTCGGCGCCGGTGGCGATGTCCACCAGCCGCTTGCACAGGAACACGAAATACAGGTTCAGGCCCACGTTCAAGGTGCCCAGCAGGATGTTCGCCAGGACCGCCCCCCGAGCCCCCACGGAGTGCGACCACAGCCAGCGCATATATTTAAGTATTTCTTTCATTCTCCTTTTGCAAGTCTTTGTAAACCATATCCGAAAGCGCCAAGGAAAAAACGGACGGATTCCTGCGGGAACACCCGGAAGTGCCGCAGCCGGTCGGCCACGACGAGACGCCACAGGGAATGGACCTTCCGGACCAGATAGGACTCTTCGCCCCGGGAGCGGTCCACGTTCTTCCCGAAATTGCCGCAGCGGCGGATGTACCGCCAGATGCGGGCGTTCTTCCCGGGGTCGGGCGCCGCCGCGAGAGGCAGCTTCTCCACCGGGCAGCCCAGATATTCCTGCGCGAAGCCGGTGAACACCTTCCACAGCTGCAGCAGGCCGAGATCCCTGAGCCGTACCTCCAAGACGACGGGATGGATGTCCCGCTTATGGACAGAGACGAAGGTCATCCAGTCGACGAGCTGCCGCAGCCCCACGCCGCCGGACCAGTAGTGCTGGAGGAAATGGACGAAGATGTAGACCGCGTTGAAATCCGCGTCCGGGACGGGGATTTCCGCGCCGCCGATGGACACCACCGGGAACGGGCGACCGTCGAACTGCTCTTCAAGCAGCGCTGCAAGTTTCCGGTCCAACTTCCTGGACATCAAGGTGCTGATACTTCCGTGAATCTCGACCTCGACACTGCGGAAACGCATTCCCTGGTGCCAGATCTCCTTCTCCTCGTCCAGCACGGTCGTCGCCTTGGGCAGGAGGATGTCCTTCGCGGCCTCGTAGGAGGACGGGAGCAGGAGCAGGTCGATGTCGCCGGGCTGGCGGCGCTCCGGGTCAGGGTAGTCCAACGCCAGGGACTGTCCCTTGACGAGGACGACCGGGATACCGGCAAGCGCGTCGAAAAGCTTCGGGACGAAAGCGTCCAGCACGCGGTTCCGATTCGAGGTCGCCATCAGGTCCCTGAGAAACGGATCCAGGCGCTCGGGTTCCGCGGGAAGCAGCTCCTTGGGAAGCCGGTTGATCCCGTCTGTCACCAGCGGTGCCACCGTCTGCCGGAAAGCGAGATCGTGGAGGGCCTCCCAGTCCGTGCCGCCGGCAAAAGGAGCCCGCTCCGGGACCTCGTTCCAGAGCCCGGAGCGCAGAAGCGCAAAAAACTGGCTGTCAGTTCCTTGTCCTACTCGGCGATCCCGATTTCCATCCATTGGGCGCACAGGCTTTCGGCGTCCTTCAGGGCCCGTTCGCGCTCCACCTCGTATTCCTGCATCAGCAGGTCGGCGAGACGCTCCGGCGTGAATTCCTCCTGCCCCACGGCCTTGAACAGGTACGCGGCGCTGTCGTTGAGGCTCACCAGCTTGGAGAAGTTGACATTGGCCGTCCCCTCGCCGGAGACGACATTCTGTCCGCAAATGGTCCTTAAGACGAATCCTTCCTTGATTTTCATATGTTCATATTCTCTTTTATCCAGCTACGGTTCCAGGGCAGGTGCCGGTAGACGAACAGGATGTACCGGCGCACAGGGCGGAGCCACTGCCAAAAATGTACCAGCCGCAGCTGGCCGGGGGTGTACGGGTCCACGGAGCGCTTTCCCCCGCGGAGGATCGACACCGCCTTGGCGAGGATCTGGCTCCGGCGCACGTGCTCGTGGGTTTTCGGGACCCCGTCGCCCATGATGTCCACCGCGTCCCCGTCGATGGAGAGGATCCGGTGCATCACGTACCGGCCGCCGTCCCGGGGGCCCACGTGGAACAGGACGATGTCATCGGCCTTCAGGTCCGGTCCGGCCTTCTCCAGGACGACGAGGTCCTTGCCGCCGCGGATGAACGGGAGCATGCTGTAACCCTTGACAGGAATGGTCACCTGCTTCCCTTCTTCCAGCACCCGCAGGACGTCGGCGAAGAACGTGTCGTTGTCGATGATCATCTTCTCCATACGAGGGACAAAGTTACGAAAGATTTATTATTTTTGCATTATGAGCAAGGCGATGGAAACGGACATCCAGTACCTTCCGGGCGTAGGGCCCCGGCGGGCGGCGCTCCTCAGGAGCGAACTGGAGGTGGCGACGGTGGGAGACCTCGTGCGCCTGTATCCTTTCCGCTACATCGACCGCAGCTCCGTCCAGAAAATCGCCGACATCCACCCCGACCAGTCCTACGTGCAGGTCGTCGGCACCGTCCGGAAGGTCCGCCTGCTCGCGAAGAACGGGGCCGAACTCCCGGCCGACAAGCTCAAGTACAACGCGGTGAGCCGCCTCTCGGCCCTCATCGCCGATGACAGCGGCGAGATGGAGATCGTGTTCTTCAAGGGCGTCAAGTACATGCATTCCCGGCTCATTCCGGGGCACACCTTCCTCTTCTTCGGCAAGCCGCAGGCCTTCAACGGCCGCATCAACATGGTCCATCCCGAGTTCGACGCCCCCGACCAGGCGCAGGCCGGCGTCCTGACGGGCGTGTATACGTCCACGGAAAAGCTCAAGACGGGCGGCATCACCGGCAAACTGATGTGCAAGCTCGTCGCGTCAGCCCTGGACCTCGTCCTCCCCACCCTGGAGGAGACCCTGCCGGACTACATCCTCAAGGAAAAGGGGCTGGTGCCCCTGAGCTACGCCCTCCGGCAAATCCACTTCCCCGTGGACCAGAACGCCCTGGCGAAGGCCACCTACCGGTTCAAGTTCGAGGAGCTCTTCTACCTCCAGCTGTCGCTCCTGAAGCAGAAATACATCCGTAGCCGGAACGCCGTGGGCCTGCCCATGCCGCGGGTGGGCGAAGCGTTCAACCGCTGCTACCGGGCCCTCCCCTACGACCTCACCGGCGCGCAGAAACGCGTCATCAAAGAGATTCGCGAGGACCTCAAGGGCGGCCACCAGATGAACCGCCTGCTGCAGGGCGACGTGGGCAGCGGCAAGACGATGGTGGCCGTGCTGTCGTCCCTCATCGCCGTCGCGAACGGCTACCAGGCCTGCCTGATGGCGCCCACGGAAGTCCTTGCACACCAGCACTTTGCCAACATATCCAAGTACCTCGCCCCCACCGGGGTGAAGGCCGCCCTCCTCACCGGTTCCACCGGGGTGGCGGCCCGGCGCGAAATCCACGCCGGGCTCCAGGACGGCAGCATCGGCCTGATCGTGGGCACGCACGCCCTCATCGAGGACACGGTCGTGTTCAAGGCCCTCGGGCTGGCGATCGTGGACGAGCAGCACCGTTTCGGCGTGGACCAGCGCGCGAAGCTCTGGGCGAAGGGCGCCGGCGGCGTAGCCCCGCACGTGCTCGTGATGACGGCCACCCCCATCCCCCGCACCCTGGCGATGACCCTGTACGGCGACCTGGACGTCTCCGTCATCGACGAGATGCCCCCGGGCCGGAAGCCCGTCCAGACGCTCTGCGTGGGCGAAAACAA
>CAMVPS010000134.1:0-3625 GCA_947169405.1 uncultured Bacteroidales bacterium
CCGGAAGCCATCAGGGCGATGCGGGCATACAGGCCTTCCGCGAACAGCTTGTTCACGCGGTCGGTGCGGGAAGTCGTCGCATTGGCGCCGGGATAGGGCAGATAAGGGATCGCCTCATCCAGGTCGGCCAGCAGCTGCTTGAAGATCACGTCACGGCTTTCCTTAGCCTTGTAGATGGTCTCGCTGGTGGTGGACTCGAAACGGGCGGGGACATCACCCCAGGCACGGACGAGGTCATAATAGATCATCGCACGGAGAGTCAGCGCTTCGCCCAGAAGATAAGCCATGTCGGCTTTCTCCTCAGGGTTGCCGTACTCACGGATGCCCTCGATGCACAGGTTGGCACGTTCGATGGCTTCATACATCTTGGCGAAAGGACCGTTGGGCAGGTTCAGCTGGCTGTTGTTGGGCAGCTGGGAATAACCCGCGATCTGATATTTTTCGTCGGTGACCTTGAAAGTGTTGTACCACTCGATGTCACTGTTCAGACCGATCCAGGAGAGATAACGGCCGCGATAGTTGTTCGTCTCGCCGAAAGACTGGGCGATGGAGAAGATGGTGTTCTCCGTCAGCGCGTAGTTGGAAAAGACAGTCGCCGAATCGAACGTGGACGGGGACTTCGAATCCAGGAATTTTTCACAGGAAACCGCCGTGACGGCCAGGACGGCCGCAGAAAGGATATAAACAATCTTTTTCATGTCGGTAGCGGATTAGAAGGTGAGGTTGATACCGGCCACGAAGCCGATGCTCTTGGGATATGCGGAATAGTCCACGCCCGGGGTGAGCGGGGTGGAACGGCGAGTGTCCACTTCCGGGTCATAGCCGGAGTACTTGGTGAGACAGAGCAGGTTGGTGCCCGTCACATACAGGCGGAGCTTGCGGATGTGGATCTTCTTGGTCACGTCCTCCGGGAGGGTGTAACCGAGTGTAGCGCTCTGGAGGCGGAGGAAGGAAGCATCCTCGACAGCCCAGTCACTGAACACGGCGGTGCCGATGGCGGGATTCCACATCGTCCGGCCGGCATTGACCGAGCGAAGGGTCTCAGCGTCGGTGATGAGTTCGCCGGTGGTCCAGTCGATGTTGGTCCAGCGCTTGTCCACATCCATCATGTTCAGGAGGTTACGGTTGTAGTACTTGCGGGAGGAGGTGAACTCCACCTTGTTGGCATTGTACACCTGGTTGCCGATCATGAAATTGAAGTTGGCGCTGAAGTCGAAGCCGTAGGCGTATCCGCTGAGGTTGAAACCGCCGGTGAAATCCGGGGAGGCGTTGCCGATGATGGTACGGTCAGCCACGGTGACCTTGTTGTCCTCGGAACCGTCGAAGTTCTTGTATTTCGGAGCACCGGGACGCATGTAAGCGGCACCGATGATGGAAGAGCAATCCACAACCCCATCGTTCAGCACCCACTTGGCGCCGTCCCAGGTGAAATCGTCGACCGAGTACATGCCGTCGCTGAGGTAGCCGTACATGTTGCCGAGAGGCTGGCCCACCTGGACGATGTAGTCGTCGCCGATTTCGGTGGAAGCCCAGTATGACTGGGCCATGATGGCCTCCAGGCCGCCCAGGTCGGTGACCCGGTTGATGTTGTAGGCGATGTTGCCTCCGAGGTTCAGGGAGAAGTTCTTGTTGGAAACGAGCGGAGCGTTGAGGGTGAGTTCGATACCGCGGTTGCGGGTGGAACCTACGTTCTGATACTGGCTGTCATAGCCGGAGCCCGGGATCGGGAAGTTGATGAGGAGGTTCTTCGTATCGTTCTGATACGCCTCGATGCTACCGCTGAGACGGCTCTGGAACAGGGAGAAGTCCAGACCGATGTTGTGCGTGTAGGTGGTTTCCCACGTGAGGTCCGGATTGTTCAGGACCTTGCCGGCGGTGAAGATGTTCTGGGTCATCGACAGCCAGGCCGTGGTGGAGGAGGCGTACTGCTTCATCAGCTGGCCCGACGGGATGTTGTTGTTACCGGCGGTACCGAAGCTGTAACGGAGCTTGAGCTGGTCCAGCCAGCTGTGGGCATTGTCCATCCAGGGCTCGTTGGAGATGGTCCAGGAAGCCGCAGCGGACGGGAAGAAGCCCCAGCGGTGACCGCGGGCGAACTTGGAGGAGCCGTCGGCACGGAGCGTGGCGCCGATGGAATAACGGTGCTTGAAGTCATAGTTCACGCGGCCGAAGAAGGAGAGCAGTTTGTCATCCGGGCTGTAATAGTTGTTGGAAGAGGCCGGAATACCGGATGCCATGAAGTGCCAGGCCATGTTCGCATCGTACTGGACCGGGAATCCGTCCACCAGGGCGGTGATCGTATTGCTCTTGGTAATGGTCATTTCCTCACCGAGGAGGGCGGTCAGCTGATGGTCCGCATTGTTGATAAGGTCAGCGAAGTCATAGTTGAGGGTATTCGTGTTGCGATACCGGCTGCGGAAGGCCTCCTTGTGCTCGGTGGAGGGTGTGTTCTTCACGGTGGACTGGTTCGCCACGTAATAGGTGGTCAGGCCGTAGAAACGGTCGTCGCCCTGGCGATAGTCCTCCAGGCCGCCCTCGATCTTGAGGCGGAGGTTGTCGATGACCGTCCAGTTGAAGGCGGCATTCACATTCCAGGTGGAACGGACGCGCTTGGAGTCGTTGTCAGCCACGGACACGAGCGGCGGAGCGTTGTCGCCATAGTCCTGCTCCAGGTCGGAATCCGAGGACATCGGAGCCACGGGGATGGGAGCGTAGGAGACGGCGTGCTTGAGACGGCCGTTACCGGAAGTCGTCGCACGGTCGTTGATGCCGTTGGCGCCGGAGCCGCGTGTATTCACACGGGAGTAGCGGATGTTGGCATCGATGCTGGTGGTGCTGGAAGTCTTGAAATTGGCCTTGAAGCTCAGGTTGTCACGGGTGTAGTTGGAGCCGATCATGATGGCGTCGTCACCCATGTGGGAGTAACCCATCGTCCAGTTGTAGTTGTCGCCGCTGCCGGAGATGGAGAAGTCGGCGCTCAGGGAAGAGCCGGTCTTGCCGAAGACGGCGTCCACCCAGTTGTTGCCCTGCAGCCCCCGATACAGGTCGATATCGTTGAAGGTACCGAAGTAGGGGTTGTAGTTGTTGCTCAGGTTGTCGCGGATGGAGGCCAGCTCATACTGGAACTTCACGAAGTTCTCGGGGTCCATCGCCTGGATGGCGCCCGCATTGGCCATCTTCTTGAGGCCGTAGTAGGCATTGAACTTCACGGAAACTTTCTGTCCCTTCTCGGCGCTCTTCGTGGTGACGATGACGACACCGTTCGCACCCCGGGAACCGTAGATAGCCGTGGAGAAGGCATCCTTCAGGACGTCGATGGACTGGATCTCGGAGGACGGGATGTCATTGATGGATTCCACCGGGAAGCCGTCCACGATGTACAGCGGGCTGTTGTCCTGGGTGATGGAACCACCGCCGCGGACGCGGATCTTGACATCGGCGTCCGGGTCGCCCTCCGTCGTGACGACGGAGACACCCGCCATCTTACCGGAAAGGGCCTGGGAGACGGAGGTCACCGGCTGTTCGGTGAGTTTGTCGGAACCGACGGATGCGACGGCACCGAGCAGGTCCCGGCGCTTGACCGTCTGGTAACCCACGACGACCACTTCGTCGAGGAAGGTCGAGT
>CAMVPS010000135.1:0-3577 GCA_947169405.1 uncultured Bacteroidales bacterium
TGCGAGGACCCGGACACGAAGGCGCTCATCGACCGCAAGCACGTGATGAACCTCTTCAAGCTCAAGCCCATCCCGCACTTCGACCCCGAAATCTGACATGGACCCGGCCCGGCGAGAAATATGGATCGACTGGATGCGGGTCGTGGCCTGCTTCCTGGTGATGATGACGCACAGCTGCGAGCCGTTCTACTTGGGCGGCGAGGGCTCGCTGATCCTCACGAAGGCCGACGCCCTCTGGGTGTCCGTCCTGAACGTGATTCCGCGGGCTTGCGTGGCCTTGTTCGTCGTAGCCTCCAGCTACCTCCAGTTCCCGCTGCACTATCCCACCGGCGAGTTCTTCCGCCGGCGGGCGGCGCGGATTCTCCTTCCGTTCCTCGTCTGGACCGTCGTCTACGCCCTCGTGTGGGGCGAACCCGTGCAGAACTTCAAGGACCTGCTGCTGAACTTCAACTATGCGGCCGGCCACCTGTGGTTCGTGTATATGCTCGTGGGCCTGTATCTGATCATGCCGATCCTGTCGCCATGGGCGGAGAAAGTGGGGAAGCGCGAGCTCCAGGTGTATCTGGGGATCTGGCTCTTCACGACCCTCATCCCGTTCATCCGCCAGTGGGCGGGCGGTCCCGCGCCCGTGATGTACGGCCCTTCCGGCATCCCGAATCCGGCGAAATATCCCCTCTGGGGCGAGGCCAGCTGGAACACCTATGGCGTGTTCTACTACCTGAGCGGTTTTGTCGGCTATCTCCTCCTGGGCCTGTATTTCCGGAAATTCGTCGGCAAGCTGTCCTGGGGAAAGACCCTGGCCTGGGCCGTCCCGCTGTTCCTTGCGGGCTTCGCCATCTGCCATGTCGGGTTCCTGACCCGCGTCTGGGCGGACTGCAAGGGCGTTTTCCCGATCGAAGGACCGGTCGGCCTGGCGGCCCTGTGGGAGGGACCTTGGCTGAATGATACGCTGGGCGTGGCCCTGATGGCCATCGCCTGGATCCTGCTGTTCCGGAAGATCGAAAGGGGCGACCAGTTCTACGAACACGTCCTGCTCCCGGTCTCCAAGGCCAGCTATGGCATGTACTTGTGTCACCTGCTTCTCCTGAGCGTGGTTTCCGGCTGGATCCGGAATGTGCTCTGCCTGGGCGCGGACGGCGTCCTGGGCATCTGGACGACGCCGGTGCAAATCTTCGCGATCGCCCTCCTTTCCTTCTGCGGCACGGCGCTTTTCTGCGTGCTGGTGCAAAGGATTCCGAAGGTGGGGAAGTGGTTGATCGGCTAACCTTCTGAATATGGCAAGGGACTATCTGGAACTGGCCGAGCTGCTCGCTCGCGTGAGGGAAGGGGTCGAGGACGCTTTCCCGGGGCGCTATTGGGTGAAGGCGGAAATCGGTTCCTGGAGTCCCCGGGCCAATGGACACTGCTATCTGACCCTGACCCAGAGCGACCGCGGGAAGCCCGTGGCCGACATCCGGGCGATGATCTGGAAATGGAATTTCCCGCAGCTGAGGGCCTTCTTCGAGCACGAGTCCGGCCAGCCGCTGCAGGCGGGCATCACGGTTCTCGTCCGCGTGCAGGTCAGTTTCAGCGAGATGTTCGGGATGTCCCTGTTCATCGACGACATCGACCCGGCCTTCACGGTGGGGGAGCAGGCGCTGGCGAAGAAGAAGGCCATCGAGAAGCTCACCGCCGGTGGTTACCTGGAGATGCAGCAGGAGCTGGCGATTCCGCGCCTGCCGTACCGCCTGGCCGTCATCACGTCCAAGACCGCGGCGGGATACGGCGATTTCCGGCGCCACCTGCTGGAGAACGAGGCGGGCTACGCCTTCCGGCTGGACCTGTACGAAGCCCTGATGCAGGGCGAGCAGGCGCCGGCCTCCATCATCGCCGCCCTGGCGGAGGCGCAGGAGCATCCCTGCGACGCCATCCTGATCCTGCGTGGCGGCGGTTCGGAAATGGACCTGGCCTGCTTTGACGATTACGACCTGGCGGTGGCCATCGCCACCTGCGCGGCGCCGGTGGTGACGGCGATCGGCCACGACCGCGATTTTCACATCGCGGACCTCGTGGCGAACCGCTCCGTGAAAACGCCCACGGCCCTGGCGGACCTGTTCCTGGACGCCTATGCCGCGGAAGACGCCCTGCTGGACGACCTGCAGGCCCGCGTCCGCCGGGCGGTCGCCGACCGCCTGGGCGGGATGCTCCGGAAGGTCGATTCCCTCGCGCAGCGGCTCCGCTTCGCGGTCGGCGCGCGCATCGACCGGGCGCGGGCGGCCCTGGACCTGAAGGAGGCCCTCATCAAGGCGTCCGACCCCCGGAAGATCCTGTCGATGGGCTACGCCCTCGTCACGGGCGGGGACGGAAAGGTCCTCAAGAGCGTGGCTCCGGTCGCGGTCGGGGACCGGATCGGCGTCCGGTTCGCCGACGGGACGATCACGGCGACGGTGGATTCGATAGATTTCTCGACAAGCTCGAAATGACAAAGGATATGGAAGAAAAATTCGATTACGCGAAAGCGGTGGAGGAGCTGGAGAAGATTGCCGCGAAGGTGGAGGACCCGGCCACGAAGCTGGACGACATCGACGCGCTCGTGGCCCGCAGCAACGGGCTGCTGAAGGCCTGCCGGGCGTATCTGCGCACCGTGCAGGAAAGGATTGACAAACTGGACGAGGAATAATATGAAAAAGCTTTACGAAACCGACCCGTACCTGATGCCGTACAAGGAGGCCATCCAGGCCCGCCACGAACGGATCATGGGGATGAAGCGGCACATCGCCGGCGACGGCCTCCTGAAGGACGCCGTGAACAACCACATGTACTACGGCCTGCACCGCTGCGACGACGGCTCCTGGATCTTCCGCGAGTGGGCCCCGAACGCCACCAAGATCTACCTGGTGGGCGATTTCAACAACTGGAAGCGGACGGACGCCTACGCCCTCAATCCCATCGGCGGCGGCAACTGGGAGCTTTCCCTTCCGTCGTTCATGCTGCAGCACGGCGAGCTGTACAAGCTCTACATCGAGTGGCCCGGCGGGGCGGGGGAGCGCCTCCCTTCCTATGTGACCCGCGCCGTCCAGGACGAGAACACGAAGGCCTTCGCCGCGCAGGTGTGGGCTCCGGCCGAGAAGTATGTCTGGAAGCACGGGCACGCCGGGAAGCGCCCCCATCCGATGATCTATGAATGCCATATCGGCATGTCGTCCGAGCAAGAGAAGGTCGCGAGCTTCGAGGAGTTCCGCGCCACGGTCCTTCCCAAGGTGAAGGAACTCGGCTACGACACCCTCCAGATCATGGCCCTGCAGGAGCATCCCTACTACGGCTCCTTCGGCTACCAGGTGTCCAATTTCTACGCCCTGAGCTCCCGCTTCGGCACGCCCGAGGAGTTCAAGCGCCTGGTGGACGACGCCCACGGCAAGGGCATCGCCGTGGTGATGGACATCGTCCACAGCCACAGCGTGGACAACGAGGCCGAGGGCCTCTCGAACTTCGACGGCACCGACCACCTGTACTTCTACTCCGGTCCGCAGGGCCGCCATCCCGCCTGGGGCTCCCGCTGCTTCGACTACGGCAAGGACGAGACCAAGTACTTCCTCCT
>CAMVPS010000136.1:0-3526 GCA_947169405.1 uncultured Bacteroidales bacterium
GGCCTGAAGGTCATCATGGACATCGTCACCAACCACTGCGGCACGGCCCACTGGTGGATGGACAACCCGCCCTTCCCGGACTGGTACCACGTCTCCGAGCCGTATATGCAGATGAATGCGGTGTTCTCGGTCTATATGGACCCGCATGCCTCGGTGAAGGACCGCGACCGCCAGCAGAGCGGCTGGTTCGTCCCGTCGATGCCGGACATGAACCTGGACAACCCCTACGTGCTGCGCTACTTCCAGCAGTGGGCGGTGTGGTGGATCGAGTACGCGGGCCTGGACGGCCTCCGCGTGGACACCTACCCCTACAACGAGCCCGAACCGATGTCCGAATGGTGCAAGGCGGTCCTGAAGGAATACCCGAAGATGAACATCGTGGGCGAATGCTGGGACATGAACATCCCGCAGGTGGCCTATTGGCAGAAAGGCAATCCGAACCCGAACGGCTTCGACAGCAACCTGCCGTGCATCATGGACTTCCCGCTCCAGCAGGCCATCCTCCGCGCCCTGACCGAGGACACCGTCTGGTGGGACGAGGGGATGACGCGCGTGTACACGGTCCTGGCCCAGGACTTCGTGTATAAGGACCTGTCGAACCTGATGATCTTCTTCGCGAACCACGACCACGACCGCACGGGCGACGTGCTGCGGCACGATCCCGCCCGGATGCGGCTCGCGCTCGCGTTGCTCGCGACGCTTCGCGGCATCCCGCAGCTGTACTACGGCGACGAGATGATGTTCTGCGAGAAGCCCGGCCTGCACCACGACGGCTCCAAGCGCATCGACTTCCCGGGCGGCTGGGAGGGCGACCCCGTGAACCTCTTCACGCCGGAAGGCCGCGCGGCGGCGGGCTACACCCGCGACGCGGACTACACGGCGGCCGAGGGCCTGCACGACTACGCCCGCGCCCTCTTCCGCTGGCGCAAGGGCTGCCCCGTCATCCACCACGGCAAGACGCTGCACTTCCTTTCCCGGAAGAACGTGGACGCGGTGAACTACACGGACAACACCTATTCGTATTTCCGCTACGATGACCAGAACGCCGTGTTCGTGTACATCAACAACACGGACGAAGTGCGCGAGCTCGACTGGTCGCACTACGACGAGTTCGTCGTCGGCCCCGTCACGGGCCGCGACGTGATCTCCGGCGAGCCCGTCACCCTGGCCGACGGCCTCCCTGTCGAGCCCCGTACGGCGCTGATTGTGGAATTCAAGCGCTGATTACAGCGTCTGTCCGCCGATGAACTCTCGCAGGATGGACGTCGGCGGGACGGCGGCGATTTCCTCGGGCGTGAGGGCGACGATGTAGTCCAGGAACTTGAGGAGCCGGATGGCCTCCGTATAGGCCGGTGAGGAAGGGTGGATCCGCCGCAGGAGGGGCTCCGCGTAGTATTTCAGCAACGGGAGCTCGTACAGGAGGGCGGAATTGAACTGCGCGTCGGCGTTCTCCTGGAAGGGGAAGATGTACTTGTTCTCGCCCCGGCGGACGGAGGGCCAGCGGAGGATGGTCGCTTCGGGGCTGGTGCCGCGGTAGCGGTAGTCCCGGACCATCCGGCGCAGGAGCCGGTTGTCGGTCGTGGAGATGTTGTTGTTCTCGTCCACGTTCAGGGAGGTCAGGGCCGATGCGTACAAGCGGAAGATGCGGCTCTGGTCCACGGACGGGACCATCGCCGGATCCAGCGCGTGGATGCCTTCCATGATGAGGATGTCGTTCTCGTCCAGCTCCATATAGTTGCCCTCGAAGAAGGGCTTTCCTTGCTTGAAGTCATAGCGCGGAACTTCCACCTTGCCGCCCGCGAGGAGCGTGTTGAGGTGATTTCCAAGGAGTTCCAGGTCCATCGCCTCGAGCGCCTCGAAGTCGAACTCGCCATCCTCGTCCAGCGGCGTCCGGTCGCGGGACACGAAGTAGTTGTCCAGTTCGATGACCTTGGGCTTCATCCCCAGGATGCGGAGCTGCTGCGCCAGGCGGAGCGAGGACGAAGTCTTGCCGCTGGAGGACGGTCCGGCGATGAAGACGATCTTCACGCGGTCGCGTTCGGCGTAGATGAGGTCCGCCACCTTGGCATACTCCCGTTCCTGCCGCGCCTCGCACAGGTTGATGAGCTTCACGGCCTTCCCTTCCATCAGTTTCTTGTTCAGCGTGCCGATGCCGCCGATGCCGGTGGTGTGGCACCACGCGGAATACTCCTTGAAGGTCGCGGAGAGCTTGCTCTGCGGACGCCGGGGCGTGACCCGGGACGGGTCGGTGTTGGACGGCGGCTGGAGGCAGAAGCCCTTGTGGAACGGCATCAGGCCGAACACCTGGAGGTAACCCGTCGAGGGAACCAGCGGCCCGTGGAAGGAGTCCACCTGGCCGTCCAGGTAATACACCCGGCAGAAATACCGGCCCAGCGACCGGCGGAGCTCCGCCTTGTAGGGCTGGTCCTGCGCCTCGAACAGCGCCTCGGCCTCCTCGGTCGGGATCTTTTCCGTGGTGAACGGCAGGTCCGCGTCGACCAGCTCCCGCATCCGGGCGCGAAGGCGCTCGAAGCCCTCGGCGTCCGGCTTGAACGCCGGACCGCCGGGCCGCCCCTCGCGCAGCTCGCAGTACAGGCCGCTGGGCAGGGAGTGCTCGACCACGAGCACCTTGCCCGGGAAGACGTCGCGCACGGCGTGCTGCAGCAGGAAGCTCACCGAACGGATGTACGTCCGCCGCCCGTCCGGGTTGTTATACCCGATGAACGTGACTTCGTGCGGGAAGAAGATATTGAAACTCAGTTCCTTGAGTTTGTGGTCCACCAGGGCGGCGAGCACGGGGTGCCGCTTGCCGGTCTTCGGGTCGACGGCTTCGGGGCACTCCTTCCGGGCGAGGTCCAGGAGGTTGGACCCGACCTTCACGCGGAGTTTCCGGCCGTCGTTCTTGCAGAGAATGTCGATCATCATATCGCAAATCTACGAAAAAATACACGGGTTTTCTTTCTTTTTCGGCGATAAACTTGTATTTTTGGTAGTGTCCCGATTATGTCCACTTAACAAACGCCCGATCATGAAGAAACTGTTTCCCCTTCTTTTGCTTTTCTTCACGGCACTTCCCGCCCTCTATTCCTGCGGGGAAGAAACGATTCCCGTTTCTGCTGTCGAATTGAATAAGACATCCCTGGTGATGATGGTAGGCGACGAGACCACCCTCACCGCCACCGTCAAACCGGCCGATGCCACCGAGAAAACCGTCTCCTGGCGCAGCACGGACGAGACAATCGTCAGTGTGAACAACGGCAGGATCAAGGCGCTCAAGCCCGGAGATGCCATCATCACAGCGATGGCGGGAGGCAAGGCGGAGAGCTGCATGGTCAAAGTCGAGCAGCGCACCGTCGCCGTGAGCTCCGTCGAACTGGACCAGAAGACGCTGGAGATGACCGAGGGCGACGAGGTCACCCTCACCGCCACCGTCAAACCGGACGACGCCACCGACAAGACCGTCACCTGGAGTACGTCCGATGCGGCCGTTGCCACGGTGACAGGCGGCAAAGTGAAGGCCCTCAAG
>CAMVPS010000137.1:0-3447 GCA_947169405.1 uncultured Bacteroidales bacterium
TCCAGCGTCCAGGTGGCGCCGTCCTTGGTGTCCTTGACGGTGATGCCGAAAGAGGCCAGGAGGTCGCGGATGCGGTCGGATTCGGCCCAGTTCTTCTCCGCGCGGGCCTTGCGGCGGTCCTCCAGGACGATGTCCATCACGCCTTCCAGCGCCTTCTCGGCCTTGCCGGAGCCGCCGGCGGCCTCCTCGTCGCGGAGGCCGAGGACACCGTACACGATGTCGTCGAAGAGCTTCCGGAGGGCGGCCTTGTCGGCCTCGGGGAGCTTTCCGCCATTAACCAGCTTCACGGCCTCGAACAGGTGCGCGATGGCGATGGGGGTGTTCAGGTCGTCGCAGAGGGCGTCGTAGACGTTCTCGATGAGGGCGGCGACAGGGGCGGAAGGATTCCCGGTCGAGCCCGGAGTGACGGAAGCGTCGCTCGGAGCGGCGCCCTCTTCCGCTCCCAGTTCCCTGGCAGCCTGCATCAGGCGCTTGTAGCCCTTCTCGGCGGCGGCGAGGGCTTCGTTGGAGAAGTCCAGGGTGCTGCGGTAGTGGGCCTGGAGGATGAAGAAGCGGACGGTCATCGGGCTGTAGGCGCGCTCCAGCTTGGGATGGTTGCCGCTGAAGAGTTCCGGCAGGGTGATGAAGTTGCCGAGGGACTTGCCCATCTTCTGCCCGTTGATGGTGATCATGTTGTTATGGACCCAGTAATGCACGCCCTGGGTGCCGCGGGAGGCCTGGTTCTGCGCGATCTCGCACTCGTGGTGCGGGAACATCAGGTCCATGCCGCCGCCGTGGATGTCGAACTCCTTGCCGAGGTACTTCTCCCCCATCACCGAGCACTCAAGGTGCCAGCCCGGGAAGCCTTCGCCCCACGGGGACGGCCAGCGCATGATGTGCTCCGGCTCAGCCTTCTTCCAGATGGCGAAGTCGTACGGGGCGCGCTTGTCGGACTGGCCGTCCAGGGTGCGCGTCCCTTCCAGGGTCGCCTCCAGGGTCCGGCCCGACAGCACGCCGTAGCCGAAGTCCTTGTTGTACTTCTCCACGTCGAAATAGACCGACCCGTTGGACTCGTAGGCGTAGCCCGCCGCGAGGATCTTCTTCACGGTCTCGATCTGCTCGATGATATGGCCGGAGGCGCGCGGCTCGATGGACGGGGACTCCACGTTCAGCAGGCGCATGGCCTCGTGGTAGCGCTCCGTGTAGGTCTGGACCACCTCCATCGGCTCCAGGTCCTCGAGCTTCGCCTTCTTCGCGATCTTGTCCTCGCCTTCGTCCGCATCGTGCTCCAGATGGCCCACGTCGGTGATGTTCCGCACGTAGCGGACCTTGTAGCCGAGGTGCTTGAGGAGCCGGAAAAGGACGTCGTAGGTGACGCCCGGACGGGCGTGCCCGAGGTGCGCGTCCCCATAGACGGTCGGGCCGCAGACATACATCCCCACGTGGCCCGGATGGATGGGCACGAAGAGCTCCTTGCGGCGCGTCAGGGTATTGGTCAGAAAGAGATTTCGCATAAAAAAAAGCAGTCTGAAAATCCAGACTGCTAATATACGATTTTTATTGCAATTATCCCTTATCCATCGCTCTCCGCTGACGGACGGTCCGGACCGGTTTCAGCTGGTCCCGATGGACGGTCCCCTTGGTGCGCTTGCGGACGGCCGGGGCGGAAACGGTGGAACGGGTGCCCGGGATGTAGGTCATCTCCGCCGGCAGCGCCGGCACGCCCGCCGTATTGTAGAAGGCCCAGTTGGCCGTCGCGCCGTTGTCGGTGAACCACAGGCGGGAATACCGCATGCTGGCGTACGTGAAGGAATAGCCATTGTCCAGCTGAATTGTCCAAGGCTTCAGAATGAGCTTGTCCCCTTCATACACGGTATAGGCGAGGTTGTCCTCGTAGTCGACCCCTTCCCAGTCCAGGTCGCCGATGGCGTCGGAGGAGGCGGTCAGATAGGTGCCCGCGAACACCTCGTCCACGGTGGTGCCGTTGTAATCCTCCGTCTGCAGGAACTGGGCGTAGAAGACCAGGCGGTCCACATCGAAGCGCGCGTAGATCCAATCCCGCTCGCCGTCCATCTTCTGTCCCACGGACGGACTGTTCTCCCAGCCGTCGACATAGTAGAGATAGTTCGCATCCGCATCGGAGACCACGATGTCGAAGGCCGCGTAGCCATTGGGATCGGCCACGTGATAGGTGCCCAGCCAACGCTTGTAAGCCTCCGTCTGGGCCTCCTCCTGGATGGTGAACTCGTATTCTGCATACTTCCCGGTCAGATTCAGCTTGGCGTCCAGTTCGGGCACGTACAGGAGCCAGGTCCCGTGCATATGCCGGTTGAACCAGATGTTGGTCTGCTTGGCGGAATAGACCCCCATATCGGACAGCGCCGTGGCCGGATTGGCCTTGGCATCATTCTGGAGCAGCTCCACCTCGTAGGTGAAGAAATCGACCAGGTCATTGTCGTACACGTTCTTGAGGTCGTCCGGGCTGATGATGAGCGGGAACAGATTGACCGCGCCCGCGCAGCCCAGCTGGAATTTCTCCAGCACGGCCGACGTCCCGTCGTCATAGGTGACCGGGTCCCGGCCGAGATATTTGACGGACCAGCCGTCCTGCTTGACCAGCAGGAGCTTCTCGGTGGGGGTTGCACCACCGCCGCCATGTCCGCTTCCGCCGCCATCGTCCGGATACGGACGATGACCGAAGGGCTCGTGCTTGATGCAGCCGGTGAGCGCCAGGGCGGCTATCGCCGCCAGGGCGAAGGTTTTGATCAGGTTTTTCATCGTTACAGGAATTTTCCACAAAGATATACAAAAAGCCGGCCATACTGAAATGGCCGGCTTCAATTGAGATTCCTTCGCTTCGCTCGGAATGACAAGCCCTGTCATCCTGAGGAGGCCGAAGGCCGACGTGAGGATCTACAGCTCGTTCATCGCGGCGACGTAGTCGGTCTTGGAGCCCACGACGATGTCCTGGTATTCCGACAGACCGGTACCGGCCGGGATGAGGTGACCGCAGATGACGTTCTCCTTCAGGCCCTCGAGGTGGTCCACACGGGCCCGGATCGCGGCTTCGCTGAGCACCTTCGTGGTCTCCTGGAAGGAGGCGGCGGAGATGAAGCTGCCGGTCTTGAGGGCCGCGCGGGTGATACCCTGGAGGATCTGGGACGCCGTCGCCGGCTTGGCTTCGCGCACCACCATCATCTTCATGCCCTGACGCTCCAGCGAGACGTTCTCGCCGCGCATGTCGCGGGCGCCGATGATGTCACCTTCCTCGAACCGGACGCTGTCGCCCGGATCCAGGACGTAGTACTTGCCGAAGATGGCGTCGTTGGCGTCCATGAACTCCCACTTGTCCACGAGTTCCTCCGGGAGGTACTCGGTGTCGCCCGGGTCGCCGATCTGGACCTTGCGCATCATCTGGCGGACGATGATCTCGAAGTGCTTGTCGTTGATCTTCACGCCCTGCAGACG
>CAMVPS010000138.1:0-3433 GCA_947169405.1 uncultured Bacteroidales bacterium
CCGGGCACGGGCGCCTGGACCGGCACCCTCGCCGCCAGCATCCTGGACATGGACTTCAAGAAAAGCGTTCTGTTCGTCCTGCTGGGCGTCCTCCTCGCCGGGGCGATCATGCTCCTGGCGTCGCTTGGCATCTTCGGCGCCATCGACTTTCTGAAATAAAACAACCACATATAAACTATGACACTGAAACGCATCATCCTCTGGAGCGCCTCGCTCCTTCTCGCCGCGAACTGCCTTACGGGCTGCCTCGCCGGCAAGTTTATGACCAATTACGCCCTCAAGCCCGCCCAGCACGGCGAGGCCGACATCGAGCGCACCCGCGCCAAGGCCGACTCCCTCGCCCCCGGCGTGATGGCCTGGTACGACGACCTGCACGCCAAGGGCATCTTCAAGGACATCACCCGCACGGACCCGGACGGCCACAAGCTGCACGCCGTCTACGCCCCCGCCAAGGATCCCGCCACGGCCCAGGGCACGGCCATCGTCGTCCACGGCTATACGGACAACCACCTCGTCTTCATGTACCTCGTGCGGATGTACCGCGACGAGTTCAACTATAACGTGATGGCCCCGGACCTCCAGTTCTTCGGCTACTCCGAGGGCGAGGCCGCCCAGATGGGCTGGCTCGACCGCCTGGACGTGGAAGACTGGGCCAAGGTCGCCCACGACCTCTTCAAGGACGACTTCACCGTCGTGCACGGCGTGTCGATGGGCGCGGCCACCGCGATGATGATGAGCGGCGACGACCTCCCGCCCTACATCCGCGCCTTCGTCGAGGACTGCGGCTACTCCTCCGCCTGGGACCAGTTCGCCCACAACCTCAAGGACAGCTTCCACCTGCCCCCGTTCCCGATCCTGAACAGCGCGAGCATCGTCTCCAAGCAGCGCTACGGCTGGGGCTTCAAGGAGGCCTCCTCCGTGGACCAGCTCGCCAAGTGCGACCGTCCGATGCTCTTCATCCACGGCACGGCGGACGACTTCGTCCCCGTGGACCACGTCTTCAAGAACTACGAGGCCAAGACGCACGGCTACAAGGAGCTCGTCCTCGTCCAGGGCGCCGTCCACGCGAACTCCTACGCGAAGGACCCGAAGAACTACACCTGGCGGGTGAAGTACTTCCTCGATCGCGTCAAGAGCGGAGAAATCAAATAGGAAATCAGCTGTTCCGCTGCCGGACGGCCTCGAAGAGGAGGATGGCGGCGGACACGGACACATTGAGGCTGTCCAGGCGGCCGAGCATCGGGATGCGGATGTGCGCATCGGCGGCGCGGCGCCAGACATCGGTAAGACCGGTGGATTCGGTACCCATCACCAGGGCCGTTCCGCCGGTCATGTCCGTATCATAGTACCAGGAGGAATCCTGGAGCTGGGCGGTGAGGATGCGGATGCCGCGGGATTTGAGCCAGTCGATGGTCTCCGCCGACGAGGCGCACACCGTAGGCACCGTGAACACCGCGCCGATGCTCGCGCGGATGAGGTTCGGGTTCCACAGGTCCGTGAGCGGGTCGCAGACGACGACCGCGTCGGCCCGGGCGGCGTCGGCGCTGCGGAGCACCGCGCCCAGGTTCCCCGGCTTCTCCACCGACTCCAGCACCATCACGAGCGGATGCTCGCTCAGCGCAAGGTCCTCCAGGCGCCGCTCGCGGACTTCGACCTCCGCGAGCACGCCCTCCGTCCCTTCCCGGTACGCCACCTTCCGGTACAGCGCCTCGGGGATTTCGACGAGATGGAGATTCTCACGTCGGCCTTCGGCCTCCTCAGAATGACAAGAGACTGTCATTCCGAGCGAAGCGCCCTTTGTCATTCCGAGCGAAGCGAAGGAATCTGTCCCGGTCATTTCCGGACACACGAACACCGTCCTTACCCGGAAGCCTGCCTCGAGGCAGTGCTCCAGCTCGCGGCGGCCCTCCACCACGAAAAGACCCTGCTCCCGCCGCGCCTTGGATTTTTCCTGCAGCAGGAGCAGATTCTTGATCTTCGGGTTTTGCGCCGATGTGACCTGTTCAATTCGCATATAGATTCTTTCGTCGGGCTCCGCCCTCCTCAGAATGACAGGGAAATGTCATTCCGAGCGAAGCGCCCTTTGTCATTCCGAGCGAAGCGAAGGAATCTAGAATTTTTCCGGCTTCATCGTCGGGAAGAAGAGGACGTCCTGGATGGCGTCGTTGCCGGTCATGAACATCGTGAGGCGGTCGATGCCGATGCCGATGCCCGAGGTGGGCGGCATGCCGTACTCGAGCGCGCGCACGAAGTCATAGTCGATGTACATCGCCTCGTCGTCGCCCTTGGACTTGAGGGCGGCCTGCTCCTCGAAGCGCTCGAGCTGGTCGATCGGGTCGTTCAGCTCGGAGTAGGCGTTCGCCAGCTCCTTGCCGGCGACGAAGAGCTCGAACCGCTCGGTGAGCGTGTCGTCGTAGCGGCAGCGCTTGGTGAGCGGGGACATCTCCACGGGATAGTCGATGATGAAGGTGGGCTGGATGAGGTTCTTCTCGCAGTATTCGCCGAAGATGGCGTCGATGAGCTTGCCGACGCCCATTTCCGGGGTGACCTCGATGTTCAGCTGCTTGCAGGTCGCGCGCAGCTGTGCCTCGTCCATCCCCTTGACATCGACCCCGGCGTATTCCTGGATCGCGTCCAGGATGCGGAGGCGGCGGAAGGGGCCCTTGAAGGAGATCTCGTTCCCGCCGATGGTCTTGGCGAGCCCGCCGGTGGCCTCGGCCACCTGCTCGAGCATCTTCTCGGTGAAGTCCATCATCCACTCGTAGTCCTTGTACGCGACATACAGCTCCACGCAGGTGAACTCCGGGTTGTGGGTCTTGTCCATGCCCTCGTTGCGGAAGTTCTTCGCGAACTCGTACACGCCCGGGAAGCCGCCCACGATGAGGCGCTTCAGGTACAGCTCGTTCGCGATGCGGAGGTACATGTCCACATCCAGCGCGTTGTGGTGCGTGATGAACGGGCGCGCGGTCGCGCCGCCCGGGATGGGCTGCAGGATCGGGGTTTCCACCTCCAGGCAGCCGGCCTCGTCGAAGTAGCGGCGCATCGTGGAGATGATCTTCGCCCGCTTGACGAAGGTCTCCTTCACCTGCGGGTTCACCACGAGGTCCACATAGCGCTGGCGGTAGCGGAGTTCCGGATCCTCGAAACTGTCATGGACGGTGCCGTCGGCGTCGGTCTTCACGATCGGAAGGACGCGGAGGGACTTCGAAAGGACGGTGAGTTCCTTCGCATGGACGGACAGCTGGCCGGTCTGGGTGATGAAGGCGAAGCCCTTGATGCCGATGATGTCGCCGATGTCCAGGAGCTTCTTGAACACCGTGTTATATAAGGTCTTGTCTTCGCCGGGGCAGATCTCGTCCCGCTTGACATACACCTGGATGCGACCCGCGTGGTCCTGCAGCTCCATGAAGGAGGCGGCGCCCATGATGCGGCG
>CAMVPS010000139.1:0-3416 GCA_947169405.1 uncultured Bacteroidales bacterium
GACATCTTCAACCTGCTCCTGCAGGTGATGGACGAGGGCCGGCTCACGGACAGCAACGGACGCGTGGTGGACTTCAAGAACACCATCGTCATCATGACCTCCAACGTGGGCAGCCGCGAAGTGGAGGAGTACGGGAACGGAATCGGGTTTGCGACGGCCGGGAGAAAACTGGAGGACGACCGGAAGAATGTGGTCGCCAAGGCCGTGAAGAAGGCGTTTCCGCCGGAATTCATCAACCGCGTGGACGAGCAGATCTATTTCAACTCCCTGTCCCGGGAGGATATCGAGCGCATCATCGACATCGAGCTGAAGGGGCTCAAGAAGCGTTCGCTGGAGGCGGGCTACCGGATCACGGTCACCCCGTCGGCGAAGCGTTTCGTGGCCGAGGCGGGCTACGACCCCGCCTACGGGGCCAGGCCGCTGAAGCGGGCCATCACCAAGTATATCGAGGATCCCGTCGCCGAGTTCATCATCTCCGACCGCATCCTGGTCTCCCGCTCCAAGGGGGAGCTGGCGGACGTGCGGGAGCTGAAGGTGGGCCTGTCGGCGGACAAGGAGTCCATCGCGGTCACGCTCAAAGCCTAGCGGCTATAACTCGGAGACGCTTTCCACCTCGAGGCCGAGGTCGTCGATGAGGTCCTTGAGGGCCTGGAAGGTGACGTCGGAGGAAAGGAAAGAACCGAGGGCGTCGATGTTGTAATCTGTGTTTCTCATGGCAGTACCGTTTTGTTTTCTGATGCAAAGGTACGGCCACCTTGTGCCAAAGAACGGTACAATATGAAAAAATTAGTGATTTTCGACCTGGACGGAACCCTGCTCGACACGATCGAGGACCTGGGGAACGCCACGAACCACGCCCTGCGCACCCTCGGCTTCCCCGAGCGGCGGCGGGACGAATTCTACAAACTCGTCGGCCGCGGCATCACGAACCTGTTCAAGGGCGCCGTCCCGGCGGGCTGCGACACGCCGGAGACCATCGACCGGATGCGGGCGCTGTTCCTGGCCCATTACGGGGTCCATCTCTGCGACCTTACGCACCCCTACCCCGGCATCCCGGAGCTCCTGGCGCACATCACCGCCCGCGGCGTGCAAATCGCCGTGGCGTCCAACAAGTACCAGGAAGGGGCGGAGACCGTGATCGGCCATTTCTTCGGGCAGTTCGCCTGGGTGGCCGTCCTGGGCCAGCGCGAAGGCTTCCCCATCAAGCCGGACCCGGGCATCGTGAACCAGTGCCTGCAGGCCGCCGGAGTCGCGAAGGACGAGGTCCTGTACGTGGGTGATTCCAATGTCGACATGCAAACCGGAATCGGCGCCGGGGTCGATACCGTCGGCGTCACCTGGGGATTCCGTTCCCGGGAAGAGCTCGCCGCCTTCCGGCCCACCGCGCTGGTGGACACGCCGGCGGAGCTGGAGGCGCTGATCCTCCAATAGGGGCTAGAGCGTGGACATCCGGTCCACCGCGATCTCTGCAAGCTTGCGGATCTGCGGCTTGTAGTCCGGATTGGAACTCTGGAGATAGCGGTTCGCGATGGCGCAGCACACGGTGCACGCGTTGTGGCCGAGCAGCTTGCAGAGGCCCGCGAGCGGGGCGCTCTCCATCTCGAAGTTCGTGATGCGCCGTTCCATGCCGCCCGCCTCGAAGCGGAAGGACTCGATGCGTTCCAGCATGTCCGGCATCGCGAGCGGGATGCGGACCACACGGCCCTGCGGCCCGTAGAAGCCCGGCGCGGAAATCGTGACGCCCGGGACAGTCACGTCCTTCATCAGGTCGACGATCTTGTCCGACGCCTTCACGAAATAGGGCGACTGGAGGGTCTTTTCCCAGTTCATATGGGCCTTGAAGGCCTCCTCGACCTCGGGGATGGTGACCTTGTCGCGGTCCGCGTACCAGTTCATCACGCCGTCGAAGCCCACGGAATAGTGGGAGAGGATGTAGGAGCCGAGGGGGATGTCCGCGTGCAGGGCGCCGGAGGTGCCGATGCGCAGGATGTTCAGGGCCTTGTGCACGGGCTTGACCTCGCGGGTGGCGAAATCGACGTTCGCCAGGGCGTCCAGCTCGGTCATCACGATGTCGATGTTGTCGGGGCCGATGCCATGGGAAAGGAGGGTGATGCGCTTGCCGTTCCGCCGGCCGGTGACGGAGACGAACTCGCGGGAGGCGTGCCGGAACTCGATGTCTTCCAGCATTTCGGCGATCATGTCGACACGGCCGGGGTCGCCCACGAGGATGACGTTGTCGGCCAGTTCTTCGGGCTTCAGGTGGATGTGGAACACGGAGCCGTCGCCGTTGATGATGAGTTCGGATTCAGGGATTCTCATGGCTGATCAATTATGTGATGGAAGACAAATATAGTTTTTTCCGCCGATTTATCCTATATTTGTACAAATAATTGACCTATGTGGCAGCGCATCCAAACCCTATATCTGGCGGTCTCCACCGTCCTCCTGTTCATCCTGTTCTTCAGTGACGCCTACACCCTCACCGCACCCGACGGGATGCAGTACGTGACTTACCTGCAGATCCAGAAACCCTATTTCGGCATCCTGCTGGGGGTCCTGTTCGCGATGACCGTCCTCGCGCTCGTCACCTTCAAGGTCCGCATCCTGCAGATGCGCCTCGCCACCCTCTCGGGCCTCGTCGCCCTGGGAATGACGGGCTGGCTGGCGTACTTCTATTTCACGGCGCCGGAGAACGTGGCCTTCAAGTGGACCGTCATCTTCCCGCTCATTTCCGCCATCTGCGACTTCCTCGCGGCGCGCGGCTGCTTCCAGGACCAGCTGATGGTCGAAAGTGCCTACCGCATCCGCGAATCGCGGAAACGGGATCGCAAAAAAAAGAAGTGAACCGGCTCGGTTCACTTCTTTTTTCAAGCTATTTCTCAGAAGCTTTCCCCGGGTCGGGAATCACCGCGAACGTGAGTTTGCCGCGGCAGCACAGCTTGCCGCCCACTTCCAGCTTGGCCGAGCAGTGGAAGATGCCCGCCTTGGTGTCGTCCAGGTGGCAGGTGACTTCGCACAGGTCGCCGGGCCGGACGGTGTTCTTGAACTTCACGTCGTCGATGCCGCGGTAGACGGCCAGGTTGCCCGGGAGCACCTCGAGCATCAGGCGGGTGCAGCTCTGCGCCATGATCTCGCAGAGAATCACGCCCGGAACCATCGGGTTTCCGGGGAAATGCCCCCGGCAGAAAAACTCGTCGTCACGGATGCGATACCGGCCGTGTCCGGTCCCGTCCGGGTCCTGCCACACCTCGTCGATGAGGAGCATGGGTTCCCGGTGGGGAATATGCTGCATGATTTCTTCTCTGTTCATCTTATTCGGAGTACTTGCGGAAGGCGACGCAGGCGTCGTGTCCGCCGAAGCCGAGGGAATCGGAGATGCCGAGGGTGATGTCGCTCTTCACGGCGACGTTCGGCGT
>CAMVPS010000140.1:0-3362 GCA_947169405.1 uncultured Bacteroidales bacterium
TATTCGTTCACGGGCGGATAGTGCGAGGTCCGGACCGCGTTGAAATTGAACTGCTTGAGGATTTCCATGTCGCGGCGGATGACCTCCTCGGTCATCGCGTGTCCAAGCGTGGGATGCTGCATGTGGGAGCACTCCGCGCTGAGCTTGACGGGCTGCCCGTTCAAGTAGAAGACGCCGTCCCGGATCTCAGTTTTCTTGAAGCCGATGCGCTTGTCGACCTGGTCCACGACCTGGCCGGCCGCATCGGTGAGGGCGAGGTCCAGCCGGTACAGCGCCGGGGTTTCGGCCGTCCACTTCTCCGGAGCCTTCACCTTCGCAGTCAGGTTCACGGTCTGGCAGCTGCCCGGGCCGATGGCGACGGGGCCGCCGACCATCTCGGCGACGTTCTTTCCCTCGCGGGATACCGTCGCTTTCACCTGGTACCCGCTCCCCTGCACGTCAAATCCGCGCAGGGTGACGGCGACGCTCAGGTCCGAGTCCACGAAATCCGGACCGAAATCCGTGATCACCTGCCAGTCCCAGATCCGGGCCTGCGGAGAGGCATAAAGGGTCACGTCGTCGAAGATGCCCGCGAGGCGCCAGTAGTCCTGGCCTTCCAGGTAATAGCCGTCGCTGTACTTGAGCACGAGCACCGCGAGGGTGTTCTTCCCGGGCTTGAGGTACTTCGTGACATTGTACTCAGCGGGTTCCTGGGCACCCTCGTTGTAGCCCACTTCCTGCCCGTTGATCCATACGAACGAGGCAGATGCCACCTTCTCGAAACGCAAGAACACCTGCTCGCCCTTCCAGTCCTTGGGCAGGTTGAAAGTGGTCCGGTAGGCGCCTGTGGGGTTGAATTCCGGGACTTCCGGCACGCTCACGGCGAAAGGCGGAGGCGTCAGGCTCCCTCCCAGCCGCGACAGGAAGAAACTCTTGGTGCTCTCCGGCAGGTCCGGATCCTCGAGCGCCTTCAAGAAGCGCTCTCGCGTGGCCTTGGGTGCCAGCAACGGGAAGGGGGCGGTGACATTGCGGAACACGGCCTGGCCGTACCCCTGCATCTCCCAGTTGGAAGGGACTTCGATGGTCCCCCACTTCCGGTCGTTGAAAGCCGGCTTGAAGAAATCCGCCGGGACGTCCGCCGGGCTTTCGAAATAGCCGAACTTCCAGGTGCCGTTCAAGGACAGGGACTGCGCCGGGATATGGAAAGCCCGGCCGGGCTCCTGGTTTTCTTCGAATACGGACGTGTTCTCGATGTAATCGGAGAGCCGGTCCAGATAGGACTGGGCGCCGGCGGGCAGCGCCAGCGCCAGCAGGCAGAGGGTAAAGGCCTTTTTCATGGGCATTGAATGAATAAATCATTCAAATATACCCATTTCCCACCGATAAAGCAAACGGTGGGCAACCGGTCCTATTTCGGCAGATGGAAAGCGTCGGACAGCTCCTGCATCTGCGCGTCCGACATTCCCTCCGGCTCGAAGCCCATGTTCCGGGCCGCGATGTAGATCTGGGCGGACTTGTTCAGGACATCGACCTGGTCGAAGGCCGACATCACGTCCGTATCCACGGCGAACACGCCGTGCTTCTCCCACATCACCACGTCATAGTCCTCGTCGATGGCCTGGATCGTCGCTTCGGCGAGGTCCACGCTGGAAGGAAGCATATACGGAACCATCCCCAGGCCCCGGGGACAGAACGCCTTGGTTTCGGGAATCATCGACCAGAGCATCCGCGTGGCCACGTCCTTCTTCATCCATTTCCGGCTGTGGGTGAGCGCCACCAGTTCGATGGGATGGGTGTGCAGGGAGGCCCGGTACGGGGAGCCCTTCGCCAGCAGGTAGTTATGGACGCTCAGATGGGAAGGGAGCTCGGAGGTGGGGGCGACAGGAAGGTCCGCCACGATCTCGTACCGCATGCAGTCGTCCACGATGCGGATGATGGAGCCGTTCGCCATCGGGTCACGGGCGAGGTCCCGCATCCGCCGCCCGGTTCCCTTGCAGTAGAACCAGCAGCCTTCCAGCTGCGAGAGCTTCGTGCCGATGGGGACCGCCGGACCGATGGCCGGCAGGGCCCGCATCGCGTCGTCCACCCACTCGGTGATGTTGATGGTGATATTGCCGCCGTTCCGCTCGGCCCAGCCTTTCTGCCAGAGATAGCCGGCCACTTCGGCGACCTTGTCGATTTCGGCCTTCAAGGCCGGTCTGTTGTCAAGGATACTCATGTTCGTCATGCCCGGCCCGACCGGGCATCTCCTAGATTAACTGCGGTAAGAAAGTACTGAAAATCAACACGGCGAGGCCCACGAGGAGGACCGTGATGGTCTTCCGGGAAACGCCCTTCCATTCCTTGAGGAGGATGCCCCAGACGTTGGAGAACACGACATTCAACGCCATCAGGATGCACCAGCTGAAGGTGATGAGGACCGGATAGTCCGTCAGGAAGCCCTTGCCCAGGCTCAGTCCGAAGAACTGGCTGTACCAGAGCAGGCCGGCGAGGCAGCAGAAGACGAGGTTGTTGCCCCAGAGGGCCTTCTTCCCGTAGTCGCCCCAAGTCTTGTTCTTATTGTTCTGGTAGAAGCAATAGACGGCGTTCGTCAGGAAGCCGCCGAAAGTCACGAGCATCGTGGCCGGCAGCGTCTGGAAGATAGGCTTCGTGCCGGGCAGGTACAGGTCCTGGCCGAAGTTCAGGCCGATGTTGAAGCAGGCGCTCATGAAGCCGGCGAGCAGCGCCACGGCGATGCCCTTGCCGAAGTTGAAGTCCTTCACGGCCTTCTTCTTCTCTTCCTCCGGCAGAGCGGCGGCCTTCATGCCGCCCGCGACGCCGATGATGGCGATGCCGACGAGCGTCACGACGACGCCGATGATCACGGCGCTCGTGAGGTCACCCGCGTGGCCCGTGAAGACCGGGCCCAGGATGGCGCCGAGGGCCGAGCAGGTGCCGAGCGCGATGCTCTGGCCCAGGGCGACGCCGAGATAACGCATGCTGAGGCCGAAAGTCAGGCCGCCCACGCCCCACAGGGCGCCGAACAGGATGGTGAGCCAGGTCGCCTTGGGGTCCGCGCTCATCATCGCGAGCAGGTCGCCGAAGCTCCCGCCGGTCCCGGAGACCGACAGGAGGGCGCCCACGAGCGGGAACAGCAGCCAGGCGAAAACGCCCTGGACGATCCAGTAGCTCTCCCAGCTCCAATCCTTGATCTTGTTGATCGGGACGTAGCTGGAACTCTGGCAGAACGCCCCGATGGCAATGATTAACAGTCCAATTATCAAATACATAACTTACCGCTTGCTGGTGACTTCTCTTTCGTACTGCTCGATGCAAGGGATGAACTCCTCGCCCACGGGAACACCGTTCTTGTAGTTGAAGTAATCGAACACGGCGCCGAACGG
>CAMVPS010000141.1:0-3331 GCA_947169405.1 uncultured Bacteroidales bacterium
GCGCAGCCGCAGATGTTCTCGCTGGAGATGGGGTTCCGCTTGTGCGGCATCGCGCTGGAACCCTTCTGGCCTTTGCGGAACGCCTCTTCCGCCTCGCGGACTTCCGTCCGCTGGAGGTTCCGCACCTCGAAGGCCATCTGCTCCAGGGTGGAGGCGATGATGGCGAGGGTGGCGATGTAGAAGGCGTGCCGGTCGCGCTGGAGGACCTGCGTGGAAATGTCCGCGGAGGCGATGCCCAGGCGCTCGCACACATAGTCCTGGATGAACGGGGGAATGTTGGCGAAATTGCCCACGGCGCCACTCATCTTGCCGGCCTCGACGCCCTGGCGGGCATACTGGAAGCGCTCGATGTTCCGCTTCATCTCCTCGTGCCACAGGGCCCATTTCAGGCCGAAGGAGGTGATGTCGGCGTGGATGCCGTGGGTGCGGCCGATGCAGGGCGTGTCCTTGAACTCGAGGGCGCGGCGCTTCAGCACCTCCTGGAAAGCCTCGAGATCCTTGAGGAGGATTTCATTGGCCTGCTTGAGGAGATAGCCGTTGGCGGTGTCCACGACGTCGGTGGAGGTGAGCCCGTAATGGACCCACTTGCGCTCGGGGCCGAGGCTCTCGCTGACGGCGCGGGTGAAGGCCACGACATCGTGGCGGGTGGTCTCTTCGATTTCCTTGATGCGGTCCACGTCGAACGTGGCCGCCGCACGGATTTTGTCGACGTCTTCTTTCGGGATGACGCCCAATTCGCTCCAGGCTTCGCAGGAGAGGATTTCGACTTCGAGGTAGGCGCTGAACTTGTTCTGCTCGGTCCAGACGTCCCTCATCACCTTGCGGGAGTAGCGTTCGATCATAGACTCTTCAGGAAATCGGTGATATTCTTTTCGATGCGGGCCGCCGGGTCCGGATCCTCCGCCTTGACGAAGGGGACGCCGGTGATGTGCTCGTACAGTTCGATGTAGCGTTCGGTGATGCCGGCGACCACTTCGGGGGTCATTTCCGGCACCTGCTGGCCGGCCTGGCCCTGGAAACCGTTGGCCATCAGCCACTCGCGGACGAACTCCTTGGAGAGCTGCTTCTGGTGTTCGCCGCGGGCGAGGCGCTCGGCGTAGCCGTCGGCATAGAAGTAGCGGGATGAGTCGGGGGTGTGGATTTCGTCCATCAGGATGATCTTCCCGTCGCGCTTGCCGAATTCGTACTTGGTGTCCACGAGGATGAGGCCCTTTTCGGCCGCCATCTCGGTGCCCCGCTGGAAGAGGGCGCGGGTGTAGGCCTCGAGCTGCTCGTAATCCTCTTTGGAGACGATGCCCTGGGCGATGATCTCCTCCTTGGAGATGTCCTCGTCGTGGCCTTCGGCGGCCTTGGTGGTGGGGGTGATGATGGGCTCGGGGAATTTCTGGTTCTCGACCATGCCGTCCGGCAGCGGAACGCCGCAGAGGGTGCGCTTGCCGGCCTTGTACTCGCGCCAGGCGTGGCCGGTCAGGTAGCCGCGGATGACCATCTCCACCTTGAAGGGCTCGCAGCGCCAGCCGATGGTGACCATCGGGTCGGCCTCGGCGATCTTCCAGTTGGGAAGGATGTCGGCGGTGGCGTCCAGGAAACGGGAGGCGATCTGGTTCAGGACCTGACCCTTGAAGGGAATGCCTTCCGGGAGGACGACGTCGAAGGCCGAGATGCGGTCGGTGGCGACCATCACGAGGTAATCGTCGCCAATCGCATAGACGTCACGGACTTTGCCCGTGTATTTGGAGACTTGTTCGGGGAGATGGAAATCAGTACTGACTAACGCTTTCATAGAGTGCTATGTTTTGAACTCACGAAGATACGTTTTTTTCTTCATTTCGGGAAGAAAAAGTGTTATATTTGAGGTATGAAAAGAATCGATTGTTTTGTCTCCAGGGCCTCCCAGGCCGAAATCCTGTCCTGTGAGGCCGAAGTCGCCTCCGTCCACCTGCTCGATGCGCCCTTCTCCCGGAGCGCCACCCTGCGCGGCGCCGCGGAGACCGCAACCGCGGAATTCACCCTCCTGTATACCCGCCCGACGGACCTCTCCCTGGTCCATTACGCCTTGGAGCGGATGCTGCAGGTGGCGGACGACACCGGCGCCGCGATGCTGTATGCGGACCGCTTCATCTCCAAGGACGGGGAAGTGGCGTCCGCCCCGGTCATCGACTATCAGGAGGGGTCCCTGCGGGACGACTTCGAGTTCGGCGGCCTGCTGCTCCTGCGGACATCGGCCTTGAAGGAAGCCGCGGCCCGGATGACGGCCGACTATGCGGCGGCGGGCCTGTACGACCTGCGGCTGAAGGTCTCGCAGCAGGGACGGCTCGAGCACATCGGCGAGTACCTATATTATGAGATAGAAACGGACCTCCGCAAGTCCGGAGAGAAAATGTTCGATTACGTGGACCCGAAGAACCGGCAATCCCAGATCGAGATGGAGCAGGCGGTGACGGACCACCTGAAGGCCGTCGGCGGTTACCTGGCGCCCTCGTTCAAGACGGTGGACATCAAGGAAGGGGAGTTCGCATTCGAGGCGTCCGTCGTCATCCCTTGCAAGAACCGCGTGAAAACCATCGGCGACGCCCTCCGGTCGGCCCTGTCCCAAAAGACGGACTTTCCTTATAATGTCATCGTGGTCGACGACAACTCCACGGACGGCACCGTGGACGTGATCAAGTCCTTCCTCGGCGACCCCAAGCTCGTCTACATCGCCCAGGATCCCACCTGGCACGCCATCGGCGGCAACTGGAACGCCGCCATCCACCATCCCGCCTGCGGACGCTTCGCCCTGCAGTTGGATTCGGACGACCTGTACTTTGACGAGAACACCGTCCAGAAGTTCGTGGAGGCGTTCCGCGAACAGGGCTGTGCGATGGTGGTGGGCTGCTACCGGATGACGGACTTCGACCTGAATCCGCTGCCGCCCTTCGTGGTCGAGCACCGGGAATGGACGCCGGAGAACGGACGGAACAACGCTCTTCGGATCAACGGCCTCGGCGCCCCGCGCGGCTTCTGGACCCCGCTCCTTCGCAAGCTCAACTTCCCGACCACCAAATACGGCGAGGACTACGCCGTCGGCCTCCGGATCAGCCGTGAATACCAGATCGGCCGCGTGTACGACGTGCTCTACACCTGCCGCCGCTGGGGCGGCAATTCCGACAGCGACCTCTCCATCGAGAAGGTCAATGCGAACAACTTTTACAAGGACCGCATCCGCACTTGGGAGCTCCAGGCGCGCATAGCATTGAACACCAGGTAATTGGTATTTTTTACAAAAAATATTTTCAAAAAAAGTCAGAAAAAATTTGCCAGTTCAGAAAAAAGGTGTACCTTTGCAATC
>CAMVPS010000142.1:0-3262 GCA_947169405.1 uncultured Bacteroidales bacterium
TAGATGGTCGGGGCGTGGAAGCCGAAATCCAGCAGCCGCTTCGCCACATCCAGGGTGGTGGCGCCATGGACATCGTCGTGGGCTCCGTCATTGATGAGGCCGTTGAAGACGAATTCGTGCTTGCACACACCCTCGATCGGGAGCTTGTAGGCATCCTTCAGGCACTCCTTGATGTAATTCGCGCTAAGGACCGAATACTGACCGACTTTCTTCAGATTCTGCCGGCCCAGCATCAGGATGTACGCATAGGCGCGCAGGATGACGCCGAAGTTGCCGTGGAAACCGGAGACCCGGATTTCGGGCAGGCAGTCCACCAGATGCGCGGCGACGCCTACCGGGCCGGAACCCGGACCGCCTCCGCCATGCGGCGTGGAGAAGGTCTTGTGCAGGTTCAGGTGCATGATGTCGAAGCCCATGTCACCGGGACGGACAACGCCCATCATCGGATTCATGTTGGCTCCGTCGTAGTACATCAGGCCGCCCGCGGCATGGACGAGTTCCGTGATCTCCCTGATCTGCGTTTCAAACAGGCCCAGGGTGTTCGGGTTCGTCATCATCATGCCGGCAATGGTTTCGTCGAGCAGGGGCTTGAGCGCCTCCACGTCCACACGGCCGTTCTCCAGCGACTTCACTTCCACGATTTCCAGGCCGCAGACGGCCGCGGAAGCCGGGTTCGTGCCGTGGGCGCTGTCCGGAACGATGACCTTCGTACGGGCGAGGTCCCCGCGGTTCATGTGGTACTGACGCATGATCATCAGGCCGGTAAGCTCACCGTGGGCGCCCGCGCAAGGATCGAAGGTGAACGAATCCATCCCGGTGATGGCCGCGAGGAACTTGTTCATGTCCTGGTACACTTTCAGGGCCCCCTTGGTAAGTCCGGCATGCATCAGCGGATGCAGCCCGGTGAAGCCGGGCAGGGCAGCCACTTCCTCATTGACCTTCGGATTGTACTTCATCGTGCAGGATCCGAGCGGATAGAAGCCCGTGTCCACGCCGAAGTTCATCTGGGAGAGGTTCGTATAATGACGGACGACATCCACCTCACTGACTTCGGGAAGATCGAGGGAGGCTTCACGCCTGAGTTCAACCGGAAGTTCCGGTGCCGAAGGGAAACGATTGACCGGCAACGAATAGCCGATCCGGCCTTTCTGCGAAAGTTCGAAAACGAGTTTGTCGTAATACTTCATGGCCTAACCCTCCTTCACGGTTTTGACAAGTGCATCGATTTCCTCCTTGGTACGCTTCTCGGTCACGCAGAAGGACACATAACCCTCCTCCGTTTCGAGGGCGGCGAAGAAGCCCGCTTTCTCCAGGGCGTTCTGGACCAGGCCGGGATGCTTCGCAGGTTTCAGCACGAATTCCTTCAGGAACGGCTTTCCGGGGAACGGATCCTCGAACTGGCCGGTCTTCAGGAGTTCGTCCTTCAGGTAGTGGGCCCCGTCATAGCTGAGCCTGTTCACCTCGCGCAGGCCTTCCGGTCCCATCAGGGACAGGTACACCGTCACCCAAAGGGCCATCAGGGACTCGTTGGAGCAAATGTTGGAAGTCGCCTTCTCGCGCTTGATGTGCTGCTCGCGGGCCTGAAGGGTGAGAACGAAGGCACGCTTGCCATCCTTGTCCGTCGTCTGCCCGACGATACGGCCCGGCATCTTGCGCATATAATCCTTCTTCACCCCCATGAAGCCCACATACGGACCGCCGTAGCACAGCGGAATGCCCAGGGACTGGCCGTCACCCACGGCGATGTCGGCCCCCCACTCGGCCGGACTCTTGATCACGGCCAGGGTGGACGGGTCGCAGTACTCGACCAGGAGCGCCTTCGCTTCGTGGATGGCGTCGGCGAAGCCGGCGTGGTCCTCGATGATGCCGAAGCGGTTGATTTCCGGGACGATGACACCGGCCACGTCGCCCTTGGCGAGTTCGGCCCTCAGGCAGTTCGGGCAGGTCTGGCCATTCATCACCGGGACATAGCCGATCTCCACGCCGTGGAACTTGGCGTAGGTCTCGACAACTGCGATCACATTGGGCAGCAGGCCTTTGGAAAGGAGCACACGCGTCTTTTTCTTCGTGCAGGCGACCGTCATCTTCATGGCCTCGGCGGCGGCCGTCGGGCCGTCGTACAGCGAAGCGTTGGAGATGTCCATGCCCGTGAGTTCGCAGACCATGCTCTGATACTCGAAGATGTAGCGGAGCGTGCCCTGGGAGATCTCGCACTGATACGGCGTATAAGCCGTCAGGAATTCGGAACGGGAGGTGATGTAGGGAATCACCGACGGCGTGTAATGGTCATAGGCGCCGGCACCCACGAACACCTTCATCCTGGGGTTCATATCGGCCAGGGAACCCAGCCACTGACGGACTTCCCCTTCGGACATCGCATCAGGAAGGGCATAGGGGCCCTTCTTGAGGAACTCCTTGGGGACATCCGCGTACAGGTCTTCGACCTTGCCCACGCCGATCCGGTCCAGCATGGCCCGGATGTCCGCGTCAGTATGCGGAATATAGGAGAAACCTGCCATCGCCTACTCTCCGATGTGCTCCTTGTACGCAGCGGCGTCCATCAAGGCGTCCAGCTCGGACGCGTCAGACATCTCCACCTTGATGATCCAGTTCCCGAAAGCATCCTCGTTCACGAGCTCGGGCGTGTCGTCCAGTGCCTCGTTCACCTCGACCACCTTGCCGGAGACCGGGCTGATCAGGTCGCTCGCGGCCTTCACGCTCTCCAGGGCGCCGAATTCTTCGCCGGCGCTGACCTCGTCGTCCACGTCGGGCATGTCCACATAGGTGATGTCGCCCATTTCCTTCTGGGCGAAATCGGTGACGCCGATAACGGCGAGGCCGTCCTCGACCTTGACCCACTCGTGGGATTCGGAATACTTGAGTCCTTCGATAATCTTGCTCATAATCAATGTTTTAATGTGTTTATGGTATCTTATTTCTTATAGTTCGTCTGATAGAAGCGCTTTTTCACCACCTTGCCGGGGAACACCTTCTTGCGGATGCGGATCCACAGCGGGGTGTCCAGGGCGGCACAGGCCTTGTCCACGAGGGCGAAACAGATGCTCTTGTCCAGCGAGATGGAGTGGTAGCCGGTCGTCACGATGCCGACCTCCGTCCCGTCTTCCAGTTCCACCGGATAGCCGGCGCGCGGAATGGCCTTGTCCTCGATCTCAATGCCGACGAGTTTCCGCTGGAGATTGCCGGCCTTCTGGTCCAGGAGGGCCTCCTTGCCGATGAAATCCTTGTCATACTTGCAGAACAT
>CAMVPS010000143.1:0-3257 GCA_947169405.1 uncultured Bacteroidales bacterium
TTGTCGGCCATACGATCGCCGTCCACAACGGCAACAAGTTCATTCCGGTTTACGTGACGGAGAACATGGTGGGCCACAAGCTCGGCGAATTCGCTCCTACGCGGACTTTCAGAGGCCACGCCGGCAACAATAAGAAATAATGTTTAAAGGAGATTGACATTATGGGTAAGAGAAAAAGATTGATGGCCGAGCGCCTGAAAGAAGCCAAGAAGCAGACCGCTATCGCCGTATTGAAAGATGCACCCACTTCCCCCCGGAAGATGCGCCTTGTCGCTGACACCGTGCGCGGAGTCGAGGTGAATCACGCCCTGGACCTCCTCCACTTCTCCAAGAAGGAGGCCTCCGTCCGTCTCGAGACGCTGCTCCGCAGCGCCATCGCCAACTGGGAAGCCAAGAACCAGGACCAGGCGAAGGAACTCGAAGAGGGCAACGTCATCGTCAAGACCATCATGGTCGACGAGGGCCGCACGCTGAAGCGCATCCGTCCGTGCCCGCAGGGCCGCGCCGGTCGCATCCGCAAGCGTTCCAACCACGTCACCATCATCCTGGACGTCAAAAAAGCAGTGGAGGAATAAACTATGGGACAGAAAACCAATCCTATCAGCAACCGTATCGGTATCACCCGTGGTTGGGACTCCAACTGGGTCGGCGGCAACTACGCCGAGAAGATCGCCGAGGATTATGAGATCCGCAAGTACCTGGGAAGCCGCCTCGCGAAGGCCAGCCTCTCCCGCATCATCATCGAGCGCACCCTGAAGCTCATCACCGTCACCATCCACGCTGCCCGTCCGGGTGTCATCATCGGCAAGGGCGGCCAGGAGGTCGACAAGCTGAAGGAAGAGCTGAAGAAGGTCACCAAGAAGGATGTCCAGATCAACATCTTCGAGGTGAAGCGTCCCGAGGTCGATGCCACCATCGTCGCTGACAGCATCGCCCGTCAGATCGAGGGCCGCGTGAGCTACCGCCGCGCCATCAAGATGGCCATCGCCACCGCCATGCGCGTGGGCGCCGAGGGCATCAAGGTCCAGATCAGCGGCCGCGTCGGTGGCGCTGAAATCGCCCGTTCCGAGATGTTCAAGGAAGGCCGCACCCCGCTGCACACCTTCCGTGCCGACATCGACTACGCCCTGGCCGTGGCCCACACCCAGATGGGTACCATGGGTATCAAGGTGTGGATCTGCAACGGTGAGAAGTACGGCAAGCAGGATCTTTCCCCGAACGCCGGCTTCGCCGCGAACGCCCAGGCTCCCGCCGGTGGACGTCGTGAAGGTGGCCGTGGCGACCGCCGCGGAGGCCGTGGCGACCGTCGTGGGGACCGTGGGGACCGTGGCGAGCGCCGTGAGCGCCGCGACGACCGCGACCGCCGCTAATCCCGGCTGCTAAACGCTAAGAAAGGCACTCCTCCTTGCGGGGAGTGTTTTTTTGTGTATCTTTGCGAGGATTAATGCGATTGAAGATGAAACGAGTGATCTTGAGCCTGGTGGCGCTGGCGGCGGCCTTGACGATGGCCGCGCAGGTGCGCCCGCAGAGCAACCATACGGTGTCCACGACCTTGGGATTGGGCCTGGAGTACGGGTATGAATGGGCCTTCGCCGGGCAGGCGTCGGTCATCGGCCGGATCGGGTACGCGTCCAAGGATTTCCTGCTGCGGAGCTCCCTGGACAATTTCCAGTGGTCGACGACGATGGCGCCGATGGTGACGCTGGAGCCGCGGTACTATTTCCTGATGAATTGGCGCGAGGCCCACGGGAAATACACGTCCGGCAATTCGGCGGAGTTCTTCAGCGTTCCGACGACGCTCACCCTCGCCAAGGATGCGAGGGGGATCGGCGAGCTGGCCGTTTCGCCGGTGCTCGGCGTGCGCCGGGCCTTCGCCCGGCACTGGTTCCACGAGTTCACCGCCGGGGCGGACTTCCTGTGCTACCCCACCTTCATCGTGACGCCGCGCATCGGCTATCGGATCGGATTTTTATTCTAACCCCAAGCATATATGAGATTCAACCTGACGCTCCTGGCCGCCGCGCTCGCCGTGGCCGCCTGCGCCCCCCAAGCCGGCAAGACGACCAAGGTCGTGGGCCAGTTCACCGAAAACGCCCCTGAAACCGTGCGGATCGTCGTCGGCGAGTCCGTCGACACCACCGTCACCGTGACGGACGGCCGTTTCCAGGTCGACATCCCGAAGAACCTCGCCGAGTTCGCATATGTCGAGACCGACTTCACGCCCGTCTCCTTCATCTCGGACGGCTCCAAGATCACGGTGGATCCGGTGGCCGGCACCGCCGTCTCTTCGAACAAGAAGGGCGCCCAGGCCCATTATGCGGCTTACAACGATTGGATGGAGAAGTTCATGGCCGACTACCGCGCCAAGATCGCCGAGTTCGGCGAGGACGAGGAAGCGGCCGAGAAGTATTTCAACGGAATCATCGACGATTTCAACGCCTACCAGAAGGAGGCCGCGAAGGCCAATTTGGACAACATCGTGGGCCTGATGGCCATCAGCCAGATCACGGAAGAGGATCCGGCCGACCAGCTGGCCCTGCTGAACAGCCTCTCGGACGAGATGAAAGCCCATCCGCAGGCCGCCCATATGCTTGCCGCCTTCGAGACGCTCGCCAAGACCGGCGAGGGCCAGCCCTTCGTGGACTTCACCGTGGTTGAGGAGCCCGCGGCCCCGGAGGCTTCGACCGTCAAGTTCTCCGACTACGTCGGGAACGGCAAGTACGTCCTGGTTGATTTCTGGGCTTCCTGGTGCGGCCCGTGCCGCGAGGAGATGCCCAATCTCAAGAACGTGTACGAGACCTATGCCGGTCCCAACTTCGACATGCTGAGCGTCGCCGTGGCGGACGAACTGTCGGAGACGCGGAAAGCGGCCGAGGAGCTGGGCATCACTTGGAACCAGATCGTGAACGCCCAGCAGATTCCGCTCGAGCTTTACGGCATCGACGCCATCCCGCACGTCATCCTCTTCGGCCCTGACGGCACGATCCTCAAGCGGAACCTCCGCGGTGAGGCGATCGGCGAGGCGGTGAAGGAGGCTTTGGGCCTGTGACAGTACGCGAGAAAATAGCCCTGTTTCCGCATTCCCCGGGCGTCTACCGGTATTATGACGCCGCGGGGAATGTCATCTATGTGGGGAAGGCGAAGGACCTGCACAAGCGGGTCGCGCAGTACTTCGTGCCGCCGGAGCGGCTGACGACGAAGACGCGCATCCTCGTGTCCAAGATTGCCGATGCGCAGTACTCGGTCGTGGACACGGA
>CAMVPS010000144.1:0-3229 GCA_947169405.1 uncultured Bacteroidales bacterium
TCACACGCTCGTTGCCCATGTGACCCGCCATGCGCATTCCCGGGAAAACGCGGGACGGCCAGGAGGATGCACCCATGGAACCGGGGTGACGGAGTCGGTTGTGCTGGCCGTGGGTCTGGCCACCGACACCGGCGAATCCGTGGCGCTTGACGACGCCCTGGAAACCCTTACCCTTGGAGGTACCGACAACGTCCACGAACTTGACGTCTTCCGTGAAGACATCGGCGACCGTGAGGACGTCACCGAGCTTGAGATCACCGGCGAAGTCGGCCTCGAACTCGACGACCTTCTTCTTGGGGGTGGTCCCTGCCTTTTCGAAATGGCCCTTCAGAGCCTTGCTGGTCTGCTTCTCTTTCTTTTCGTCATAGGCAAGCTGAACGGCGGCGTAACCATCGGTTTCGACCGTGCGAACCTGCGTGACAACACAAGGACCAGCTTCAACGACGGTGCATGGAATATTCTTTCCATCAGCACCGAAGACGGAAATCATTCCGACTTTTTTTCCAATTAAACCAGGCATTGGTGTTTGTTAATTAATTGTTTATTAATGCTTTAGCGCCGTAATTCCGACGCCCCGCCTTTTTTGCGGACCGCAAAGGTACGAAGAAAACCGCTGATTTCCAAACGGATTCAGCGGTTTTCAACAACTTTTTCAACAAGCGTCGCGGGGGACCTACAAACGGTCCACGTCGGCCCAGCCGAACTTGGCGGGATAAAGCCAGGCGCGCTCGGTGCGCTCCATGATGCCGTAGTCGATGGAGACCTTCGGGCATTCGGCGTAGGCGCGCTCGACGAAGGCGGGATCGCCGATCCCCGTCTCCCAGCCGGCGAAGAGCTCGGTGACGTCGGGGATGTAGCGCTCCATCTCCTCGCGGATGACGGAGGCTTTCCAGAGGAAGATGCCGGAGTTCCAGAAGAACTCGCCGGTGCGGATGAACACTTCGGCCAGCTCCTGCGGCGGTTTCTCGGTGAAGGTCTTCACCTGCAGGGGCCGCGACATCTCCCAGGCGCCGCGGCCTTCCTTGACCTGGATGTAGCCGAAGTTCACGTCCGGGCTGCGGGGGACGATGCCGAGGGTCATCAGCACGTCGTTCCCGGAGACGAAGCCGAACATTTCGTCGATGGTGGCGGCGAACAGGTCCTCGTCCCGGATCACCAGATCGCAAGGGGAGGCGACGATGAGGGCGTCGGGGTCGCGCGTGAGAATAGTATAGGTGGCGTAAGCCATGCAGGGGGCCGTCTTGCGGCCGAACGGTTCCAGCAGCAGATTCTTCTCGGGAATCTCGGGTAGCAGGATGCGCGCCGTGGCGGCATACTTGGCGAGGGTGACCACCAGGATGTTCTCCCGGGGCATGAACCGCAAGAAGCGGTCGTAGGTCATCCGAAGATAGGCGCCGGGCGAAGAACCCCCGGCCATGATTACACAATAGCGGTGTGTATCCATAAAGGTTTATGTGGTTATAAGTACATCGGGATCCAGGCCTGGGGGAAGTAGTTCACCGTCGATTCGTCGCCGGAGATGGTCACGGAGACCACGTCGAAGAACACTTCCCGGTCGGAACCGGTTTCGTTCAAATATTTCAAGGCGGCGGCGCTGATGCGGCGCTGTTTGAGCGCGTCCACCTTCTCCTCGGGGGCCGCATCGGCATCGAGCCGCGTCTTTACCTCTACAAAATGCAAGCCATCGGAGGCCTCGGAAATGATGTCCACCTCCAAATGGCTGCCGCGCCAGTTGCGCGCGACAATTCTGTGCCCCTGCGACTGCAGGAACGCGCAGGCTTTCTCCTCCCCCAGCTGCCCGAAGGCGCGCTTTCCCCTCACCTGCATAGGACCTATCCGAATTTGACCACGGTGACGCCGGAGCCGCCGAACTGGATGTGCTCGTCGGCCGCGGAAACGACCCCGGGGACGGTGCGGACATATTTCTGGATCTCCTCCCGGAGGGCGCCCGTGCCCTTGCCGTGGAGGATGCGCACGGTGCCGACGTCCAGCATGATGGCGTCGTCGATGTAGCGCATCACCTGCTCGATGGCCTCGTTCACCCGCATGCCGCGGACGTCCAGTTCCAGGCGGAAGTTCGCCTTCCGCTCGGTGATGGCGGCGTCGTAGACCTGGCGGGGTTTGGGCGTTTCGCGGACCGCGGCGCGGTACTCGTTGGAGGTGACGCGCTCCACGCGGTCCAGCGGCAGTTTCGTGGAGAGGTTCCCCACGATGACGGTCACGGCCTTGGTGGACACCTTGGACACTTCGCCCACCATGCCGCTGTCCTTGATCCGGACCTTCTCGCCCACCTTCAGCGGGGCGGTGCGGAAGGCCGTCAGCTTCTCTTCCTCGGAGGCGCCGGCGTCGGCCGCTTCCTGCCCCTGCTTGGAGGCGCGGCGCGCCTTGCGGGCCTTTTCCCGCTCCTTGCGCTCCTGGAGGGATTTCAATTTCTTGTCCAGATACTCCTCCCGGTTGCGCTTGTCCTCCAGTTTCTTGTCGGCCAGGGCGCCCAGGAATTCCGACAGCTGGCCGCGGGCGTCCTTGGTGGCCTCTTTCTCCGCCTGGGACTCCTTGATGGTGCGGATGGTGCTTTCCACCTGCTTATTGGCCCCCTTGACAATTTCCTCGGCCTCCTTCTTCGCCTCGTCCAGGATTTTCTGGCGGAGCTGCTTGATGTCCTCCAGCTCCTTCTGGTAGCGGTCCGTCACGGCTTCCAGGGTCTTGTCCGTCGCACGGATCTTCGTCAGTTTCTCGTCCAGGACCCGGCGGTTCCGGGCGATTTTCCTCAGGTTCCGCTCGATGCCCACGAACTCCTCGCCGGCGCGGAGCTCCGCGTCCTTGACGATCGGTTCGGGCAGGCCCATCTTGCGGGCGAGCTCGAAGGCGAAGGAGTTGCCGGGCAGGCCCATTTCCAGGGCGAAGAGCGGCGCGATCTTCTGCGCGTCGAACTGCATCGCGCCGTTCACGACGCCCGTATCGCCCGACGCGGCGTACAGCTTCAGGTTCGTATAGTGCGTGGTGATGACCCCGTACACGCCGCGGCGGTCCAGGTCCGCGAGGATGGCCTCGGCGATGGCCCCGCCCGCGGCGGGCTCCGTGCCCGAGCCGAACTCGTCGATCAGCACGAGCGTCTTCCCGTCGGCCTCCTTCAGCATCGCGTTCATGTCGGCGAGGAAGGAGCTGTAGGTGGAGAGGTCGTTGTCGATGGACTGGTCGTCGCCGATGGACACCATGATCCGGTCGAACA
>CAMVPS010000145.1:0-3177 GCA_947169405.1 uncultured Bacteroidales bacterium
GAGGACATGGGCGGCGGCCTCCGCTTCAACCGCGGCGCGGCGAACATCGCCGACTGGGAGAAGACCCTGCAGCAGGACCAGTACGTGAACCTGTTCAAGGTCCTCCGCAAGCACAAGGACGTGATCGACTGCGTCACCTTCTGGAATGTCTCCGACAAGGATTCCTGGCTGGGCACGAACAACTACCCGCTCCTGTTCGACGAGAACTACAAGCCCAAGCAGGCCTACCTCGCCGTCAAGGGCTTCGATCCCAAGATGGACGACTTCGTCATCAAGGAAGACTTCAAGCCCAGCGAGCTCAACCAGCCGGGCCAGGAGTATCCGATGGTGAACTCCCAGGGCTTCGCCCGCTTCAAGGTCAACGCCCCGCGCGCCAAGTCCGTCATCGTGAGCCTCGGCCTCGGCGGCTCCGGCGGAACCGTCCTGCACAAGGCGGAGGACGGCTCCTGGATGGGCACGACCGCCGGTCCGATGGACGAGGGCTTCCACTACTATCACCTGACCATCGACGGCGGCGTGTTCAACGATCCCGGCACGCACAACTACTACGGCTCCACCCGCTGGGAGAGCGGTATCGAGATCCCGGCCCACGACGCCGACTTCTACGCAATGAAGAACGTGCCGCACGGCAAGGTGCAGCAGGTCCTCTTCTGGTCCAACAGCACGAACCAGAACCGCGTCGCGTGGGTGTACACCCCGCCGCAGTACGACCAGAACAAGAAGAAGTACCCGGTGCTGTACCTGCAGCACGGCTGGGGTGAGAACGAGTACGCCTGGTGGAATCAGGGTCACGCCAACCTGATCATGGACAACCTCATCGCCGCGGGCAAGATCGAGCCGTTCATCATCGTGATGACCTACGGCATGACCAACGAAGGCTTCCGTCCCGGCCAGATGCCGCGCCCGGCCGCCCGTCCCGAGGGCGCTCCCGCCGGTGGTCCCGGCCGTCCCGGCGCCGCTCCTGTCGGTGCTCCCGGCGCCCGCCCGGCTGCCGCTCCCGGCGGCGCTCCGCAGGGGGGCCGTCCCGCCCGCCCGGCCGGCGGCTTCGGCATGATGATGAACAACGGCTTCGAGGCCGTCCTCTGCGACGAACTCGTCCCGTACATCGACGCCAACTTCCGCACGATCGCCAAGAAGGACAGCCGCGCGATGGCCGGCCTGTCCATGGGCGGTATGGAAACCCACACCATCACCCTGGCCCGTCCCGAGATGTTCGGCTGGTACGGCCTCCTGAGCGGCGGCACCTACAACCCGGACGAGGTGAAGGACACCGGCGTGAAGGGCATCTTCGTCGGCTGCGGCAGCAAGGAAGGCCCGGACCAGATCCGCAAGGCCGCCGCTGACCTGCAGGCCGCCGGCTTCAACGCCAAGGGCTACGTCTCCGAGGGCACAGCCCACGAGTTCCTCACCTGGCGCCGCTGCCTCTACGAAATGGCTCCGATGCTCTTCAAGAAGTAAGCTCCGGTTCCATTGACACTGAGAGGCCGTCCTTCGGGGCGGCCTCGTTTTTTGCGGAAAATGCGTATCTTTGTCTTCCCATGGCAAGTTACCTGCAGATCGAGAACATTTCCAAGTCGTACGGCCCCAAGGTGCTGTTCGAGCACATCGACTTCAACATCAACGAGGGCGACAAGGTCGCGCTCATCGCGCCGAACGGCACCGGGAAGACCTCCCTGCTGCGGATCCTCGCCGGCAAGGACAAGTCCGACAGCGGCGGGAAGATCCTGTTCCTCAAGGACATCCGCATCGCCTTCCTGGAGCAGGAGTATGCCTACGACCCGGAAAAGAGCATCTTCCGGCAGATCATGGACGGGTCCACCGAATGGACGGAGCACCTGGACCAGGACCATCTGTGGGAGTACGAGCGCCGGGTGCAGCGGCTCCTGACGCAGTTCTCCCTCACGGACTGGGAAAAGCCGATGAAGGACCTCTCCGGCGGCGAAGTCAAGCGGGTGGCGCTCACGCAGATGCTGGCCTCCGAGGCCGATTTCTACATCATGGACGAGCCCACGAACCACCTGGACATCGACGCCATCGAGTTCCTGGAGCAGCACCTCAAGCACGCCCGCAGCACCCTGTTCATGGTCACGCACGACCGCTATTTCCTGGACCGCGTGTGCAACACGGTGATGGAGATGGACCGGGGCAAGGTCTATATCTACCGCGGCGACTACATGAACTTCCTGGAGAAGCGGCAGGAGCGCATCGACAATTACAACGCGGAGACGGACAAGGTCCGGAACGTCCTCCGGCGAGAGCTGGAATGGATGCACGCCTCCCCGTGCGCCCGCACCGGCAAGGCCAAATACCGCAAGCAGGCCTTCTGGGAACTGAAGGAACGGGCCGAGGACACCTACATCTCCAAGCAGGTGGACATGTCCGAGATCCAGATCAAGGGCACCTACCTCGGCAACAAGGTCATCAACTGCAAGGACCTTTCCTTCTGGTGGGAGGACAAATGCTACCTGAGCCACTTCAGCTACAATTTCCAGCGGTACGAACGCGTGGGGATCGTGGGCCGGAACGCCGCCGGGAAGACGACCTTCCTGAACCTCATCACCGGGAAATGGAATCCGTCGATGGGCGGGCAGATGACCGGCGTGGTGGACCTCGGCGAGTCCCTGAAGATCGGCTACTACCACCAGGCCGGCATGCAGTTCGACCCGGACCAGACGGTGATGGACACCGTCCCGAGCACGCACCTGCTGGAGCGCTTCCTCTTCCCGCACGACATGTGGATGAACCCCGTCTCGCGGCTCTCCGGCGGCGAAAGGCGGCGGCTGTACCTGTTGACCATCCTCCTGCAGCAGCCCAATTTCCTCATCCTGGACGAGCCCACGAACGATCTGGACATCGTTACCCTGGACATCCTGGAGGAATACCTGCTGGAGTTCAAGGGTTCGCTGATCATCGTCTCCCACGACCGTCATTTCCTGGACCGCCTGGTAGACCACCTCTTCGTCTTTTGCGGCGACGGGGTCGTCAAAGATTTCATCGGCAACTACACCGAATACCGCACTTTCATCAAGGACTACGAAGCGGCGCAGAAGGCTGCCCAGAAGGAAGAGAAGCCCAAGCAAACTGTCATTCCGAGCGCAGCGAAGGAATCCAAGAAACGCAAACTCACCTGGAAAGAGCAGCAGGAGCTCAAGGCCCTGGACGAGGAAATCCCGCGCC
>CAMVPS010000146.1:0-3148 GCA_947169405.1 uncultured Bacteroidales bacterium
TACGCCCGGGAAGAAATGGTCATCCTGAGCCGGCACAACATCCGGTCGCCGCTGAGCGGCCCGGGTTCCGTGTTGTCTCGCATCACACCGCACGAGTGGTTCGACTGGAGCTCCGCCCCCGGCGAGCTGTCGCTCCGCGGCGGCGCGCTGGAGATGGAGATGGGCCAGTTCTTCCGGGAGTGGCTCGTGGACGAGGGTTTCTTCGCCAAGGACGGGGTTCCGGAGGCGGGGAGCGTCCGCTTCTATGCCAATTCCATCCAGCGCACCCGCGCCACGGCCCGCGCTTTCGCCGCCGGGATGTTTCCGATGGCCGACATCGACGTGGAGCAGCACACCCCGCTGGGGACGATGGACCCGGTGTTCAACCCGCAGATTACCCGCCTCTCCGACGGCTTCCTGGCGAAAGCCTATGCGGAAATCGAGGCGATGGGCGGGCCGGACGCGCCGCTGAAAGCGAAGTACGCGCTCCTCGAGAAGGTCCTGGACATCAAATCCAGCCCGGCGGCCCGCCACGACACGACCTCCTTCGAACAGTTCCCGTCGTCGGTCCATTTCGAGGTGGGCAAGGAGCCGATGATGCGCGGCGGCCTGAAGATGGCCTGCTCCGCCTCGGACGCCCTGACGCTCCAGTATTATGAGGAGCCGGACGCGGTGAAAGCCGGATTCGGCCACAAGCTGTCCGAGAAGGACTGGGCCGATCTCTCCGCCGTGAAGGACTGGTACCAGGACGTGCTGTTCGCCGCGCCCAGCGTGGCCGCGAACGTGGCGCATCCGATGCTCCGGGAACTCCTTGCGGAGCTGCGGACGTCCGGTCGCAAGTTCGCCTTCCTTTGCGGGCACGACTCCAATATCGGCAGCGTCTTGGCGGCGCTCGGGGTCGAACCCTATGACGCCCCCGCGGCCATCGAGTCGAAAACCCCCATCGGCGGGAAGATTCTCTTCGAGAAGTTCCGCGGCCGGGACGGGAAGCTGTATGCCGACCTCTGGCTCGTCTGCGCCTCCGCCGACCAGCTCCGGGAGGTGACCCTCCTCGCGCCGGAGAATCCTCCGATGTCGCTCCAACTGCATTTGAAAGGCCTGACGCCCCATGCCGATGGCCTGTACCTGCTGGAAGACCTCGAGCGTCGCTTCGCCGAGGCCATCGACCTGTATGAAACCTTTTGACCTTTGAAATGATGAAGAAATACCTGATTGTGGCCTTCTCGCTCCTCCTGTGCGTGACCGCCGGCGCCCAGCGCCTCGGCGTCCGGGAGGAGGTCCGTGCGGACTGGAACAAGTCCTCCGGACTGGACTGCCTGCTGGACCTGTCCCCGAAGGCGCTGACCCCCGTTCCGAAGGGGTATGAGGCCGTGTATATCAGCCATTATGGCCGCCACGGCTCCCGATACGCCTATACCGGAGACGCCTATTCCATCATCCTGAACATGCTCGCCGAAGGCCGGCGCGAGGGGAACCTCACGGCCCGCGGCGAAAGCCTGCTCAACGACCTGGAGCCCTTCTGGGAGTATGTGCAGTATCGGGTGGGCGACCTCACCGAGATTGGCTGGAACCAGCATCAGGAGATTGCCCGAACGATGGTGAAGAACTACCCGACCGTGTTCGGGAAGGGGAGTTCCGTCGATGCGTGCTCCTCGCCGTCGGTCCGCTCCATTATGAGCATGTCCTCCTGCTGCGCGGCCCTTTCCCGCCTGGCGCCGGAGACTTCCGTCTATGAGCACCAGGGCATCACGGACGTGCAGGCGACGCGGCCCAACCAGGGATCGAACCCGTTCAAGTACGAGGGGCCGGCGGAGGTATTCCCTTATCCGGAGACTTCCGAACAGTTCTTCCTCCGTCATTTCCCGAATTACAAGGATGTCCTGGCCCGCTTCTTCAAGAACCCGGACAAGGCCCTCGGACAGCGGAATCCGTACAACGTGTTCTTCCATCTGTATATGTTCGTGGCCGGCATGAACAGCCTGCCGCCGGACGTCCGGATCGACGTGAAGGACTTCTTTACGGTGGAAGAGTTCGCAACCCTCTGGGAGACGGATAACTACGAGCGTTTCCGCGAGTACCACGCCTACCGGACCCCTTGCTCGTCCATCGTGGACGACATGGTGGAGAAGGCGACGCAGCGCCTGGCCGCCGGCAGCCGCGGCGCCGACCTGCGCTACGGCCACGACCACGTTGTCATGGCCCTGGAAATGATCATGGACCTGGAAGGTTTCGACCGGGCGCCGCAGAATCCGGACGATCTGGTGTATTGGTTCCAGACCTTCCGTTCCCCGATGGCGGCGAACATCCAGTTCGTCTTCTTCAATCCGAAGAAGGGCAGGAAGGGAGAAACGCTGGTGAAAGTCCTCCTGAACGGGGAAGAGGCTCATCTGGGCGACCTGGAAGGCTTTCCGTACTACCGTTGGAATGCCGTCAAGGCCTATCTGAAGGAGCGGACGGACAAGTTCGTTTACCGTCCGATGACGCTCGTTTCCTACAACGTAGGCGTCTTTTCCAAGTATGCGGACAATACGGTTCCCCAGGTGGCCGATGTGATCCGCGGTGCGGATGCGACCCTGGTGGCCCTGAATGAACTGGACAGCTGCAACCGCCGCCACGCGACCTTCCAGTTGAAGGAACTGGCGGATGAGCTGGGCGGCTGGGCTTACCAGTTCGCCTCGGCCTTCCCGTTTGCGGGCGGGGCCTATGGCAACGGGGTCGTCTCCCGCGACAAGGTGACTTCCCGGTACAAGGTCCATCTGCCCAAATCCGACGGCTCCGAACCGCGCAGCATCGCGGTCGTGGAGACGGACCGATGCGTGTTCGCGTCAGTGCATCTGGACTATGTCGGCGAGCGCTCGCAGATTGACCAGGTGAATGCCCTGAACGACTGGTTCAGAACCCATTATGCCGGAGCCGACAAGCCGGTTTTCCTGTGCGGCGATTTCAATGCCTTGCCCGACAGCGAAACCATCCGGCTCATGCGGGAATCCTGGACCCAGTTGTCCGGAACGGACTTCACCTATTCCACGCAGGACCCTCACGAGTGCATCGACTACGTCTTCGCCTGGAAGAAGGCCGCCCCGGTGGAGGTAATCTCCTCGGAAGTCCTCACCACCGGCACGGAATCCCTCTCCGACCATTTCCCGGTGAAGGTGGTGGTGAAGTTCTA
>CAMVPS010000147.1:0-3105 GCA_947169405.1 uncultured Bacteroidales bacterium
GCCAGATCATGTACGGCGCCGTGGCCCAGTCCTTCTCCATCGACGACCAGATCCAACTCGTGGAAAGCGACGTGGTGGGCACCCTCTCCAAGGAACTGGAGGGCAATTTCAAGGTGTTCATCGGCAGCCGCCGCGCCACCACCGCCGTAGACAAGATCTTCAACTCGATGGGCATCGCCATCGCCAAGAAATACTTCCTCCCGGACGTGGTCGCGAAGACCGTCCTCACGGAGGAGGAGCGCCAGGGCGGCGTCGCGCTCGTGGACATCGGCGCGGGCGTCACGTCCGTCGCCATCTACCAGGGCGGCATCATGCGGTCCTATGTGGCGATTCCCTTCGGCGGAAAGGCGATCACCGGCGACATCCGCACCGAGTGCTCCATCTCGGAGGACCTCGCGGAGAAGATCAAGCTCAAGTTCGGCGCCTGCATGCCCGGCAAGCTCGCCTCCCTGAGCGAGAAAGTCCTGCAGATCCGGCTCACCGAACCGTATAAGGAAGTGACGGTCAAGTACATCTCCGAAGTCATCGACGCACGCTGCCGCGAAATCATCAACGCCGTGCTCTACTACATCCAGGAGAGCGAGCTGGAGAACCACCTGCGCAGCGGCATCGTCCTCACCGGCGGCGGCGCTTCGCTCGTGAACTTCGCCAACCTGTTCAAGGAACTGTCCGGCTACGAGGTGCGCATCGGCTTCCCGAGGCACCTGTTCTCCGCTTCCGTGGGCGGGGGCGTGTACAACCCGTCGGCGGCCGCGGCCATCGGCATGGTCCTCGCGGCCAAGGACGACCGGATGCCCGACTGCGTCACCCGTCCGGAACCGGTCTGGGCCGACGCTCCCGAGGCGGAGCCGGTCGACGAGGAAGAGCCGGCGGCGGAAGGAGAACCGTTCTTCGTTCCCGATTCCACCTTCCAGCAGGGCGAGCAGGGAACGCTCATCGACGTGGAAGAGTACGGACCCGCCGTGCAGCCGGAAGAGACCCCGGAAACGGACGACAAGCCCGGAAATCAGGAGAAGCAGAAGAAGGCGAAGAAGGAGAAGTCCCGGAAGGAAGCCGAACCGAGAAAGCCCAAGATGCACTGGTTCAAGGGAAAGATCAAGGGCATCGGCGAAAAGGTCAAGAACGGCGTGCTGGAATTCTACGACGAGATGACCCGGGAGGAAGACACGAACGAAACCAAGAAAAACGAGGAGAACTAGGATATGGACAACAATATGGATATCGGCCAGGACATCATGCCCCGTGACTGGAGTGAGGAGAACTCCATCATCAAGGTCATCGGCGTTGGCGGCGGAGGCTGCAATGCCGTGAACTATATGTACAAGCAGAAGATCAAGGGCTGCAACTTTATCGTCTGCAACACCGACTCCCAGGCCCTCTTCAAGAGCGAAGTGCCCACGAAGATCCAGATGGGCGCCAAGGGCCTCGGCGCGGGCACCGACCCGGTGGAAGGCCGCAACGCCGCCCTGGAATCCCAGGACGAAATCGCCGCCAAGGTGCTGGACAACGGGACCGAGATGCTCTTCATCACCGCCGGTATGGGCGGCGGCACCGGCACGGGCGCATCCCCGGTCATCGCCAAGATGGCGAAGGACCGCGGCATCCTCACCGTCGCCGTCGTCACCATCCCCTTCAAGAACGAAGGCAACGAGTCCCAGTCCAAGGCCGTGGACGGCATCCACGAGCTGGAGAAGAACGTGGACAGCCTCCTCATCATCAACAATGAGAAGTTGTACGAGTTCTTCGGCGACACCCTCGCCCACGAGGCCTTCCCGATGGCAGACGAGGTCCTGGCGACCGCCGTGCGGGGCATCATCGAGGTGATCACCCAGCCCGGCTACATCAACGTGGACTTCAAGGACGTGTCCAAGATGATGCGGAACTCCGGCATGGCCCTGATGGGCACGGGCCTCGGCACCGGCAACAACCGCCTGGAGGACGCCGTCAAGGGCGCCTTCGAGTCCCCGCTCCTGAACGACTTCGACCTCAAGACCGCGAAGAACGTCCTGATCAATATCACCTCCGGCAACAACGAGCGCGGCATCAAGATGAAGGAACTGGAGACCATCGACGAGATGATCACCCAGTACACCGGCAGCGCCAACCGCTTCAAGAAGGGCCTCATCTGGGACGACGACCCCGAGATCGGCGACAAGGTGCGCATCACCGCCATCGTCACCGGCTTCGACATGGGCCAGCTGGGCCACATCACGGACGTGAACCTCGGGAACATCGTCATCATCGACCGGGACTTCCAGTGGGAGACCGTCTACAAGGGTGCGGAAGTGCCCCTCCCCGATATGGCTCCGTCCATCAAGGTCGGCTTCAACACCGCCGAGCCCACCCGCCGCTTCCACTTCACGGAGGACACGAAGCCCTGCCTGTGCGTGGAACCCGGCGAAAGCATCAGCGAGCTGGAGGCCGTTCCGGCCATCCGCCGCGCGCACGAAGGGAAAAAATAGCTATCTTTGCACTTTCAACATCAATTCGAGCTTGTAGAGATCGCCATGGAAAGAAGAACACGCGTCCGTTTCGCCCCGTCTCCGACCGGCCCGCTCCACATGGGCGGCGTCCGGACGGCCTTGTATAACTACCTGTATGCCAAGCAGCACGGAGGAGATTTCATCCTCCGGATCGAAGATACCGACTCCAACCGGTTCGTCCCGGGCGCGGAAGAATACATCATCGAAGCGCTGCGCTGGTGCGGCATCATTCCCGACGAGGGCGTGGATGCCGACGGCAAGGTCGTGGAGACCGCGTCCGCGAAGCATCCGCACGCTCCTTACCGCCAGAGCCAGCGGCGTCCCATCTACCGGGAGTATGCCGACCAGCTCGTAGAGGCCGGCTGGGCCTACTACGCCTTCGACACGCCCGAGGAGCTGGACGCCTGCCGCAAGGCCGCTGAGGCGGAAGGCCAGACCTTCACCTACAACGCGGTGACGCGCATGTCCCTGCGCAACTCCCTCTCCCTTTCCCCGGGCGAGGTGGAGCACCTGCTGGCGGAGACGACCAACTGGACCGTCCGCTTCAAGATGCCGCAGAACCGCGTCGTGGAGATGGACGACCTCATCCGCGGCCACATCTCCGTCAATACCGACACCCTGG
>CAMVPS010000148.1:0-3042 GCA_947169405.1 uncultured Bacteroidales bacterium
CCCAGGATCTTCGGGAGCATCTCCACCACCGTCACCTTCGTGCCGATGGAATTGAAGAAGCTCGCGAACTCCATCCCGATGACGCCGCCGCCGATGATCACGAGCGATTCGGGCTGCGCTTCCAGCGCAAGGATCTCCCGGTTGGTGACGACCACGTCGCCGAGGCCTTCGCGAAGGCCGGGGATGGGCGGGACCGCCGCCTCGGAGCCCGTGCAGACCAGCAGGTTGCGAGCCTCATAGGTCGCTTCCCCGCTGACGATGACGAAGCCTTCGGCGCCGCGGCCCTGGATGACGGCCTCTTCCTTGACAACCTCCACCTGGGCGTCCCGCATCTGGACCCGCACGCCGCCGACGAGCTTCTTCACCACCTTCTGCTTGCGCTTGAAGATAGCGCAGAAATCGATGGAAGAGCCATCGACGTTCACGCCGTATTTGTCGGCGTGGCGGCTGTAGTCATAGACTTTGGCGCTGTAGAGCAGGGTTTTGGTCGGGATGCAGCCTTCGTTCAGGCACACGCCGCCCAGTTCCCTTTTCTCGAAAAGGACGACGGAAAGGCCGGCGGAACCGGCGCGTTCTGCGGCCACATAGCCGCCGGGGCCTCCCCCGATGATCGCAAGATCGTACATATTGTTTATCGTTTAAGTAACAGGGTCATTTCTTGACGGGCCGGATGCGGATGGTCCGCTCGTACACGGTCGGGTAGGCACGATAGGCGCCCAGGATGCCCCGGGCGGTGTCGCCCACGCCGGAGGTGGCGTAGTCCAGGTTCAGGGTGATGTCACCGCCCCGCTGCAGATCGAACTGATAGAGCGCCTTGGTGAGATTCTCCGTCGTGCAGTCGTAGGCGTTGAAGGCGAAGGGCTGGTCCATGGAGAATTCCAGGCCGGCGCCGTCCGCGTCCGTCATCCGGACCCAGCGGCTGTCCATCCGCAGGCCGTAGTCCTGCGGAATCAGGTAAGGCTCGTACATCGCCTCGACATCCGTCTTCCAGATGCCCAGCCGGTAACCGCTCCTGCGGTCCGGATAGGAGGACTGCGGGCCTCTTCCGTGCCATTCCACCCGGTTCAGGGACTTGTCCAGCCTCAAGGTGACGCCCATGCGCGGGAGCCACGCGGGCATGTTCCCCTGCGGATACACCTTGTGATGCACGGTCAGCGTTCCGTCGCCGGAGACGCGCCAGGACCAGGTTTCGTCGAAGCCGTTATAGGTATTGCCGCTGATATAGGCGTCCAGTTGGACATTGTCGTAGCCCGTGACGGCCAGGTCGCGGACGTCGATGACGACTTCGTCCCCCGCTTCCCGGGCATCGACCCGGATCGGAATCGCGTTCATCCGGTCCAGTCCCGCCACGTGGTAGTGGGAGGCCAGGACCTGGCCGGAGCCGAGGGTGCCGTACCCCTTGGCGTCGATCCGGCCGCCGCTTCCGGCGTTCCAGCCGTCCAGTTCGTTGGCGAGCGGCGCCCGCCAGGCATTCAGCTTGAGCGGTGCGGAGAGCATTTCCTTCCCGCCCACGACGGCGGAAACCAGCTCGCCCGTGACGGCATCGAACCGATAGGCGAAGCCCTTGCCGGAAGCCGTGATGCCCTTCGCATCCTGAACCAGGTTGACCTTGCCGGTGGCAGGGACGGGCTGGGCCGGGACGTTCCAGGCTGTCAGCTCGAACTGGTCCCAGGACACCTCGTGGCCTTTCGGAGCCCACATTTCATCGTTTGCGAGCGCCGAGCTGACCGTCAGGCGATATTCCTTGCCGGGAACGGCCTGCGGATGCGGCAACGGGATCCGGACGATCTTCCGGCCCATCGGCGCGACGTCCAGCGGCAGTTCGCCGGAGGCGACCACGTCGGCATCGGCCGTCAGGGTCCAGGAGGTCGCATAGTGCGAAGCGTTCAGGAAGCGGCTCCGGTTCCACACCTCCACGGTCCCCTGTTCCGGGTCCAGGAGCGTGAAGGACAGGGGCTGGGTGCTCTTCTTCATCTGCCACATTTCCGGCTGCGGCGTGCGGTCGGGCCAGATGCTGCCGTAGGTCCGCGCCCCGAGGCCGTAGGTCCAGAAGGTGCCCTCGACGGTCTCTTCCTCGAAATCGAGCCAGAGAGCCGCCTTCGACGGGTCGAAAGCGCCCGGCTTCACGGCGTCGGCGAAAATGCCGACATTGTCGATCACCGCGTCGCAGGTATAGACGCTCGTCTCCTGGCCGCAGGTTTGCTCGTTCCGGCCGATGCAGACGGCGAGCGGCAGGTTGCGGATGTTGCCCTTCATGGGCTTCGCGGCGACTTCCGCGCCGTCGATATAGATCTTCATCTCGGTCCCGTCGTAGGTGGCGGTCACGTTATGCCACTTTCCTTCCCAATCGGCGGGCAGGGCGGCCGACAGGACCTCTTTCTTGCCCGTGTCCAGGAAGAAGTCCAGCCGCTCGTCGCGGTACTGCTGCAGGCCGTACTGGTTGTCGCCCTTGGTGAGGAGATAGCCACCGGAGATGTTGTACTTCCGGGGCAGGACATCCAGCGTGAGGGTGAGCTTGTCGCCGGCGATTTCCACGGCATCGGCCCGGTACACCTGCACCCACTGGTCCTGCTTGTTCAGGTCGATGGCTTTCCCCGTGGGGCCCTGGACCAGCTTGGCCTTGCCCATGATATGGGCGGGAACCGCATTCGGGGACTTGTCCTTCAGCGCACGGACCGGCTCCTCGAGACCCGGGCTCACGAAATCCCAGATGGCGCCGCCCATCAGTTTGGGATGGGCGTAGATGACCTCCCAGAAATCGTCCATCGCGCCGCCGCCGTTGCCGGCCACGGAGAGATATTCGTCCATGAAGGAAGGCCGCATATCCTTGGTATCCAGGCCGTAGCCGATTTCGTGCTCGATCGGGATGGGATAGCGCGGGCCCACGATGTCCTCGGCCGGATGCTTGGCCGCATTGCCGCCGTACATCCAGAAGCGGGTGGGATCCAGGCGCTTGCCTTCCTTGATCACTTCCGCGATGTTATCGCCCTCGCCGCTCTCGTTGCCGGCGCTCCAGAACAGGACGCAGGCGTGGTTGCGGTC
>CAMVPS010000149.1:0-2999 GCA_947169405.1 uncultured Bacteroidales bacterium
CACGGATCCTTCCGGAAGCGGCTCATCGAGATGGGCTTCATCCAGGGGAAGGAAGTGACGGTGGTCCTGAACGCGCCGCTCAAGGACCCGATCGAATACGAGATCATCGGATACAAGATCTCCCTCCGCCGGGAAGAGGCGGAGCAGATCGACGTGGTCAACGAGGCGGAGGCCCGCGAGGCGCTCGTCACCGACGAGCACCTGCAAGGGCTCCCCGAGGACCTGGCCGAGCGCGAACGCCTGGACCGCGCTCTCGCGCACCTCGCCGAGGAGCGGAACCACGTGATCCGCGTCGCCCTCGTGGGCAACCCCAACTGCGGCAAGACCTCCCTTTTCAATATCGCGTCGGGCGCGCACGAGCACGTGGGAAACTATTCCGGCGTGACGGTCGATGCGAAAGAGGGGCATTTCCACCACAAGGGGTATGAGATCACCCTGGTGGACCTGCCCGGCACCTATTCCTTGTCAGCCTATTCGCCGGAGGAACTGTACGTCCGGAAGAACCTCGTCGATGCGATGCCGGACGTCGTGGTCAACGTGGTGGACGCCTCCAACATCGAACGGAACCTGTACCTGACGACGCAGGTCATCGACATGAACCTGCGGACCGTGGTGGCCCTGAACATGTACGATGAGCTGCAGCACAAGGGCGACAAGCTGGACACCGACCAGCTGGGACGCCTGCTGGGCATGCCCGTCTGCCCGACGGTGAGCCGCGACGGCCGGGGCATCCCGGAACTGTTCGACACCGTCATCAAGGTCTACGAGCATTCCGACCCCACGCTCGCCCGCCACATCCACATCAACCACGGCGCGGAAATCGAGAAGAGCATCGTCCGTCTCCGCGACCTCCTCTTCGAGAACGAGTCGGTCCGGTCGAAATACTCCACCCGCTACCTGGCGATCAAGTATCTGGAGAAGGACCGCGACATCGAGCAGGTCGTGGCGAAACTCCCGAACCGGGAGGCGCTGGAAGCGGCCCGCAACGAGGAGACGGAGCGCATCGAGGCCCTCCTGCACACCTCGCCGGAAGCGGCCATCGTCGACGCCAAGTACGCCTTCATCCAGGGCGCGCTGGCGGAAACTTATGAGAAATACCAAGAGGAGAAGCCGCGGCGGACCGTCACCGACCGCATCGACGCCATCGTCACCAACAAGTGGCTGGCCTTCCCGATCTTCCTCCTCCTGCTGTGGTTCACCTTCTGGGCCACCTTCACCATCGGCCAGTACCCGATGGACTGGATCGACTGGCTCGTCGGGAAGTTCGGCGCCTTCGTGGGCGCGTTCATGAAGGAGGGCTGGCTCAAGGACCTCCTCGTGGACGGCATCATCGCCGGCGTGGGCAGCGTCCTGGTGTTCCTGCCGAACATCATGATCCTGTACCTGTTCATCTCCCTGATGGAGGACAGCGGGTACATGGCCCGCGCGGCCTTCATCGTGGACAAGCTGATGCACCGGATCGGCCTGCACGGAAAGTCTTTCATCCCGATGGTGATGGGCTTCGGCTGCAATGTCCCGGCCATCATGGCCACCCGCTCGATCGAGAGCCGCAAGTCCCGCCTCATCACCATCGCCATCATCCCGTTCATGTCCTGCGCGGGGCGGCTGCCGATCTTCGTCCTCTTCGCGGGAGCGTTCTTCCCGCACAGCGCGGCGACGGCGCTCCTGGGCATCTACCTGCTGGGCGTCGTCCTCGCCATCCTGAGCGCGAAGGCGCTGCAGCATTTCGTAAAGGACGACGACCTCCCGTTCGTGATGGAGCTCCCGCCTTACCGCGTTCCGACCGGCAAGGCCATCTGGCGCCACACCTGGGAGAAGGGCAAGCAGTATCTGGAGAAGATGGCCACGACCATCCTTCTGTTCTCCATCGTCATCTGGTTCCTCGGCTATTTCCCGCGGAACGAAGAGAAGGGCGTAGCGTACCAGCAGGAACATTCCTATATCGGAATGCTGGGCAAGGCGGTGGAACCGGCCCTGGAGCCCCTCGGCTTCAACTGGAAGATGGATGTGGGCCTGCTCGCCGGCGTGGGCGCCAAGGAGCTGGTGGTCAGCACCCTGGGCGTGATGTACGCCGGGGACGAGGGCGCGGAGGCCGATGAAAACAGCACCGCCCTCCAGAGCGCGCTGAAGGGCGATGTTCCGCTGGCGGCCGCGGTGGCCTATATGGTGTTCGTGCTGTTGTACTTCCCCTGCATCGCCACCTTCGTGGCAATCAAGAACGAGACGGGCAAATGGCGCTGGGCGCTCCTCTGCTGCCTGTATACGATGCTGGTAGCCTGGGTCTTCGGCTTCGCCGCGTACCGGCTCTTCCTTTTATAGATTCCTTCGCTTCGCTCGGAATGACAACTGTCATTCTGAGGAGGGCGGCGTTTTTGTCATTCTGAGGAGGGCGGCGTTTTTGTCATTCTGAGGAGGGCGGCCTTTTTTGTCATTCTGAGGAGGGCGCAGCCCGACGTGAGAATCTAACCCTCCGTCACATGAATCAGCGACTTCACGGGCGCGAGGTCTTCGATGACCTTGCGGCCGGGGAGGTCGTCGATCTCCACCAGGAACACGAAGTCGGTGACTTTCACCCGATATTCCTTCCCGTCGATGGCGACCTTCTGCGCGTTGAGGCTCTCCACGATGCCGCGGGCCGTGCCGCCCGTGGCGAGGATGTCGTCAAAGAAAGTGATCGGGATGACATCGCCCTCGGGCTTGCCGGCGGCGAGGTCGGAGACGCGGTAGAACACCTGGTCCTTGCCATACTCCTTGACGATGTCCACGGCGACGAGGTCGCCCTCCGAGAAGGGGAGTTTCCCCTTCTTGCGGATAGGTATGACGTTCTCCGCCATCCCGTTGTACAGCAGCGGCGCCGTGAACAGGAAGCCGCGGGCTTCGGGCGCGACGATGTTCGGGGAGACGCAGGCCTTGCCGATGTCGTCGATCAGTTCCTTGAAGACGCCCTTGTCCTGCAGGAAAGGGATGATGTCCACGAAATTGACCCCGTGGATGGGGAA
>CAMVPS010000150.1:0-2990 GCA_947169405.1 uncultured Bacteroidales bacterium
ATCTCGACCTTCATGTTCTGCACGTCCGGGCCCCAGGGGGTCATCACCGGGTACGGAGCCTCTCCTTCCTTGCCCACGCCGATGGTGTAGACGCGGATCCCGTAGGTCTTGGCGATCTCGGCGGCCATCGCCGGATCCACCTCGCCCCGGTTGTTCACGCCGTCGGTGAGGAGGATGATCACCCGACTCTTGGCGTCGGAATCCTTCATCCGCGCCACGGCGGTCGCCAGGCCGTTGCCGATGGCGGTGCCGTCCTCGATGAGGTCCGTCTGGACCTCCTTCATCAGGTTGATGAGGGTGGCCCGGTCGGTCGTGAGCGGGCACTGCGTATAACTCTCGCCCGCGAACACCACGATGCCCATCCGGTCGGAGGGGCGCTGGGCGATGAATTCGATGGAGATGTCCTTGGCGGCGGACAGGCGGTCCGGCTTGAAGTCCTGGGCCAGCATCGACGTGGACACGTCCACCGTGAGGACGATGTCGATGCCCTCGGTGTCCACCCGTTCCATCTCGCTCTTGGAGCGCGGACGGGCGATGCAGACGATGATCAGGCACAGGGCGGCGAGGCGCAAGGCCTCCGGCAGATGCAGGATGATGCCCAGGACGGATTTTCCGCCCTTCTCCCAGGGCGTCACGGTGGACACCCGGAGATGCGGCCGGCGCTCCTTCAGTTCCCGGTACAGATACAGCGCCAGGAGCAGGACCGGAAGGACCAGCAGCCAGAGCAGATATGGATACTCGAAGAACATGGCTTACTTGGGCATATAATCTTCATCCTTTTCCACGTGGGGAGCCGGCTTCGGTTCCTCGTCATGGCCGACCTGATCGGCCATCTCGGCTTCCTCCTCCACCTCCGTCTGGTAGGTGGACGTCACGAACCGGACGGCCTGCGGGAGGACGGTCGCGTTGTCCTCGGGCGTGGCGATGTACTTCGCGAACTTCACGAAGTCCGCCCGCTCGAAGAGGTTCTTCATCTCCTCGTACAGGTCCACGGGGATGTCGGTCCCGCGGAGGCCGTCGAAGATTTCGGCGGTGGTCATCTCCATCGCGCACACGCCGTAGCGGGAGACGATGTATTCGCGGAGGGCGTCGGTCACGCCGGAGTAGAACTGCTTCTGCTTGTCGGGCGCCCAGAACTTGTCACCGCGGTACTTGTCCAGCTTGCGGAGGGCGGTGATGTGGGCGGGTTCCTTGAAAGCGGGGCCGTCGGTGTCGCGGCGGCGGCTCGTGAGCCAGGCCACGAGGCCGATCACCAGCAGCGCCAGCGCCCAGAAGCCCATCAGCCACGGCATCACTTCCGCGAAGGTGAGGGGATACTTGATCTGCCCGCGCAAGTCGTGCGGAACGTAGGTGGCGGTGTCCACGGGCATCGTGAACACTTCGATGGTCTGCCGGTTGAACTGGATGGTGTCGACGGTGCCGTCGGTATGGATCCGCTGCACGAACAGGGGCGGCAGCTCGTAGGTGCCTTCCTCGAAGGGCTGGATGGCGATGGACGCCCGGATGTTCAGGAGACGGGTGTTGTTCGCCTTGATCTTCTGGACCTTGACGGTGTCCACCTGCCACATCGGCAGGGCCAGGACATCCTGCATGTAGGGGTTCGCGACCTGCGGGAAGGCGAGGACCGTGCTGTCGGGCACGTTGTCCAGCTCGAAGCCGTACAGGAGCCGGTCCGCCACGAGGATGGAATCGCGCGGAGTGACGGGCTGGATGAACGAGGTCTCCTTGAGGATCACCCGTCCGCCGGTGTCTTTCGCGGTGGTGTCGCGCCAGGCTTCCTGGGCCGATGCGGACGCAGCGGTCAGGAAGAGGGCGGCTATGAGACAATATCCTTTCATCGCCTGTGGAACAAGGCTATCAGGTTCTTGACATAATCCTGGTCCGTCGCGGTGTCCACGCTGTCCACCTGGTAGCGGTTGAACAGCTTCGCCGCGCTTTCGGACGCGGTGCGGAACCACTGCTCATAGGCGGCGCGGGTGCTCCGGGAGGAGGTGTTGATCCAGGCGCCCTTGCCGGTCTCGGAGTCCTTGACATGGACCAGGCCCACATCCGGAATGGTCCGTTCGCGGGGATCGTAGACGCGGATGACGGAGATGTCGTGGCGGTTCACGGCCACCTTCAGGGAGTCCTCGTAGCGCGGATGGCCGTCCTCGTCCACGTCCAGCATATCGCTGAGGACGAAGGCGGTGCAGCGCCGCTTGATGGCGTTCGTCAGGTAGCGGAGGGCCTCCCCGATGTCCGTTCCGTCGTGCTCGGGGGTGTATTCGAGGATTTCGCGGATGATGTGGAGGAGGTGGCTGCGGCCTTTCTTGGGCGGGATGAACTTCTCCACGGTGTCGCTGAAGAAGAGGGCGCCCACCTTGTCGTTGTTGAGCATCGCGGAGAAGGCCAGGGTGGCGGCGATTTCGGCCACCAGTTCCCGCTTGGTCTCCCCCACCGTGCCGAACAGGCCGGAACGGCTGATGTCGATCAGGAGCACCACCGTCAGTTCGCGCTCCTCCTCGAAGACCTTCACGTACGGCGCGCTCATCCGGGCCGTCACGTTCCAGTCCATGTTCCGCACGTCGTCCCCGTACTGGTACTCGCGCACCTCGCTGAACGCCATGCCACGACCCTTGAAGGCCGAGTGGTATTCACCGGCGAAGATCTGGTGGGACAAGGCTTTCGTCTTGATCTCGATCTTGCGGACGCGCTTGAGTAACTCTTGAGGTGTCATCTGTTTACGGAACGATAACCGCGTTGATGATCTTTTCGATGATTTCCTCGGTGGTGACGTTCTCCGCCTCGGCTTCGTAGGTCAGGCCGATACGGTGACGCAGGACCTCGTTGCACACGGCGCGGACGTCCTCCGGAATCACGTAGCCGCGGCGCTTGATGAAGGCGTAGGCCTTCGCCGCCATCGCGAGGGAGATGGACGCACGCGGGGAGGCTCCGTAGGAAATCAGGTCCTTGAGGCCCTTCAGGCCGTATTCGTCCGGGGTGCGGGTGGC
>CAMVPS010000151.1:0-2884 GCA_947169405.1 uncultured Bacteroidales bacterium
TACGACCTCAGCAAGCCTGACGGCATCCCCGCCCTGGTTCAATCGGCCTGGGAGGCCTTCGGCGGCCTCACCACCGTCTATCTGAACGCCGGCATCAGCCAGCGCACCTCCGTGGAGGACACCTCCATGGAGATGCTCCGCACGCTGATGGAAATCGACTATTTCGCCCCGGCCGGCATCGCGAAGGAACTCCTGCCGCGGATGGTGGCGCAGGGCGGCGGCCATATCGGCGTCACGACCTCCATCGCCGGCCGCTTCGGCTTCCGGCTCCGCTGCGGCTACTGTTCCGCCAAGGCCGCCCTGTACGGCTTCTTCGAGACTCTGCAGGCGGAATCCTACGACAAGGGCATCCGGGTGACGATCGTCTGTCCGGGCCGCGTCCGGACGAACATCTCCCTCCGCGCCCTGGACAAGGGCGGGAAGCCCCACGGGAAGATGGACCCCGGCCAGGCCGGCGGCATCACCGTCGAGAAGGCCTCCCGGAAGATCGTGGAGGCGATCCGCCAGGGCCGCCGCGAAGTCCTCGTGGGCAGCAAGGAACTTCTGATGGTCTATGTCAAACGCTTCTTCCCGGGCCTCTGCGCCAAGCTCGCCCGTAAACTGAAACCTGTATGAGCTTCAAACCGACCTCCTATCGACTGATGAATGTCGCCACCGGCCGCGTCTTCGACGACGCGGGCTGGACGATGGGCGACCCCGAAGGCGGGAGCCCTTCCCTCGTGCGGGCCGTCTATGAGAACAAGCGGTTCACTCCGCGGGACGACCTGGACGGCATCTACCGCTATGCGGAATGGATGCCCATCAAGCGCACGCTCCGGAAGTCCTGCGCCCCGGTGACCTACAAGTCCAAGGGCCTGGCCCGGTACCTGGGCCTGGAGAACCTGTATATCACGTTCTCCGGGTGGAATCCCCGCATCAAGGCGAGAATGCGCACCTGCTCCTTCAAGGAGACGGAGGCGTATTCCGTGCTCGCGCGGATGGACGCGTCCGAGAAACGCATCCTTGTCGTCCAGTCGGCCGGCAACACCGCCCGGGCCTTCGCCCAGGTGTGCTCCGACAACCGGATCCCCATCGTCATCTGCGTCCCGGAGGACAACCTCCACGACCTCTGGTTCCGCCGCAAGCTGCACCCCTGCGTGAAGCTCGTGGCCGTCCCGCGCGGCTGCGACTATTACGACGCCATCGCCCTGGGCGAGAAACTCGCGACCGACCCGCGCTACATGCTGGAGGGCGGCGCGAAGAACGTGGCCCGGCGCGACGGCATGGGCACCACGCTGCTGAGCTGCGTGGAGAAGATGGGCCGCATTCCCGACGCGTATTTCCAGGCCGTGGGCTCCGGCACCGGCGCCATCGCTGCCTGGGAGAACGCCTGCCGCCTGGGCGAGGACGGGCGCTTCGGCGAGAACAAGATGCGCGTGTACGTCGGCCAGAACGAGCCGTTCACGCTGATGTACGACTCCTGGAAGGCCGGCTCCCGTGCGCTTTTGGACCTGGACCCCGAGAAGGGACGGCACCAGGCCGAAGTCATCCTCGCCAGCGTCCTTTCCAACCGGAAGCCCCCGTACAGCCTCGCCGGAGGCCTGTTCGACACCCTGAAAGCGAGCGGCGGCGATTTCTACACCGCCACCAACAACGATATCGTCAACTGGTTGCTCCAGTTCCGCAACCGGGAGGGATACGACCTCCTGCCGGCGCCTTGCGTCGCCGTGACCGCCCTGGCGAAAGCCGTGGAGGAAGGCGCCGTGGGCAAGGACGAGTTCATCATGCTCAACTGCACCGGCGGCGGCATCCTCGGGGCGATGGCCAAGGGCTTCGTCCTCAAGGAGCCCGACCTGGTGCTCTCCCCAGACCTCCCCGCCGAGGAAATCGTCCGGCAAGTGAATGGATTGTTCTAAAACTTTTATCCATATGAAAACGAACCTCTCCAACCTTTGGAAAAAGGAAGACTGGCTGGCCGTCTGGATCGGCTTCGCCGTCATCGCCATCGCGTGCATCGCGGTGCTTACCGGCGCTTTCGACTTCGCGGCCGCCAAGTTCTCCACCTGGCATTTGTGGGAGAATGTCGCCGAGAAGAAATCCCTCCTGGCGCAGCTCAACGGCGCTTTCTGGGTGAAGCTTCTCCGCACCTTCCTGGTGCTGGGCGTCCTGTTCACCCTTGGCGTCAAGCTGCAGGGCGGTAATATCAAGGAATTCATCCCCGCCTTCCTCGTCCTCTTCGTGTTGTCTGTTCTCGTGCGCGTGATCAGCGCCGAGTTCACCCTGAACCGCTACCTGGAGTGGGCCTTCTGGGCCCTCATCGTGGGCCTGCTGATCTCCAACACTGTGGGCGTGCCCCAGTGGCTGAAGCCCGCCATCCGCACCGAGTTCTACATCAAGACCGGTCTGGTGATCATGGGCTTCTCCGTGCTGTTCAGCAACATCGCCAAGTTCGGCCTGTACGGCCTGGGCATCGCATGGATTGTCACCCCTATCGTGATCCTGTTCATGTGGTGGTTCGGCACGAAGGTCCTCAAGATGGACAACAAGCCGCTCGTGATCACCCTCGCCTCGGCGACGTCCGTCTGCGGCACCTCCGCGGCCATCGCCACGGGCGCGGCCGCCGGCGCCAAGAAGAACGACCTCGGCATCGCCATTTCCATCTCCATCATCTTCACCATCCTGATGATGGTGTTCGAGCCCATGATCATCAAGGCGACGGGCATGTCCCAGCTGATGGGCGGTGCGCTCATCGGCGGTACTGTCGATTCCACCGGTGCGGTGGTCCTCGCGGGCAACGCCCTGGGACCGGAGGCCGAGCAGGCCGCCGTCCTGGTGAAGAGCATCCAGAACATCCTCATCGGCTTCATCGCCTTCTTCGTGGCCCTGTTCTTCGCCACCCGCGTGG
>CAMVPS010000152.1:0-2866 GCA_947169405.1 uncultured Bacteroidales bacterium
GGCATCTGGACGATGGACAGGAGGGAATCCAGGCCGTTCAGGGCCTTGGACTTCACGGGAACGCCGATGACCGGAAGGGTCGTGAGCGCGGCGATCACGCCCGGCAGGTGCGCGGCTCCGCCCGCGCCGGCGATGATGATGTCGAATCCGTTGTCCCGCGCGGCCCGGACATAGTCGGCCAAGGGACCGGGGTTCCGATGGGCGCTGAGGACACGTTTTTCATAGGGGATACCAAACTCTTCGAGGGTGGTGCAGGCCGGGGACATGACGTCCCAGTCGCTGGCGCTGCCCATGATGATGGCTACCTTGCTCATAAGATTCTAAATGAGTTGCAAATTTACGAGGATTATCCGAGGGTCGCAACCCCTTTCCGCCATTTTGTTGAAAAAAATTTCCACAGGCGGTTTGTTGAAATTTTCCGTCGGAAAAATTTGCAGAATTGCCCCAAAAAGCAGTAACTTTGCTGCCCGGAATGCAGAGTAAGTCCATCATATCCCAGACACTCGGCATCGGTGGGACCGATGAGGTCCTCATTTTTCAATATTTATGGATTTGCAGGCAGCCCTGACGGGTTGTCTTTTTTTTATATGTGCAGCATGGTAACGCTCCCCGCTTTCGCCGACCTCCACGTACATTTCCGTGAGCCGGGACAGACCTGGAAAGAAACCATCCGCAGCGGCAGCCGGGCCGCCGCGCGGGGCGGGTACACCCTCGTGTGCGCGATGCCCAACCTGAATCCCGTGCCGGACACCCTCGAGCATCTGGCCGTCGAGCAGGAAGCCATCGACCGGGACGCCCTGATCCGGGTACTCCCCTACGGTTCCATCACCCTCGGCCGCCTCGGAAAGGAACTGGTCGATTTCCACGCGCTCAAAGGCCATTGCGTGGCCTTCTCCGACGACGGCAGCGGCGTCCAGAGCCAGGAAATGATGCGGAATGCGATGCGTGCAGCCGCCGCTGAAGACGTCATCATCGCCGCCCATTGCGAAGACAACACCCTCCTGCACGGAGGCTATATCCACGACGGCCGTTACTGCCGCGAACACGGACATAAAGGGATCTGCTCCGAGAGCGAATGGGGGCAGATCGCCCGGGACTTGGAGCTGGCCGCCGAGACCGGATGCCGGTACCACGTCTGCCACATCTCCACGGCCGAAAGCGTGGACATCATCCGACAGGCCAAGAAAAGCGGCGTGAAAGTGACCTGCGAAACCGGTCCCCACTACCTCACTCTCTGCGAGGACGACCTCCAGGAGGACGGACGCTTCAAGATGAATCCCCCACTGCGGTCCGCCGAGGACCGGGAGGCTCTGATCGAAGGGCTGGCGGACGGAACCATCGACGTCGTCGCGACGGACCACGCGCCCCACTCGGCCGAGGAGAAATCCAAGGGCCTCGCGGGCAGCGCGATGGGCATCGTGGGCCTGGAAACCGCATTCCCGGTGCTCTACACCCGCCTGGTGAAGACCGGCCGCATCAGCCTGGACCGCCTCGTGGAAGTCCTGTCCACGGCGCCGCGCCGCATCTTCCGGCTCCCGGAAGCGCCCGAGGATTGGGTGGAAGTGGACCTGGACACCCCCTGGATCATCCGCAGCGCCGAATTCGCCTCGATGGGCCGAGCGACGCCGTTCGAGGGCTGGGAGGTGTACGGAAAGATCCTCAGGACCGTCATGAATGGAAAAACAGTATATAACAACTTGACAAAATGATCAGACCCGCAAAGAAACTGGTGCTGGAAACCGGACAGGAGTTCTACGGAACGGGGTTCGGGGCGGACTGCCGCAAAGTCTGCGAAATCGTCTTCAACACCTCGGTCGTCGGCTATCAGGAGATCATTTCCGATCCCTCCTACGCTGAGCAGATCGTCGTGATGACCTATCCCCTGATCGGCAACTACGGAATCACGGACGAGGACTTCGAGTCCCACGGCACGGACATCGGCGGCCTGGTGGTCCGGGAATGCTGCGACACCCCGAGCAACTTCCGGTACACCAAGACCCTGGAAGAGGAACTGGAAGAGCACGGAATCCCCTGCCTGAGCGGGGTGGACACCCGGATGCTCACCAAGATCATCCGCGACACGGGCCGGCCCATGGCCGCCATCGTGGAAGCGGACATGCCCAAGGAGGAGGCCCTCGCCCTCATCGCGGCCACGCCGCGCCCGACGGACCTTGTCCGCCGCGTGGGCTGCCGCAAGCGCTGGGTCACCCGCACCTCCAACCACCTGTACCACGTCGTGGCGGTGGACTGCGGCATCAAGCAGAGCATCCTCTCCCGGCTCAAGGAACGCGGTTGCAACGTGACCATCGTCCCGTTCAACACGCCCGCGAAGGACATCCTCGCCTTCAACCCGGACGGCGTCCTGCTCTCCAACGGACCGGTTTCGGCCCTGGAGGCCCCGGAGATCCTCGCCCTGGTGCAGGAGCTGAAGGGACGCGTCCCGGTGTTCGGCATCGGCCTCGGCATGGAAGCCATCGGCCTGTGCTACGGCGCGAAGCTCGTGCCGATGGGCTGCGGCAAGCACGGCGACTACCCCGTCCGCGACCTTGCGTCCGGCCGCATCAACATCGCCGTCCTGAACCAGACCTACCGGTTCGACACCGTCGAGGGAACCGGCCTCACCCCCACGCACGTCCTGGTCCCCGAAGGCTACGTGCTGGGATTCGAGAACAAGGAGGACAAGGTCTCGGGCGTCCAGTTCCACCTGGAGTCCGCCCCGGGCCCGCAGGATTACGTGTATCTTTTCGACAAATTCATTCAAATGATGGAGGAGCAGCACCATGCCTAGGAGAACGGATATCAAGAAAGTGATGGTCATCGGTTCCGGCCCGATCGTGATCGGCCAGGCCGCGGAATTCGACTATGC
>CAMVPS010000153.1:0-2835 GCA_947169405.1 uncultured Bacteroidales bacterium
CCGCTGGGCTTGATGGAATAGTAGTAAGGGTTCTGGCCGATGGAACGCACCCAGCTGAAGGGCAGGCGTCCGCCAGGGTTCCGGCGTCCAGTCAGGACATCGGCGACGGCCCGGCCGCCCTGTTCACCGGAATACCAGGCTTCCAGCACGGCCGCGGCGCCATCGACCCAGTCGGAGATCTCGATGACCGCCCCGTTATGCAGGACCACGACCACAGGCTTGCCGGTGGCGATCAGGTCGCGGACCATCTTCTCCTGATCGATGGTGATACGCTGCTCCTGCTGCGTCGCGATGATGACAGTCCCGTTTTCCTCGCGGCGGGCGGGCTCATGGGCCGCCGGCAGGCGGAAACTGCTGCGGTCGCTCCCCTCCTCCTCCCGGATGGAGGGGAAGAACAGGAGGACGTCGCATCGGCGCGCGAGCGCGGAGACGTCCTGGCCGCGGCCGAGCAGTACTTCTCCGTCGAAGGCCTGTTTCAGGCCCTCGTACGGCGAGATGGCGCCTTCCCCGCCCCAGCCGGCGTAGCCCCCGCTGTAGTCGCCGAGGTTCACCTGGTCCGCCGCCGGACCGAACAGGCCGATCCGCCGGACGCCTTTGAGCGGCAGGATGCCGTCGTTCTTGAGCAGCGTCATGGCCTTGCAGGCGCTCTCGTACGCGAGTTCGCGGTGTTCCGGGCTCCGGACGATGGAATTCGCTTTCTCCGCGTCCACAAGCGGTTCATCGAAAAGGCCCAGCCGGAACTTGACCGTCAGAATACGCCGGACGGCTTCGTCCAGTGTCTTCCGGGAGACCTTCCCTTCCTTGACCAGGTCGATCAGCCGGCGGTTCGTCGTAGCCAGCTGGATATCCAGGCCGTTTTCCAGACAGCGGGCCAGTGCATCTTCAGGAGTGGCCGCCTGGAACTGATGCTCACAGACGATATCCACGGCGCCGTAGTCGGAGACCACATAGCCCGGGAAGCCCCATTCGTCCTTCAGGATGTCCTTGAGCAGCATGGGGTTGCAGCTGGACGGGACACCGTCCACGGTGTTGTAGGACGACATCGTACTGAGGGCGCCGCCTTCCTGGAAACAGGCCCGGAAGGGCTCCAAGTACACTTCCCGAAGCTCGCGCCACGAAGTGACGGAAGCGAAGGAATCATGCCCGCCTTCACCGTAATTGTCCACGAAATGCTTGGGCGTAGCCACCACACCGCCCTCCTGCAGGGCTTTCACATAGGCGACGCCCATCCGGGAGTTCAACAGGACATCTTCGCCGTAGCTTTCCTGCCCTCGGCCCCAGCGCTGGTCACGCGTAATGTTGATGACCGGGGCATACACCTGCCGGACGCCCACGGCACGGAGTTCCTCCGCCACCACTTGTCCCACCCGGTAATACAGGTCCTCGTCGAAGGTCGCGCCCATCGCGATGCTCTGCGGGAAGCAGGTTGCATCGCCCCATTGGGCGCCATGCAGGGCCTCGCCGTGCTGCAGCACGGGAATGCCCCAGCGGCTTGCCTCCATGGACTTCTGCGTGTCCTCGTTGATGGCTTTCGCCACGGTCTCCGGCGCCGCATGGGCCAGGAAATGACCCACGTTCCGGACGTGGCCGACCGCATAGTCGCGCTTCTCGTAGAATTCATCCGAGAACAGGAGCTGGGCGCTGATCTGCGCCACTTTCTCCTCCACGGACATCCGCTTCATCAGGTCCGCCACGCGCTCCTCGGCGGGGAGGGTCCGATCCTGGTATTTGGGAGCGGCAGGCCTGCATGAAACAAGACCTGCCAAAAGAACTGCCAGGATGAATAGTCTTCTTCTCATTCCGTATCTATTTGAAATACAGTCTATTCGCAGGAACGGGCGCATAGGCGGCCGCACCGGGCGCTTTCCAGGACCAGGACAGTTCCTGGCCGCCCTCGTCATCGAAGTACACCAGCTTGTAGAAGTGCAGGCCTTTCCCCAGCGGGATGGTTCCCTCGGCCTCGGCGGAATCGTGGATGCCGTCGTTGTCCACCACGCAGATCCCGTCGATCCAGAGGGCGCTGCCGTCGTCATTGCGGAGCGCGAAGGACCAGATTCCGTCCGCCGGGACATCGAGGTAGCCGAAGAAGAGATAGGCGAAATGGTCCGCGGCCGGGGCGCCGGCGATGGACGGCTCCCGCATCGTCCCGGCCGCTTCGGCCGGGTCGGGCTCCACCTGGGAGATGCGCTTGAAGTTCGCTTCATGGTAGGTATAGCGGCAACCGGGCTTCAGGCCGCTCCGGTCCGTCGTCGGCTGGTAGAAAAGCTTGTGCGCCGTGCGGCTGACGGCCGGAGACGGCTGGAGGCCGTCCCTGAAAGCGCGGGCGCGGATGGTGCACGAAGCGTCGATGCGGAAAGGTCCTTCATACAGCGGGCTGGCTTCCGTGGGCTCGGTCCCGTCGAGCGTGTAGCGAATGACCGCCCCCGCCGTCCGGCAGGAGAGCGCCACCTCCGCATCTTTCTCGAACAGGACCAGGTCGCCCTGGATGGCCGGCGGGCAGACGAAGGGTTCCGTCGTGAGGGAATAAGGTGCGGGCAGGCCTTCCCGTTCGGGCACGGGCTTCGCGGACAGTTTGAACGAGAGTTCGCCGCCGCCCATGATTTCGTCATAGGTGAGCCAGTTCCGGTCCACCGGTTTCCCGTTCAGCTCCACCCCCGCGATGTAGGGCCGCTTGGGATTGTCCGCCCGGATCGTCAAGGTCTTTCCGTTCGCGAGCCGGATGACGGACTCGCTGAAAAGCGGCGCCGTCAGGACATACTCGCCGGAGCCGGGGCAGACGGGATACAGGCCGAGGGAAGCGAGCACGTACCAGGCCGACATCTGGCCGCAGTCCTC
>CAMVPS010000154.1:0-2777 GCA_947169405.1 uncultured Bacteroidales bacterium
GCACGAAGTTCAGGCAGTACACGCCGAGGTCCAGCAGCGCGCCGCCGCACAGGTCGGCCCGGAAAATCCGCTCCTTCTCCCCCATGCTGTACCCGAGGGTGGCCGTCACGAGCTGCGGCTTGCCGATGCGCCCTTCCCGGATGAGCTTCCGTACCATCTGCAGGGCAGGCTGGTACCGCGTCCAGATGGCCTCGGCGAGGAACACCTTCTTGCGGCGGGCCAAATCGACAATCACCTGCGCCTGCGCCTTGTTGGCCATGAACGCTTTCTCCACGAGACACGGCTTCCCCTTCTCCAAAGCCTCCTTCGTCACTTCGAAATGGTGCGAATGCGGCGTCGCCACATAGAGGAGGTCCACCTCCGGGTCGTCAATCACTTCCGAGTACGACCCGTAGGCGCGCTCGATGCCCCATTTGTCGGCAAAAGCCTGCGCCTTCTCCAGCGACCTCGATCCGATCACATACGGCCGGAATCCCTCGAGCCCGTTGAGCGTCTCCGCCGCCTTCGCGGCGATCCACCCGGCCCCGACGATTCCGACTTTGAAATCAATCCGTTTCATCTGTATCCTGTAAATTGTTCTTACTCAAGTGGTCAGCATCACAAAGATACGCTTTCCCATCCACATTTGCAACCTCGGGGTCGGAAGGGTTCTTCCGCTCGTAGGCGAGGAGGCGGGCGTCTTCGGATTGGGCGCGGGCGGCATCGTATTGGCGGTCCCATTCGCGGTAGTATTCCATCTTCGGGTCCTCGAAGAGGGACATTTGCTCCACGGTCTCGTGGGTGAGCTTGGAGACGCCGAGGCCCACCTGACGGAGGGGTGTCACGCCGTCCCAGACTTCGGCGAGCATCCGCCGGGCTTCGTTCAGGATGACGGCCGTGATGTCCGTGGGCTGGCCGGTCTGGCATTGCTTCTGGGCGACGGTGAAGTCGGTGTACTTGACGAACATCGACACGGTCGAGGCGCGGAAGCCGTCGCGGCGGATGCGGTGGGCGACGATGCAGGCCACGTTGAAGAGGGCCCGGTCGATGTCCTTCGGGTCGGAGAGGTCTTTGGCGAAGGTCCGCTCCGCGCTGTAGCTCTTGGCTTCCTGGATTTCCGTTTCCACCGGGGAGTCGTCCCGGCCGTTCGCATTCTCGTGCAGCTGCTGGGCGAATTTCTGGCCCACGATGCGGGTGAGCTGGCCCACGCTCAGGCGAGCCAGGTTCCCGATCGTATGGATGCCGTAGGCGACGAGCCGCTCCTCGGTCTTCTTGCCGACCCAGAGGAGGTCGCGCACGCCCAGGGGCCACATCTTCTCGCGGATTTCGCTCTCCCAGAGGGTATGGACCTTGTCCGGCTTCTCGAAGTCCGAGGCCATTTTCGCCAGGAGCTTGTTCGGGCCCACCCCGACATTGACCGTGAACCCCAGGCGGGACTTGACCTCGTCCTTGAGGCGGGTGGCGAGGTCCACAGGGTCGCGGTCCCCGCACCGGAGGCTCATGTCCAGGAAGCACTCGTCGATGGAAAACTGCTGCAGCACCGGGGAATAGCTCCGGCAGATGGCGATGAACCCCTCGGAACAGCGCTTGTACCATTCCCAGTCGCCGCGGACGATGACCAGCTGCGGGCACTTCCGCAGCGCCATCGTCACCGGCATCGCCGCCCGGATGCCCAGCTTCTTGGCGGGCATCGACGCGGCCGCGATGATGCTCCGCCGGTCGCTCGGGTCCCCGGACACGACCGACGGCACCAGCCGGATGTCCTGCCCTCCTTCCTGCACGAGCTTCACCGCCGTCCAGCTGAGGAAGGCGGAGTTCACGTCGATATGGAAGATGACGCGGGACAAGGTCAATAAGGCACTTGATCCAGATGCTTGTGAACGACTGCCAGGAGGCGCTCGCCATGCTCGCGCGTGTTCGCGGCGATGAACATCGACGGCTTGTACAGCGAAGGGAAGGTGCCCGTGAAGTCGCAGGCGGCGCCGCCCGCCTCCAGCAGGATGAGGCTCGCCGCCGCGTAATCCCACGGCATCAGCCGCATCTCGAAGTAGAGCTCCGCGAAGCCGGCGGCCATCAGGCACAGCTCGACGGCGGCGGAGCCGGTCCGGCGCACATCGTTGCATTCCATATACACGTCGTAGATGATGTCGCTGCAACTGCGGGCCAGGTCCTTCCGGTACGTGGACATCGCCGTGAAAAGGAGGCCCCGCTCATAGGTCCGGTCCGACACATGGATGGGTTTTCCATTGCAGAAGGCTCCGCGACCCTTCTCGGCCGAATAAAGCTCGCCCCGCCAAGGGCTGTAAACAACGCCCATGGCCAGCTCGCCGCCCCGCACCAGCGCCACGCTGATGCAGCAGTTTTCGTTCCCGCGGGCGTAATTGGCCGTCCCGTCGATGGGATCGATGATCCACACGGCCTCGTGGGCCGTATCGGCGAAATCCTCCTCCTCGCACAGGAACCCGCTCCCGGGCAGCAGCGCCGACAGCTTCCGCGTCAGGAAATGCTGCACCGCCACGTCCGACGATGTCACGATGTTCTCCCGGGCCCCCTTGTCGTGCACCTCGAACCCACCCGTCCGGTCCATCAGCGTCCCCGCCTCCCGGACAATCTCGATGATTTGTTGAATGTCCATGTCCATGACACAAAGATACGCAAAACAACCAAATACCACAGTGATTCGGAGCGAAGCGACGCAGGGGGTCCGGGGGTCTTCCTCCGGTATGGTTAGACGAAGCAGCATGTGACTTGTCCTGAAATAGGTTTACACTGAATGATGTAAAACTGTAAACTTTATT
>CAMVPS010000155.1:0-2689 GCA_947169405.1 uncultured Bacteroidales bacterium
AGGGCATGCTGGATGACGGAACGCTGTTCAGTTCCGAATTCGGTGTCCGCAAGTATCTTTCGGGTCTGTACAACGACCTGCCCATCGAGGATTTCTGCTACAAATATGCCGATAACGACAAGGGCTACTCCACGATGAACGCCGGCGGCTATCACCGGGGCAATGTCTGGGAGGCCCTGAAGGGCTACGGCTCCACCATCTGCTACGAGACCACGGGCCGCGGCAACGGCGACACCGCCGGCCAGTGGGGCTACTGGCCCTACGACCGCGTCCGTGAGATCAACGTGATGATCGACAAGCTTCCCGAGTATCAGGACGCCTGGACGGCCGACCGCTATGAGGAGCTGATGGCCGAGGCCCGTTTCATCCGCGCATACTTCTATTTCGCGATGGCGAAGCGCTACGGCGGCGTCCCGATCGTGGACAAGGTCCAGGATCCGACCGCGCCGATGGAAGAGCTGCAGGTCACCCGCGCCACCGAGTATGACACCTGGAAGTTCATCTACGAGGACCTCAAGTTCGCGATGGACAACGGCGCCTCCGACAAGTCCGAGGTGTACCGGGGCAACCGCTATTCCGCCGCGGCCCTGATGGCCAAGGCGATGCTCTGGGCGGGCTGCGTCGCGAAGTACAACCAGTACACGGGCATCACCGGCCCCGCGACCGACGCGGGCCTGATGGGGATGGACCCGGCCGATGCGAAGGAGTTCTTCCAGTACGCCTACGACGCCTGCAAGTTCCTGCACGACGCGGGCTTCAAGCTCCACACCGGCGCCGACAAGGAGAAGGCCTACACCGAGATCTTCATCGAGGATCTCGCCGGCGAAGAGGACATCTTCGTCAAGACCTTCGGCACCCCGAACACCGTGGTTCCGTGGAACTCCTCCCTGTACAGCTCCTATGACGACATGGTGCTCCCGAAGGGAACCGGCATGGCCCAGAGCGTGGGTGCCGCCATCCACGCCACCTGGGACCTCGTGAGCCTGTACGAGACGCCGGCCATCGTCGACGCCGACGGCTATCCCGTCCGCTTCGACTCCTACGACGACTTCTGGAACACCGACGAGATGGAGCCGCGCTGCCGCGCGAACTTCTTCTTCTCCGGCATGGTGGAGCCCGTCTCCGGCACCAAGCTGGACATCCAGCAGGGCGTGTTCACCACCCTCGCCGCCAAGGCGGCCGACCTGACCCCGGAGGACAACAACTTCGTGGCGCCGAACTGCATCAAGCTCCAGGACCCGGGCAAGACCCAGGACGTGGGCGGCTTCGGCAACGTGAAGATCACCGGTGTCAACGGCATCAAGCGCAACGGCGACGAAGGCTTCTCCACCACCGGCATCTTCGTCCGCAAGTACATGAACTACAAGGCCGATCCCGCCACGCGGCAGCTCCACCAGAGCACCCAGAGCTGGAAGGTCTTCCGCTATGGCGAGATCCTGATGGACTGGGCCGAGGCCGCGTATGAGCTGGGCCTCGAGACCGGGAACGACGCTCTCAAGGCCGAGGCCTTCGAGCACGTGAACGAGATCCGCGACCGCGCGGGCGCCCACCGTCACGAGATGGTGGCCAGTCCCGCCGACATCGGCGAGGAACTCTACGGCTTCCCGCTGGACGAGAACCTCCAGTACATCCGTGACGAGCGCCGCCGCGAACTCTGCATCGAGAACCAGGGAGAGTGGGACCAGCGCCGCTGGCGCACCGCCCACAGCATCCTCGCGTCCAACTACTGGCCGCGCACCCTGATGCCGTACAAGGTCCTCAATGAGGACAAGTACATCTTCCTCAACGAAGTGGAGGTCTATGGCCGTCGCCTGTCCTTCGACAAGCGCAACTACTACGAGGCCATCCCGGGCGGCGAGATCAACAAGAATCCCAAGCTCGTGCGCAACGACGGTTATTGATTTAACATCTGAATGAGTATGAAGCATTTATTTCCTATACTGCTCGCCTGCGCGGTGCTCCTTGGGCCGGTCTCCTGCATGAAGATCGACAACTTCGAGGCCCCGTCCGCGAAAATCCAGGGCAAGATCATCGACAGGACCACCGGTCAGCCGATGCTCCTGGACCAGGGTGTGAGCCATATCCGCATCTGGGAGATGAGCTATTCGGAGCATCCCAATCCGCAGGACCTGGCCATCAAGGAAGACGGTACCTACTACAACGACAAGCTGTTCTCCGGCACCTATGACATGCTGCCCCGCGACGGCGCCTGGTGGCCGTGCGACACCACGTACAACGTGGCGATCGGCAAGGCCGGCACCGTCCAGGACTTCGAGGTGATCCCGTACCTGCACGTGGTCGATTTCGACGCGACGCTCGAGGGCACCGAGCTCACCCTGACCTGCCGCCTGCAGGCCCCGGTGACGGACGGCCTCCCGCAGATCCGCGAAATCCGCCCGTTCATCAACAACAACATCCACTGCGGCCCCGGCAACCACATCGACTACTACTACAACGATGCGAACCGGATCAACCTCCGCAAGATGTGGCCGGCGATCGGCGATGCCGACGGCAACCAGACCGTGGCGCCGTACAGCCTCAAGATTCAGCTGAAGGCCGGCTACACCTACTGGGTGCGGATGGGCGTGCAGGTGAATGACACCTACACCAGCTGGAACCTCTCCGAAGTCAAGAAAATCGTCGTTCCCGAATGATGAGAAAACTCCTTTACACCGCCCTTGCGCTCGTG
>CAMVPS010000156.1:0-2689 GCA_947169405.1 uncultured Bacteroidales bacterium
TACCGCAACATCGGCGTCATCATCACGGACCACAACGTGGGCGAGACCCTCGCCATCACGGACCGAGCTTACCTCCTGTATGAAGGCACGATTCTCCAGGAGGGCACCCCGGAAGAGCTGGCCGCCGACGAGGACGTCCGCACGAAGTACCTCGGTTCGGGCTTCCGGCTCAAGCGCTCCGTCTCCGTCGAGCGCGCCCGCCGCGAAGCGGAGGCCGAAGCCACCGCCAATGCTGCCGCTGAAGCCGCTGCCAAGGTTGCCGCCGAAGCCCCCGCTGCACCGAGCGAAGAGCCCGCTGTCATTCCGAGCGAAGAGCCCGCTGTCATTCCGAGCGAAGCGAAGGAATCTGTCGATAATCCGGAGCCCGCCGAATAGTTTGGCACACCCCTTGCATCATACTAACCCGGTTAGTTTAAAGTTGGTTAGTTATAAGGTACGATAAAGGCGAGTCGCAAGACCCGCCTCTATTGTTTCTATGGGTTTGGAACTAAAGCTTCCGCACGGCTCTCGCGACCATCTCCAAAAGCCACTGGGGCGTGGAGGTGGCGCCGCAGACGCCCACGCGGTCGCCGTCGCGGACCCAGGCGGGGTCGATGTCGGCGGGGGCGCCGATGCGGTAGGAGCGCGGATTCTCACGGTGGCACAGGTCGAAGAGGACGCGGCCGTTGGAGCTGGATTCGCCGGCGACGAAAAGGATGAGGTCGTGGGTGCGGGCGAAGTCGGCCAGGTGCTCGTGGCGGTTCGCCACCTGCGCGCAGATAGTGTCGTGGACCGTCACGTCCTCGGTGAGGGAACGCACCCGGTCGCAGATCTCGGCGTATTCGGAGGGGCTTTTGGTGGTCTGGGAGAAGATCTCGACGGGCTGGGAGAAGTCGATGCGGGGGAGGACCTCCTCCAACATCGCCCGGTTCTCCACTACGATGGCGTCGCCGTCCACCTGGCCCAGCAGGCCCAGGACCTCGGCGTGGCCGATTTTCCCGAAGATGAGCAGCGTTCCGCGCCGCCCGTCCGCGTGCAGGCGGACGTAGGCTTCGCGGATGTGTTCCTGGAGCTTGAGCACCACCGGGCAGGTGCAGTCGATGACCGTGAGGCCGCGGCGGCGGGCGGCGGCGTATGTGGATGGCGGCTCGCCGTGGGCCCGGATCAGGACGGTCTCGCCTTGCGGGACGTCCGGGATGGACGCGACCGTCCGGAGCCCTTCCGCCCCGAGGCGGTCGAGCTCGGCTTCGTTGTGGACAATGGCACCGAGGGAATAGAGGTGGTCGCTTTCCTGCAGGAAGCGCTCCGCCTGGGAAATGGCGCGGATGACGCCGCCGCAGAAGCCGGACCGGCTGTCGGTTTCGACCGTTACCATGACAGGGCCGGGGCCTCGAGGATGCCGAACTTGCCCTGGATGACGCCCAGGCACCAGACGAGTTCCTCGTGCAGGGTCATGTGGGTATTGTCCATAACAAAGGCATCCTCCGGCTGCCGCAGGGGCGAGGTTTCCCGGTGGGAGTCGATATAGTCGCGTTCCGCGAGGTTCTTGACGACGTCCTCGAAGACGGGGTTTTCGCCCTTCTCCACCATCTCGTCATAGCGGCGCTGGGCGCGGACCTGCGCATCGGCGGTCATGAAGACCTTCAGTTCCGCGTTCGGGAACACGGTGGTGCCGATGTCGCGGCCGTCCATGATGACGCGGCCGCCCTCGGAGAAGGCGCGCAGGCGGGCGTCGACATAGTTCCGCACGAACGGGATGGCCGACACGGGACTCACGTGCGAGGACACCGCGAGGGTGCGGATCTCCGTTTCGATGCAACGTTCGCCGAGGTACAGGCAGGTTTTTCCGTCGATGTTGCGGAAGTGCAGGTCGAGATCCTCCACGACGGCCTTCAGGGCCGCTTCGTCGATGGCTCCGTCCTCCGCGATCATCCCGTTCTCCATGGAGAAGAGGGTGACGCCGCGGTACATCGCGCCGCTGTCCAGGTACAGGAATCCGAATTCCTTCGCGACCATTTTCGCGAAGGTGCTCTTGCCGGTGGCCGAGAAGCCGTCCACGGCGATGATGATATCAGGAACGTTCATAATCGTATTTGTAAGGCCGTTTCGTTGAACCGGCCTTACAAATGTAGTAAAAAAGTCCGTATATTTGCATAAATGTTTCGAGTATGAAGATTCTGATTGTTGACGACGAGCGCTCCATCCGCGGCTCCCTCAAGGAGATCCTGGAGATGGAAGATTACCAGGTGGACACGGCCGAAAACGGCGCCGACGCCTGTGAAATGGCGGAAAAGGAGAAGTATGATGCCATCTTCTGCGACATCAAGATGCCCGGCATGGACGGCACGGAAGTCCTCCAGAAGCTCATTGCCGACGGGGTCGAGACCCCGGTCATCATGATCTCCGGCCACGCCGACATCGACACGGCCGTCGACTGCATCAAGAAGGGCGCGTTTGACTTCATCGGCAAGCCCCTGGACCTGAACCGCATCCTCATCACCCTCAAGAACGCCACCGACAAGGCGAACCTCGTCACCCAGACCAAGATCCTCAAGAAGAAGGTCTACGGGCAGGAGATGGTGGGCCAGTCCGAGGGCATGCGGCACATCCGCGAGATGATCGACAAGGTCGCCCCCACCGACGCCAGTGTCCTCATCACCGGCCCCAACGGGTCCGGCAAGGAGCTCGTCGCCCGCAGCCTGCACCAGCT
>CAMVPS010000157.1:0-2658 GCA_947169405.1 uncultured Bacteroidales bacterium
GGATGGAGACGCGGCGGTCGGACGTGAGCGCCCGCTGGTGGTCATACACGCCGCCCACGGTATACAGCGGGAAGGAATTCCGCATCTCGCGGTAGGTTCCTTCCGGGGAACGGTAGTCGTAGTCCTCCGGACGGACCGGCTGGTGCTCCGGCTCCGTGGCGTCCAGCCACCAGCCGTCGACCCCGGCCGACCAGAGGTTCTTTTCCATATAGTTCCAGAAGATCTCCCGGGCGCGGGGGTTCCAGGGGTCGTAGACCCGGACCCCGTTCCCCTGCGGGAACGTGCTCTGGCCCAGCAGCAGGTTCTCCGCCTGCAGCTCCTGGAAAATGTTCGATTCCGGGCCGAAGGACGGCCACACGGAAATGAGGGCGTGGGCGTGGAGGGAATGGATCTCGTCCATCATCCCCTTCGGGTCCGGATAGGCCGGATTCAGGAACTCCACGGCGTTCCAATGGGCGTTGTCCCCCCAGTACTGCCAGTCCTGGACGATGCCGTCCAGCGGTATCTGCAGCTCGCGGTACTTCTTGACGACGGAGACCAGTTCCTCCGCCGAGCCATAGCGTTCCCTGGACTGCAGGAAGCCGTACTGCCAGAGCGGGTTCATCGGCGCCCGGCCGGTCAGGGCGCGGATGTTCCGCACCACCGCATCGCCGCTGCCGCCGCCCAGGAAGAAATACGAGCAGTTCTTCCCGGCCTCCGACGAGAAGGACACCCCCTCCTCGCCGCTCCGGAACTCTGTCGGGGAATAATTGTCCCAATAGACGGCGTATCCCTTCACGGAATGGAAGAGCGGGATGGCGATCTCCATATTGACATTCTCCAGGTGGTAGTTCTTCCGCCGCTGGTCCAGGCCGCCGCCCCGGTGCTGGCCCAGGCCGTAGACGGCCTCGCCCGGCTCCAGCAGGAAGCCCTGGTAGATTTCCTCGTGGGAAACCGCCTCCGGCTGCTCCTGCAGCAGCAGCGTCCCGTCCGGACGATAGAAGGAATAGACGGCCTTCACCGGATCCAGGTCCACCCGGAGCGACTCGGTGGTCAGGCGGACGGTTCCGTCATCCAGCGTCTCCAGGTCGAAACGGACCTTCCCGGGCTTCATCGAGACAGAGGCCGTCGGCGCGGTGTCCACTTCGCCGTACAAGGGGGCTTTCACCACCTGGATGATGTCCGGGGCGTAGCATACGACTTCAAAACGGGCGGCGGGCCCGTCGGTCCGGAACCCGTGGGCCGTCTTGCGGACCGGCCCGGCGCAGCCGCTCAGCAGCAGGGCCGCCGCGGCAGCGACAAACAGACAGTTTCTCATATTCCCCAGTCTTTGTTGGGCTGGTCGCCCATCACGAACACCAGTTTCCCGCCTTTGACCACCTCATCGTGGCTCAGGAAGGGCCGCGTAAGCGGCTCCCCGTTCAAAGTGGCGGACTGGATGTATTTATTGTCCTCGGACGCACCCTTGGCGACGATTTCGAAAGTCTTCCCGCCGGGAAGATGCACCACGGCCTCCGGGAACACCGGACTGCCGACGGCATATTCGGCCGATCCGGGCGTGACCGGATACAGGCCCAGGCAGGACCAGACCACGAAGGAGGTCATCCCGCCGCCGTCCTCGTCGCCGGGAACGCCCATCAGGTCGTCCCGGAACCAGGTGCGGAGGAGCTGGCGGATCCGTTTCTGCGTCTTCCACGGCGCTCCCGCATAGTCATACAGGTACGGGATGTGGAGCGAAGGCTCGTTGGCCATCGAGAACTGGCCCACGTTGCCGGTATGGTCCGGCAGCATCGCGTAGAATTCATACTTGGACCGCCCCAGCGGCGTGGAGAAGGTCTCGTCCAGCTTCTTGATGAAGGCGTCGGGGCCGCCCATCAGGGTGATCAGGCCGGGAATGTCCTGCTGGACGTCCCAGCGGTACACCCAGGCGTTGTTCTCGCCGTAGTACTCGCGGGCGCCCATCCCGCCGGAGAAGCTGTAGTCCAGCGGCTCAATGAAGTTCCCGTCCTTGTCCTTGGGGTGGAAGAAGCCCGTCGTCCCGTTGTACAGGTTGCGGTAGAACTGCGCGGCCTTGCGGAAAGCGACTCCTTCCGGGTACTGCTTCACCGCATCGGCGATCACGCTCATGCACCAGGAATCATAGGCGGTGCCCAGGGTGACGGCGACCGGCTGGCGCTTCTCGAAGGAATGGACGTTGGGGTCCGTCTCCGGCTCGCCCGGCCGGAGCGCCGGGATGTAGCCGTTGTGCCAGAAGAACTGGTCGATCCAGCCCGCCGGATTCCCGCACCAAGGGGCCAAGGTCTTCTCCAGCAGCGCCTTCCGGCAGATTTCGAAGGCCCGTTGCTTGTCCACGTCCAGGCCCTTGACGATGGCGTCGGCGAAGGTCGCCACCGTATGGTTCGAGTTCATCCGGCGGGAGTCGCCGGTCACTTCCGGGAAGGTCGGCGCCCAGTCGTTTCCGGTCTGCTCCGCCATCCGGACGAAGGAAGCGAGGATGTCCTCCTCCAGGGAAGGGTTCATCACCACGCGCAGCGGGTGCGCGGCGCGGTAGGTGTCCCAGATCCAGTCGTCCGTGTAGAACGGCGTGCCGCCGTCCTCGTGGACCTGGTTGTCGAAGGCGCTCCAGTAGCGGCCGTCCTCGCTCAGGCACACCGGACGCTCGAAGGTCCGGTAGTAGGA
>CAMVPS010000158.1:0-2586 GCA_947169405.1 uncultured Bacteroidales bacterium
ATGTCGCCCGGCTGGCAGTCGAGGGCGCGGCAGATGGCTTCCATCGTGGTGATCCGGATGGCTTTCGCCTTGCCGCACTTGAGGATGGACAGGTTCGCGGGTGTGATGCCCACTTTCTCCGCCAGCTCGCCGGAGGACATCTTCCTCCGGGCAAGCATGACGTCGATATTGATGACGATGGGCATTATTTCACCTCCTCCTGGACCTCGGGCTCTTTCTTGTCAGCGCCCTTCAGGTAGTTCGGCAGCTCCATTCCGGCCATGTTGAAGAGGTCGTTCAGCGGGGGGACGGATTTCATCAGACCGGAGATGAAGTTGGACGTGGCGGTCTTCCCGTCGGTGCCGGTGCCGGTGTCCCAGACGGTGACCTTGTCGATGTTGATGCCCTTCACGGCCTCGACCTGCGTCTTCACCAGATCCGGGAGCTTGTCGGCGATCATCATCAGGACGGCCTTCTGGGCGTCGCCCTGGGCGGCGCCGACCAGCTGCTGGAAACCGGTCGCCTGCTTGGTGAGAATCTCGAGGACACCGCGCGCCTGCGCGTCCATCTTCGCGTAGATGGCGTCGGCCTCACCCTTCGCCTTGCGGCGGATCTGCTCGGCCTCGGCTTCGGCGTCGATGATGGCCTTCTCCTTCTCGATTTGGGCGGGGACCACGACATTGGCCTTCTGGGTGGCCTGTTCGCGTTCGGCACGGGCGAGTTCCGCGTCGCGCTCGGACTTGTAGGCCTCCTCGAGGGCCTTCGCGGCCTGGACCTTCTCGGCGGCGACGGCCACGCGGTCGGCCTCGGCCTCCTTCTCGCGGCGGGTCGCGTTGGAGTTCGCGATGGCGATCTTGGAGTTGTTTTCACCCTCGACGGCGAGGGCGTTCGCCTCGGCGGTCTTGATACGGGTGTCACGGGTGGTTTCGGCGATCCGGATGTCCTTGTCCCGGTCGGCCTCGGCCTTACCGATCTCACCGAAGCGGTTCTGCTCGGCCACGGACTTCTTCGCGTCGTTGATGGCCTTCGCGGCGGCTTCCTTACCCAGGGCGTCGATGTAGCCGGATTCATCGCGGATATCGGTGACGTTCACGTTGATGAGCTTCAGGCCGATCTTGCGGAGTTCCGCCTCCACGTTCGTGGAGACGTTGGCGAGGAACTTGTCGCGGTCCGCATTGATCTCCTCGATGTCCATCGTCGCGATCACGAGACGGAGCTGGCCGAAGAGGATATCGGTCGCGATGTTCTGGATGCTGTCCACGGAGAGGCCCAGCAGACGCTCGGCGGCGTTGGTCATGTTGTCCGGCTCGGTGGAGATACCCACGGTGAAGCGGCAGGGGACGTCGACGCGGATGTTCTGCTTGGACAGGGCGTTGGTGAGGTTGCACTCGATGGAGATGGGCTTGAGGTCCAGGAAGGCATAGTCCTGGAAGACAGGCCAGATGAAGGCGGCGCCGCCGTGGATGCAGCGAGCGGAGGAGATGGAACCGGTCGCATTCTTGCCGGTCTTACCGTAGATGACAAGAATCTTGTCGGACGGGCAGCGGCGGTAGCGTTTCAGGATGGCGGCGAGCGTCACGAAGAGCACCACCACAATGATGAGGATGAGATAAAACTGTTCCATATGCTTAGATGATGTAAGAGTTCAGTTCTTCGACGAGAAGGGTGTTGGCGTCGACGGCCTCGAGGACCTTGACGGAGGCGCCGGTCTTGATCTCGTCGCCGTCGGTGACGGCGTTGTACTCGCGCACGGCGCCCTGGATGGTGATCTGGACCTTCCCTTCCCCGCCGCGTTCGGCCGGGATGCGGAGGTAGCACTTGCCCTGGCAGCCGACGGCGGACTTGTATACGTTGATGTTGCCGCTCTGCTGCATCGAACTCAGCCACTTGAAAAGGTACATCACCGCGACGACGAGGGCGACGCCCACCAGCACGGAGACGAGGATCAGCAGGGCCGTCGATTTCACCGAGGGCTGGAGCAGGATGGCGGACCATCCGAAGCCGAGAAAGAAATTGACGAGATTGCGGAACGTGTACAGGTTGGACCCGCCCTCGATGTTCGACAGGTCGGACCCGTCCATCGACGTGTCCACGTCCATGTCGAAGTCCGTGCCGTCCGCGTCGGCGCCGAGGAAGGTCATCACGGTCTGGATGACGAAGATGAGGGTCGCGGTAAGGGTGACGCTCCACAGGAGTTTCATGACCGGGCTCAAATCGGCCCACCAAGTTGCAATCATAAAGGATACAAATTAGGTTTGTATTGCAAAGATAGAAAGAATTTATTGAAAAACAATAATTATTCGCAAAATTTCAACAAAATTATTTTAAAAACTGCGATTGCGGATTTATTTGTATATTTGTAGTTCCGTGACAAGCATATGAATATGAAGAAAATCCTTCTCCTGGCGGCCCTCGCCGCCGTGGCCGCGGCCTGCGGCCCCAAGTATGAGACCGCTCCGGGCGATCCGCTCGACGCGAGAATCTACACCCTGAAGAACGGCCTGACCGTCTATATGACCGTCAACAAGGACGAGCCCCGCATCCAGACCTACATGCCCGTCCGCGCGGGCGGCAAGGACGACCCGGCCGACAACACCGGTCTCGCCC
>CAMVPS010000159.1:0-2561 GCA_947169405.1 uncultured Bacteroidales bacterium
CCGTGAGCCTGACCGCCATCTCCACGGCCCTCGCCGTCCTGATGACCCCGTTCAACTTCTGGCTCTGGGGCAACGCCTACCTGCATTTCGCCCCCGTCGCGCACGAGGTTCCGACCCTGGCCATCCCGCTCTGGGACGTGTTCAAGACGATCTTCATCCTCCTGGGCATTCCGCTCGCGGCGGGCATCCTGACCGCCCGGTACCTGCCCAAGGTCGCCAAGGCCCTGAAGAAGCCCCTGCAGTGGATGTCCATCCTCTTCTTCATCGCGATGGTCATCCTCTCCTTCGCCGGCAACCTGGACGCCTTCATGAAATGCGTCAAGTACATCTTCCTCGTGGTCTTCATCCACAACCTCCTCGCCCTGGGCATCGGCTTCGGCGTGGGCACCATCTTCAAGGTTCCCAAGAAGGACCGCAAGACCCTGACCATCGAAACGGGCATCCAGAACTCCGGACTGGGCCTCGTGCTCCTGCTGGGCACGCCCCTGTTCGCGGACTTCCCTCCCCACGGCGGAATGCTCGTCATCACCGCCTGGTGGGGTATCTGGCATATCATTTCCGGCCTGACCGTCGCCGGACTATTCAGTCGCCGCCATGTCTGAGATTTGGGATAAAAGCATCGGGTACAACCTCCTCCGGGCCTTCGCCGACCCGAACACCCGCGCCAGCTACAACAAGGCACGGGTGAAGGGCGAACTGCCCAAGGACGGGGCCGTCATCATCGCCCCGAACCATACCAGCACGCTGATGGACGCGATGGTCGTCCTCCGCACCCGGAAGGATCCCACCGTCTTCGGCGCCCGGGCCGACATCTTCAAGAAGCCCGCGATCGCCAAGTTCCTGCGGTACATCCGCATCGTGCCGATGGCCCGCATCCGCGACGGGGCGCAGAGCGTGCTCAAGAACATCGAAACCTTCGCCGAGGTGGACGAGGTCCTCGCCCACGGCGTCCCGTTCTGCATCTTCCCCGAAGGCCGGCACAGACCGATGCACTCGCTCCTGCCCATCGGCAAGGGCGTCGCCCGCATCGCGTTTGCCAGCGCCGCCAAGCGGCAGACGTACGTGGTCCCCACCGGCATCGAGAACGGCAGCTTCTTCCGCTACCGTTGGCCCAACACCGTGACCTTCGGCGAGCCCATCGACGTGAACGCCTTCCTGAAGGCCCACGAGGACTGCACCGAGAACGAGACCTACCACGCTTTCCGGCAGGAACTGGGCGAGCGGATCAAGTCGCTGATCACGTATATTCCGGACGATGAGAACTACCAGGCGGCGTGGGACGCGGTGAAGCCCGCGTGGAAGCCGCGTCGCGCGCTCGCAGCGCTGCTCTCTCCCCTCTTCCTCCTCGCGGCCATTCTGTGCCTGCCGATGTGGGTGGCGGCGGAAATCCTGTGCAAGCGGGCGAAGGACCACGCGTGGAACAACACGATCCGCTTCGTCATCCGACTCTTCGTGACGCCGCTGATGCTGATCTTCTGGCTGCTGGTGATGCCGGGCTGGTGGAAGCTGCTGGTCAGCGGGCTGTTCCTGTTCTCCTACAGCTTCTTCTACGACTGGCTCAATCTGGTACTTTCTCCAGAAACTGGGGCGGAATGAAGGACGTCGCCACGGCGATGAACCCTTCGATGGACACAAGCAGGCGGCGGTCCTTCCGGATGCGCTTGATGTAGCCCTCGGCGCCCTTGAGCGGGCCTTCCAATACACGCACCTTGTCGCCCGCCTTGTAGCGGGTGAGGTCGTCGTCGGCAAAGAACTCCAGGCCTTCGGCCCCGGAGGAGCACACCAGCTGGAACATCGCCATCTGCTTGTCGGGGATGACCGCATCGGTCTTGCGGTCCGCCGTCTTGTAGACGAAGCCCTTCTCCTTGATGCAGTCCTCGATCTCCTTGAGCCGACCCTTGGGCGCGCGTACGAACAGCAAGGAAGAGACGACGGGGACGCGCTTGTAGATGAGCGGGCCCGCCTGCTCGAACTGGTTGTCGCGCCGGCGGTCGTCCGGCGTGGCGAGGCGGCGCATGGCGCGCATATGGTCCTCGCCCTTGAGCAAGTCCTTCCGGACCGGGATGTAGGTCTCCAGGCCCATGTCCCCGAGCCGGGCCTCGTACTCGAAGACCTTCCCGAAGAACACCTTGAGGGCGTACCAGTTCTGTTTGCTTTCTTCCATCGGTGTACAAAGATACGGATTTTGCCCGAAATGGACAAAAGTATGCCAATTTGGCATAACTTATTGACAATTAGGCGGTTACATCTGCCATTTTGTCCACTTTCGGGCTTTGGTACCGGGTTTGCCTTTTCTTGGGGCGAACGCGCTTCAATAGCGGGGCGCTTCAAGAGAAAGAATATTTAAACTTAAACATAGGAGACTGAAACCATGTTACCTGCAAGACACAACAACTGGATGCCCGACATCTTCAACGATTTCTTCGACACCAACTGGATGGACCGTCCGAAAGCCACCGCGCCGGCCATCAACGTCATCGAAACCCCCGAAGCCTACGAGCTCGAGCTCGCCGCCCCGGGCATGACCAAGGAAGACTTCAATGTCCATCTGGACGAGGAAG